>NZ_JAAKZV010000294.1 GCF_011044975.1 Streptomyces coryli | reverse complement strand
GCCCCCCGCGCCGAAGGCCCCCGCCCGTCGCAAGGCGACCCGGCGCGGGCCCGCCGATCCCGTGCGTACGCTCATGTACCGGCATCGCGATCTCTGTGCGCGCGCCGTCGACCCGCTCGACATCGCCGCCGGGCTCGAGGCCCGAGGTGTCACCGAGCGCGACGCCGCCCGGCTCCGGCACCGTGATGTCTTCTCGCTCGCCGAGGAGATGTACGCCCGCACCCGCGGCAGCGGAGCCCGTAACGGCGGAACCGACCACACCCGAAGCCGCACGACGGACGACCTCCGCGGCAGCGGCACCCGCACCCTCACCCACGCCCTCCCCTTCGCCGTCGCCCTCGCGACGACCGCCGCGGCCGCCCGCCTCCCCGGTCCGGCCGCCCAGGCCGCCGCGGCCGCCGCCGGTGCGCTGCTCACCGCGGCCGTGCTGCACCTCGTCGTACGCACCGGGCCGCTCACGCCACCGCCCGGCCGGCCCACCGCCGGAGCCGCAGGCCCCGTCCTGTGGCTGATCGGCTATCTCCTCTACGGCGACTGGCTCCTGAGCGAGGCCATGGCCGGCGCCACCGGCGCCGACCGCGCGCCGGCCGTCCCGCCCGCCACCGCGGCGGCGGCACTGGCGCTCGCGGCGAGCATCCCCGTCGCCGCCTGGTGCGCGCGGTTCTTCGCCGATCGTGCCCGCCGCGCGCTCGACGGTGCCCGGGATCTCGAGGAGTACGGGGCGCGGGTCCGCCCGCTCCTCGTCGGCGTGCTCTGCCTCGCCCTCGCCGCGCTCCTCGCCCTCGAAGTCGCCGCCCAGCACGCGTGCGACAGCACCCTGGCCCGTTTCCTCACCACCGCGGGCCACGCGCCCCACCCCGACGCCGTGCCGTCCCCGACCGCCGCGACCACCGCGGCCGTCGCGCTCGGCGCGCTGCTCTTCCTCGCCCGCCTGCTTGCCGTGCACGGCGAACCCCGCCGCGCCGCCGCCGCCCTCCATGCGGCAGCGACCGCGCAGGTCGCGGCGGTGCTGCTCACCGTCTCCGCCCGGCTCCCCGGGCTGGGCCTGCTCGGCCGCCCGGTCGAGCTCCTCACCGCCGCGTACGGCGTCACCGCGGTGACCGCCGTGACCTGCGGCGGGGCCGCGCTGGCGCTGCTGGCGAGCGCTGTTACGGCACTGACCAGGGCCTCGGCCCACCGCAAGGAGCAAAACGACATGCTGTGTCCTCTCAAGAGCCCCCCGGCACCGCCCGCACCATCCGCTTCGCCCGCGGCGCAGCCACACGCCGCGTCCCCGGCCGCCGGGGGTGACCGATGAGGGTCCTCCTGCTCGGCGCCAACGGATTCCTCGGCCGCTACGTAGCGGACCGGCTGCTCGCCGACCCCGCCGTCCAGCTCACCACGCTGGGCCGCGGCGACGACGCGGACGTGCGCTTCGACCTCGCCTCCGGCAGTCCAGGGGCGCTCACCCGCTTCCTGGACGCCGTCCACCCCGGCGTGGTGATCAACGCGGCGGGCGCCACCCGCGGCAGCGCCCGCGACCTGATCCGGCACAACACGGTCGCGGTCGCCACCATCTGCGAGGCGATGCGGCGCAGCTCCCTCAGCGCCCGCCTGGTCCAGCTCGGCTGCGCCGCGGAGTACGGGCCCTCGCAGCCCGGCTCCTCCACCGCCGAGGACGCGCTGCCGCGCCCCGGCGGCCCGTACGGGGTGAGCAAGCTCTCCGCGACCGAACTCGTCCTCACCTCGGGTCTGGACGCGATCGTGCTGCGGGTCTTCTCGCCGATCGGGCCCGGTACGCCCGCGGGCTCCCCGCTGGGGCGGCTGGCCGAGGCGCTGCGGCGGGCGATGCAGGCCGGCGACGGCGAGCTGAAGCTCAGCGGGCTCGGCGCGCAGCGGGACTTCGTCGACGTCCGGGACGTGGCCAGGGCCGTGCACGCGGCCTCGCTGTCCGCGGCCCAGGGCGCGGTGAACATCGGCAGCGGACGTGCCGTCCGGCTGCGCGACGCGGCGGCCACCCTCGCGCGGGTCGCCGGTTACGGCGGCCAGCTGCACGAACTCGACGGCGGTCTCGGCCGCGGGTCCATCCCGCAGCCGTCGTCCCCGGTCGGTGCCGCGCTCGGCAACGACTCGGCGGCATCCATGTCGGCCGCCGCCGCGTACCCCTATCCGGACGGCTGCGGATCGTGGCAGCAGGCGGATGTCAGAACAGCCCGGGACCGCCTCGGCTGGCGGCCCCGTATCGGAATCGAGGAATCTCTTGCGGATATCTGGATGGAGGCGGCGTGCCGTATCTGAATAGAGTCGAAAGCGGCAAGGCACTCGCACCTCTGCACGCATCCCAGCGGCCAGGGCCCGGCGACATCCGCCTCGGCCTCGGTGTCCCGGGTTATGCGCACCCCCTCGTCGCGCCCATGGAGTGGGGCGAGCTCACCCGCGCCGGCAGCGCGGTGCACTGGGCGGTGCTGAATGTCGCGAATGGTCCGGGCGCCCGCCCCGACCCGCACTGCCTGGAGGCGGCGGGGCGGCTGCGCGCGGCCGGGGTGAAGGTGCTCGGGCAGCTCGACCTGCGCTGGGCGCGGCGGCCCTTCGGTGAGTTGATCACGGACGCGCACCGCTTCCTGGAGTGGTACAAAGCGGACGGCTTCTATCTCGACCGCTGCCCGACGGAGCGCTCGCTGCTGCAGGAGGTCCGGCGTACGACGACGACGCTCGGCGCGCTCTCGGACGACGCCCACATAGTGCTGGGCCATGGCACCCACCCGTATCCCGGATACGCGGAGGCCGCCGACCAGTTGGTCACCTTCGCCGGTCCGTGGACCGAGTACCGCTGGTCGCAGGTGGCGGAGTGGACCGCCGACTATCCGGCGGAGAAGTTCTGCCATCTGGTGCACGGCATTCCGCGCATGCACCTCACCGAGGCGATGCGGATCGCCCGCTGGCAGGGCGCGGCCTCCGTCTTCTTCACCGACCGCCGCAGCTGGGAGGCGCTGCCCGGGTACTGGGACGAAATCGTCTCGCGTATCGGACAGGGTGTCTCGGAATGAGAAGGGGCGTGGCAGTGTTACAGGCAGAACAACCATGCTTCCTGTAGCTACGGAGTCGTCCCTGTGTCGCTGCCACCCCTGGTCGAGCCCGCTGCGGAGCTCACCGTCGACGAGGTCCGCAGGTATTCGCGCCACCTGATCATTCCCGACGTCGGGATGGACGGGCAGAAGCGGCTGAAGAACGCCAAGGTGCTGTGTGTCGGCGCCGGCGGGCTCGGCTCGCCGGCCCTGATGTACCTGGCGGCCGCGGGTGTCGGCACGCTCGGCATCGTCGAGTTCGACGAGGTCGACGAGTCGAACCTGCAGCGCCAGATCATCCACAGCCAGGCCGACATCGGCCGCTCGAAGGCCGAGTCCGCGAAGGACACCGTCCTCGGCATCAACCCGTACGTCACGGTGAACCTGCACGAGGAGCGGCTCGACTCCTCGAATGTGATGGAGATCTTCGCCGAGTACGACCTGATCGTCGACGGCACGGACAACTTCGCCACCCGTTACCTGGTCAACGACGCCTGCGTGCTGCTGAACAAGCCGTACGTCTGGGGCTCGATCTACCGCTTCGACGGCCAGGCGTCGGTCTTCTGGTCCGAGCACGGTCCCTGCTACCGCTGCCTGTACCCGGAGCCCCCGCCGCCCGGCATGGTGCCGTCGTGCGCCGAGGGCGGCGTGCTCGGCGTGCTCTGCGCCTCGATCGGCTCGATCCAGGTCAACGAGGCCATCAAGCTGCTCGCCGGCATCGGCGACCCGCTGGTCGGCCGCCTGATGATCTACGACGCCCTGGAGATGCAGTACCGCCAGGTCAAGGTCCGAAAGGACCCGGAGTGCGCGGTCTGCGGCGAGAACCCGACGGTCACCGAGCTGATCGACTACGAGGCCTTCTGCGGTGTCGTGTCGGACGAGGCGCAGGAGGCCGCGCTCGGCTCCACGATCACGCCGAAGCAGCTCAAGGAGTGGATCGACGAGGGCGAGAACATCGACCTCATCGACGTCCGCGAGCCGAACGAGTACGAGATCGTCTCGATCCCGGGCTCCCGGCTGATCCCGAAGAACGACTTCCTGATGGGCCAGGCCCTCCAGGACCTGCCGCAGGACAAGAAGATCGTCCTGAACTGCAAGACCGGTGTGCGGTCTGCCGAGGTGCTGGCGGTGCTCAAGTCCGCGGGCTTCGCGGACGCGGTGCACGTCGGCGGCGGCGTCATCGGCTGGGTCAACCAGATCGAGCCGGAGAAGCCGGTGTACTGACGCCGGTCTACTGACGCCGGTCTACTGACCGGCCTGCTCACGGCAGCTTGAGGCGGAGGGGACCGCACCCTAGGCGGTCCGCCTCCGCTTCGGCGTATTTGGGGAAGAGCGCGCGGACGTCCCCGGCCCGGTGGCCCGACCCGTTCGAGCGGACCAGGAACAGCACGCGGCCGGACTCGCACTTGGCCCGGAACCAGGCCTGGTTGGGTCCGATGCCGCCGTAGCCCGCGCGGCTGCCGGACTCCACCGGCGCGCCGACGTACTCGGGCCCGTAGAACATCTCCACCAGCCGCGGGTCCTCGACCGTCATCAGCCGCATCGACGGGCTGCCGAGCAGCGGGTCGCGGTCGCAGGTGCGGACCGGCCAGGTGCCGGAGGTGCGGATCGGGTACGACTCCGGCTTGCGATTGCCGGGCAGGGCGAGGCCCTTGATGCCGCACAGGGCGTCGGGCCGCTCGTGCGAGTCGTAGCGCGGATTCGCGGCCAGGTGCGGCACCGGGTCGGCGATGCGGCCGGAGCAGCCGAGGTCCGCGGTGACCTTGTTGGTGACCTTCACGAGCATGCGGGCGAGCGCGTCCCGCCGGCGCCGGTCGGGCTGGTCCTCGTCGGGCGTCAGGGAATCGGCGATATCCACCACGGTCGGCCCCTGGGTCTTGTCCCCCACCGCCGGGCCCGGGCAGCCCTCCGGGAGCGCCAGCCAGGCGCGGCCGTCGGAGGCCATGCCGGAGAGGTCGCCGCCGAGCGGGGTGAGGCGGCCGGCCAGGAACTCGTCCGCCCAGCGGCCGCCGCTGCCGAAGCGGTTGTCGAGCCGGTGCACCCGCACCGTCATCGCCCAGCCGCCGCCGTCCATGCCGTCGCGGCCGGTGAGATGGCAGCTGCCGGTGGGTCCGTCGTATCCGGTGTCGTCCGAGAGCACGGGCACATCCGCGGACTCGATGCCTTCCGGCTCACGCAGCAGCGGAGCCAGATCCGCGGGGCCCAACGCGCCCCAGCACAGCCGCCCTTCACCCTCGTCGGCGAACGGCCCCGCTTGCTGCTGCCACGCCATCGCCGCGGCACCGACGAGCGCGCCGGCCACCGCGACCGCGACGAACTGCTGCACCCGCCCGCGCCACCACCGCGGCGCGCGGCCGCGCTCGGACGTCAACTCCTCCTCGGCGCTCACCGTCCGGCCCCGTTACGAGCAGCGCTTCCCGTCCTCCGGGACCTTGCCGTCCAGCAGGTAGTCGTCGACCGTCGTCGTCACGCAGTCGCCCTGCCCGTACGCGCCGTGGCCCTCGCCCTCGTAGGTGAGCTGGACCGCCGAGTCGCCGATCTGGTCGGCCATGTTGGCGGCGCCCTCGTACGGGGTGGCCGGGTCGCCCGTATTTCCGATGACCAGCATCTTCGCGGCATCCGGGGCGCTTACCTCGGGGGTCTTCGCCTCGCCCTTGGCGGGCCAGCCGGAGCAGCCGAGGAGACCCCAGGCGAGCATCTCGCCGAAGATGGGGGAGGCCTTCTTGAAGCGCGGCAGCTGCTTCCTGACGTCGGCCTCGGCGTAGCGCTCCGTGGTGTCCGCGCAGGCGATCGCGGCGTGCGCCTCGTTCTCGTTGTTGTAGTTGCCCTGCTGGTCGCGGCCCGTATAGACGTCCGCGAAGAGCAGCAGATACGAGCCGTCGCCCTGCTCGGCCTTCTGCAGGGACTGGGTGAGGTACTTCCAGGTCTCCTTGCTGTACAGCAGGGAGGCGATGCCGGTCAGGGCGTCGCCCTGGGTGAGCTCGCGGCCGAGCTGGGTCTTCATCGGCTGCTTGTCGAGCTGGGCGAGGAGGTCGGTGATGCGCTTGGTGCCCTCGGCGCCGCCCTTGCCGGTCGGGCACTTGGCCTGCTTCGCGCAGTCCTTCATGTAGTTGCCGAGCGCCAGCTGGAAGCCCTTGGCCTGGGCGAGGCTGCCCTCGACCTCGCTCTTGGTGGGGTCGACGACGGCGTCGAGGACCGCGCGGCCGACCCGCTTGGGGAACAGGTGCGCGTACACGCCGCCGAGCTGGGTGCCGTAGGAGATGCCGAAGTAGTGCAGCTTCTCGTCGCCGAGCAGCTGCCGGATGACGTCCATGTCGCGGGCGGTGTTGGTCGTGGTCATGTGGCGCAGCCGGTCGCCGGAGCGCTGGTCGCAGCCTTCCGTGAAGGCCTTCTGGTCGGCCTCGGCCTTCGCGAACTCGGTGCGGTCGTCCGGGGTGCCGTCGACGGCCCGGGAGGCGTCCATCTCGTCGTCGCCGCGGCACTTGACCGTGGCGCTCTCGCCGACGCCGCGGGGGTCGAAGCTGACCAGGTCGTAGCGGGTGTTCAGCTTCTTGTAGTCGGGGTCGGCGGCCTGCGGCATGGTGGTGACGCCGGAGCCGCCGGGGCCGCCGAAGTTGAACAGCAGCGAGCCGATGCGCTGCTTGCCCTGCTCCTTCGCCTTCGCGCGGATCAGCGCGATGTCGATGGTCTTGCCGCCGGGGTTGTCGTAGTCGAGGGGGACCTTGACCTTGGTGCACTCCCAGTCGGTCCCGGCCAGCGCCTTCGGCGGGCCCTCGGCGCCGGGGGCGCGGCCCTGGTTCACGGTGGGCGCGGAGCAGCGGTTCCAGTCGGCGCGCTGACCCGTGATCGAGCCGGGGAGATCGAGCTCGCCGGAGGCCGGGGCGGGACCCGAGGCGGTCTCGTCGCCTCCGCCGCCGCCGTCGTCCTTCCCGGAGTCGCCGCCGCTGCAGCCGGTGAGCAGCAGCAGCGCGGCAGTGAGGGCGCCCGCTATGCCGACGGTGGCGGTCCGTGTGGCTTTCGCCGCGCCGGCCGCCGTCGTCGCCGTCTTTCGCATGGCCGTTCCCCCCATAGCTCGATTCAGGTACGCACGATGCTAACCGCAGGTCTTGCCGTCCTCGGGTGTCCGCCCCTGGAGCAGATACGCGTCGACCGCCTTGGTCACGCACGGGTTCGTCGGTGTGTACGCGCCGTGGCCCTCGCCCTTGTTCGTGATCTGGTGGCCGACGCCGAGCGCGTCGACCATGTGCTTCGTGCCCGCGAACGGGGTCGCCGGGTCGTTGGTCGTGCCGACCACCAGGATCGGCGCCGAGTCCTTCGCGCTCACGTCGGGCTTGGTCCGCGCGCCCTTCACCGGCCAGTCCGTGCACGACCCCATCGACCAGGCCATGAACTTCCCGAAGAGCGGCGACGCCTTCTCGAACTCCGGCAGCTTGTCCTTGATCTCGTCCGTGTCCGGCCGCTCGCTGGAGTCGGCGCAGCCGATGGCGACGAAAGACGACTGCATGGTGCTGTAGCGGCCGTTCTGCTCGCGCCCGTTGAGCAGGTCGCCGAGGGCGAGGAGGGTCCTGCCGTTGCCGTCGACCATCGCCTCGTCGAGACCCTCGCGCAGGATCGGCCAGAAGTCCTTCGAGTACAGCGCCTGGGCGATGCCGCCGGTGGCCAGGGACTCGGTGAGCTTGCGCTCGCCGGCGGCCGGCATCGGCTTCTTGTCGAGCTGCTGCAGCAGGTCCGCGATCTTGCCCTCCCCCTCCTTCGGGTCCTCGCCCAGCGGGCACTCCTCGCCCTGGTCCGCACAGTCCTCGGTGAAGTTCTTCAGCGCCAGCTGGAAGCCCTTGGTCTGCCCGAGCGAGCGGCCGAGGCCGTCCTGGGTGGGGTCGATGGGGGAGTCGAGCACGGCGCGGCCGACCTTCTTGGGGAACTGGTGCGCGTACACGCCGCCGAGCTCGGTGCCGTAGGAGGTGCCGAAGTAGTACGTCTTGTCGTCGCCGACGGCCTTGCGGATCAGGTCGATGTCGCGGGCGGCGTTCTCGGTGCCGATGTGCGGGAGGATCTTTCCGGCGTTCTTCTCGCAGCCGCTGTTGAACTTCTTGATGTTGTCGAAGTACGCCTTCTGCTCGGCCTCGTCGTCCGGGGTGTTGTCGGCGGCGAAATAGGAGTCGAGCTGCTTGTCGCCGAGGCAGCGGACGCCTTCGCTGTCGCCCACGCCGCGGGGGTCGAAGCTGAGGAGGTCGTAGCGGGTGCGGAGGCCCTCGTACTGCGGCGCGGCGGCGGGGAGCGTGCTGACGCCGGAGCCGCCGGGGCCGCCGAAGTTGTAGATGAGGGAGCCGATGGGCTCCTTCTTGCCGGTGGCTTTGGTACGGATCAGGGCCAGGTCGATCTTGTCGCCGTCCGGCTTGTCGTAGTCGACGGGGACGGGGAGCTTGGCGCACTCCCACTTGATCCCGGCGGCGCCTGGCTGCTGGGCGGCTTCGCCCTTGGGCTTGCAGGACTTCCAGCTCAGCTTGGCGGGCTTGATGTCCGCGCCGGTGTCCTGGTCCTTGTCACCGGAGGAGTTGGCACAGCCGCCCGCCACGGCGGAGAGGACGGCGGTGGCGATGAGCAGGCGGGCGCGGACGGTCCGTTGCACGGTGGCTCCCCGAGTCGGTGCGGTGGCGTTCTTGCCATGCTCCGGCGGGGTCGGGTGGGGCGCGCGCTGGGGAGGGCGTACGAGTGACGGGGCGTCAGAGAGGGATCACGGTGACCTCGGTCGCCTTCACGCTCACCCAGATCTCGGTGCCTTCGGCGAGGCCGAGTTCGGCCGCGGCCGCGGGGGTTACTTCCGCTACGACGTCCGGGGTGCCGGAGATCAGCACGCGGAGGCGGCTGCCCTGGGCGGTGAGTTCGCGGACGGTGCCGGGCCAGACGTTGCGCGGGCTGGCGTCGGTGGGGCGGTGCCCTGTCTCTTATACA
>NZ_JAAKZV010000293.1 GCF_011044975.1 Streptomyces coryli | reverse complement strand
TAAGAGACAGGCGGCGGGGCCGGCCCGGGGCGCGCGGCTGATGGGGGACACGGCGACGTATACGGCTCGGGGTCCGGCCGGAACGGCGGTGGACCCGGCCGCGCAGCTGGCGGGGGAGGCGGCGGGTCCGGCCGCCACGGGCGGAGTCGGAGGCGCCGATCTCGGCTGGCTGCGGCGGGAGCGGAGCAATATCTGTGCTGCCATCACCATGGCCTGTGACAGTGCCGATGAGCGGCTCGGGCCGGCCGGCTGGCGGCTGGCCGATGCCATGCTCGGGTACGTGCGGCTGTGGCCCGGCGATGGTGACTGGGCGAAGGCCGTGCGCGCGGCGGCGCGTTCGGCTGCGCGGAGCGGCAACGGCCGGGCGTACGCCGGAATGCTGCTGAACGCCGCCGACGCCGAGTACCGCGAGGGCCGCACCGCCGCAGAACGCATCCGCGCCCGCGAGGCCCTCGCCGTCGCCCGCACCGCCGGCTGGCGGGCGGGCGAAGGGCTCGCGCTCGCCGCGCTCGGGCGCTCCCACTGGTCGGTCGGCTCCCTGCCGCTCGCCGACCGCTACCTGCGCCGGGCGCTCGCGGTGCACCGCGCCATCGACGATCCCGCCGGAGAGGCGGGCGCGTTGGGCCGGCTGGCCCGCAGCGCCCACGACCGCGGCGACCTCCGCTCCGCGCTGCGCGACTACAAGCGCGCGCTCGGCCTGGCCGACGCGGCCGACTCCCGCTTCGGGCGGGTGCGGCTGCCCGCGCACATCGCGCTCGCCCTGGCCGACCTGGGGCGTTACGAGCAGGCGGCGCGCTGGAGCGAGCCGGCGTACCGGCTGAGCCGGGAGGCGGCCTTCCCGGAGGGCGTGGCGCTCGCCCTGACCTGCCGGGCCGTCGTCCTCGCCAACACGGGCGCGCTGGAAGCGGCGTTGCGCACGGTGGCCGAGGCGCACGCGGCCATCGGGGACCTGGCCGACCCACGCGCCGCCGCCGACTGCCTGAACCGGCTCGCCGGCGTGGAGGCCGCGGCGGGCAGCCCCGGCGCGGCGGAGCGCGGCCACGGCAAGGCGCTGCAGCTGGCGCGGACCACCGGCTACCGCCAGGGCGCGGCGGCCGCGCACGCGGGCCTGGCGGCCGAGCAGGTCGGCCGGGGCCGGTACGAGGAGGCGGCGGCGTCCTGCCGCAGCGCCCTCGCGGCGGCGGGCACGGAGCTGCGTCTGGTACGCGCCCGGGTGCTGCTCGCGCAGGCCGACATCGCCCTCGCGGCGGGCAGCCCGTCGGGCGCCGTGGCCCGGTGCCGCGAGGCGGAGGCCCTGTTCCGGGACGCCGGCGACCGGCTGGGCGAGGTCAGGGCGCTGCTCGCATGGGGGCGGGTGGCGGACGCGGTCCCGGGCCACGGGGCGGCGCTGCGGCCGTGGCGGCGCGGGGTATGGGTGGCGTCGTCGGTGGGGGCGGGGCCCGAGCGGGACACGCTGCGGTCGCTGCTCGGCGTCGACTGAGCGGCCCGCCCGCGCTCAGCTCCGCTCGGGCGGGGGCTTGGGCTCGCCGCGTACGCGCAGCTCTGCGGTCGCGTCCGGATAGCCGGGGCAGCGGACGGTGAACACATACACGTCCGGGTCGTAGACCTCCCTGAAGAGCGTGTTGGTGGCGGCCACATCGGCGCCGTCGAGCAGCACCCGACCCCCCACGGGCGAGTCGTCGCCGCTGTCCCGGGCCTGAACGGTGACCGAACGCCGTCCCTCCACCACATTCGCCGGCACCGCCCTGACCCGCAGCACCCCCGACTTCGGCACCGGGCTCCAGGCGCCCGCGTAATCCCAGGACGCCGTGCCGCCCCACAGGGTGAAGGCCATGCCGTTGACCTCCCGGCCGGCCAGCCCCACGGCCTGGGCCGGGACTTCGAGCCGTATCCACTCGCCGGATACGGGCAGCGCGCCGAAGGAGCGCCGCTCTGCGGTGCCGGGCGTGCCCCAGGGCAGCCGGTCCGCGCCCCAGTACGCCCGGTGCAGCCAGTCCGTGGTGTGCCACTGCAGCATCAGCTGGTCGGGCGGCGCGTCGGGATCGAGCAGCACACAGGCGAACAGCACATCGTCGGCGCCCACCTGGAGGGTCTCAGTGGCGTGCAGGAAGAAGTGCTGGTGCATGCCGTCCACGCGCGACGACCGGTGCAGTACGGACCCGTGGAATGGCCGCGGGTCGGCGGTCCACAGCCAGGAGTCGCTGTCGGTGAACGGCTGTGCGCCCGCCGGGAGTTGATCACCCACCCAGACCCGGTCGCGGCTGTCCACCTCCCGCCACCCGACGATCCAGCACCCCTTGTGCCGCCCCTGGGCGCTGCCGGTGGGCGCCACCGACACCCCCACGTCCACGCGGTCCTGGTGCGCCTGGGTGGTCACGGCCCGCACGCTGTCGGCGTTGATCATGCCGGCGCGGGTGTCGTCGAGGCGGTCCACCCCGCGTACCTCGATCCGCCGCGTCGCCGACGAGGGCGCGAAGTCCGGGCGGATGGTGTCGCCCCAGTCGGCCTGGTCGCCGTTGGTGCCCGGGGTGCACATGACGGAACGCTTGGCGGTGGTGCGGAGGTTGGGGCCGGGGCCGCCGATCTTCACGACCCAGTCGATGGGGTGCATCTCCAGCCAGGCGTGGTGCCGGGTGGGCGGCGTGTCCCAGGGGTCGAGCACGTCCTTCGGGTCGCCGTGCCAGTGGTCCTCCCACAACGGGCCGCGGAGCAGCACGTAGTCCCCGGTCGAAAGGGGGGTGCGGCCGTCCGGATGGTACGGGTGGAAGGGGAAGTACGCGCCCTCGTCGCTGCTGAAGGGGTTCACCCAGCCCTGCGGGGCGGGCCCGCGGCCCACGTAATGCCGGGAGAACAGGCCGCCGATGTTGTACACATGCCAGGCATTCAGCTCCCCGTGGATGCTCTCCGCGTTGCCGGGGAGGATCCAGGAGTTGAGGGTCACGGCGGTGGGCCGCCCGGCCGACAGCGGGGGTCCCGCGGGGAACGGAAGGCTAGGCTCGTCGGTCGGATTGCCCGGATACGAGACGGCGTCCAGGGCGGAGCTCAGGCCGCCGGGGCCGTACAGCCGGTCCAGGAAGACGCTGTCGTAGCGCACTTCGTAGTGGATGTCCTCGATGCCGTGCGGTGCTTCGTTGCGGAACGGCTGCGGCGGCGTGTCGGGGTTCGGGCGCCAGAGCCATCCCGCGACCAGGACGTCGGGGTGCACCCGGTTGGCGAGCGCCTGGCAGTTGTAGTGCCAGCGGCCGGTGACCGAGGTGAAGTCCTCGCCGCAGCCGAAGAACACGTCGGACGGCCGCACGGCCGGGGCCGCGCGCAGCGGGCGCTCGATGTAGCGGGACAGCGTTCCGTCCTCGGCCTCGCGCACCCTGTCGGGCCGCAGCCCTAGACCGCTGAAGTCGGCGGCGGTCAGGGCGAATTTGGTGTCGCCCACCACCAGGAAGCGCTGCGTCGAGGAGCGCTCGTGGACGAGCGAGACGCTGGGTACGGTCAGCACGGCCGGCCGCCTCCGGGATCAGCCGCGCGGCTGCCGCGGCTGCACGCCGCCGCGTACGGCAGCGCGCACCGCGACCAGCCCGGCCGCGGCGCAGAGGGCCACCAGCGGCACGTCGATCAGCAGGAACTCCCAGCCGATCAGGTACTCACCGCTGACGACGGTGGCCAGCACCCCGAGAAGGATCGCTCCGACGAGGCCGGCGAACAGCCGCAGCCCCGGCCGGATGAGAGCGAGGACCGCGCCGAGGACGAGACCGGCGGCGATGGGGAACAACTCGTTCATCTCGCGCCCCCTTCCGGGGTGGGTGAGGCATCGAAGTCTCCCTATGGCGCGACAATAATGGGCGTATCAGGACCTGTCTGTACGACGGATGGCGGTTGACGGCGCGCTACGGCATCCGTGCCGCCAGCGCCGCATACGTCAGCCCCGAGCCGAAGCCCGCCAGCAGGCACACGTCCCCGCTCGCCACCGCGCCCTCGGCGCGCAGCCGGTCCAGCGCCAGCGGGATCGACGCCGCCGAGGTGTTTCCCTGGTCCACCACGTCCCGGGCGATGGCCACCTCGGGCGGGAAGCCCACCGCCTGCGTCGCCGCCTCGATGATGCGGAGGTTGGCCTGGTGCGGCACGAACGCCGCCACATCGCCCGGCGCGAGCCCTGACCGCGCCAGCGCCGCCCGTATCACGTCCGGCAGTTGCTTCACCGCCCAGCGGAACACCGGTGAGCCCTGCATCCGCAGCCGCGGCGGGCCGCCGGGCTCGGCCCGTACGGTGATCGCGTCGATCAGCTCCGTGTCCGTGCCCCACACCACCGGGCCGATGCCCGGCTCCTGACCTTCGCCGACCAGCACCGCACCGGCGCCGTCCGCGAACAGGAACGCCGTCGAGCGGTCGCGCGGGTCCAGCAGGTCCGACATCCGCTCGGCGCCGATCACGAGGACGTGCCGGGCGGAGCCCGCCCGTACCGACGTGGCCGCGAGCGCCAGCGCCACGGTGAAGCCCGCGCACGCCGCGCCGACTCCCGCCGCGCGGGCGGGGATTCCGGCCCGGGCCGCCACGGCCGCCGGCAGGTCGCGGTCCGCACCGGCGACGTCGGACATCGTCGCGACCAGCAGCTCGTCCACATCCCCGGGCGCGACGCCCGCGTCGGCGAGGGCCTTGCCCGCCGCCGTGGCCGCCATCTCGACGAGGGTCTCGTCGGGTGTGGCGAAGGCGCGGGTGCGGATGCCGCTGCGGCGGACGATCCACTCCGGTGAGGAGTCGAGGGTGCGGCAGATCTCGGCGTTGTCGACGCGGCGGCGGGGGCGGTACGTGCCCAGGCCGAGCAGTCGCGGGTGCGTGGTGGTGGTCGTGTTCACGGACGTAATACGCCGGCCGGCGCCCCAACCCTCGTACGGAGCCCGGCTATTGACAGCTACATACCCTGAGTATGTACTTGCATACCAATAGTTTGTCGTTGGAAGGACCGACAATGATCCTGCTCTTATCCGCGGCCGCGACCTTCATGGCGTTCCTCGACACCACCGTCGTCAACGTCGCGTTCCCCGCTCTGGCCGCCGACTTCCCCGGTGCCTCCGTCCCCGACCTGACCTGGGTGGTGACCAGTTACGGCGTGCTGCTGGCCGCGCTGCTCACCCCGGCCGGGCGGTTCGCCGACCTGATCGGGCGGCGCGAGGTCTTCCTCGCCTCCCTCGCCCTCTTCACCATCGCCTCGCTCGCCTGCGCACTCGCGCCGAATGTGCCGTTCCTCATCGCCGTACGGGCCGTCCAGGGCATCGGCGCGGCCGGCATGATCCCGGCCGGGCTCGGGCTCGTACTGGCCGAGACGCCGCCGGAGAAGCGGGCCGCGGCCATCGGGCTGTGGGGCGCGGCCGGTTCGCTGGCCGCCGCGGCCGGGCCGTCACTCGGCGGGCTGCTGGTGAGCGAGATCGACTGGCGGGCCGTCTTCTGGCTGAACGTGCCGATCGGGCTCGCCGTGCTCGCCGCCGGAGCGCGCCGGCTGCCGCACCGGCCCGCGACCGGCAGAAAGCTGCCGGATCTGCCCGGGACCGCATGCGTCACCGTCGGCATCGGCGCGGTGGTGGTCGGGCTGACCAAGGGCGAGGACTGGGGGTGGATGTCCGGGGCCACCTGGGGCTGCATCGCCGGCGGGGGTGCGCTCATCGGCGTCGCGCTGCTGCGGTCGCGGCGGCATGAAGCGCCGGTCATCGAGACGCAGTTGTGGCACACGCGGATGTTCGCCATGGCCAACCTGACGTCGTTCTGCATCGGCGCCGCGCTGTTCGTGTGGTTCCTGTCCGGGCCGCTCTACCTCACCACCATCTGGCACTACTCGATCCTCGAGGCCGGCCTCGCGGTCACCCCGGGCGCGGTCGCCTCGGCCGTCGCCGCGGTCGTCGTGGGCCGCCGGGTGCCGCCGCAGAAGCAGCGGCCCATCGTGGTCGTCGGCCTGATCATCTTCTTCGCCCTCAATGTGTGGGTGTTCAACGTCCTCGGCTCCGAGCCCGACTTCCTCGCCGTCTGGCTGCCGTACGGGACGATCGGCGGCGCGGTGCTCGGTGCCGCGCTCACCAGCGTCACCACCGCCGCGTCGATCTCCGTGCACCCGCTGAAGTTCGCCTCCGGCACCGGGATGAACACCACCGCCCGGCAGTTCGGCGGCGCCCTCGGCATCGCCGCCATGGCCGCTGTCTTCGCTGCCGGCAACCTCGCGCTGCCGCAGGCCTACCTCGACGCCTTCCTCCTCGCCGGCGTCTTCGCGCTCGCGGGCGCACTCCCTGCGCTGTTGCTCTTCGACCGGAAGGGCATGGCCGCGGTCGCCGAGACGCAGCGGCAGGTGCAGGAGCAGATGGCCGCAATGGCCGCGTCCCAGCGGCCGAGCCGCGCGGAGGAGGCCGGGCGGTGAGCGTCCGGCCGGGCGGTCGGGGCGCCGGGGCCGCCGGGGCCGCCGGGCCGGAATTCCCCGGATTGCCGCGAGGGGCGCGCACCGTCCCCGCGTAAAGCCAGCGAACACCGACCACACGAGGTGACCCGAATGACCAGCGTCCTGGACTGGATGGACGACCCCGCGGCAGACCGCGGCATCCACTTCTGCCGGCCCGACGGCTGGGAGTTCCGCAGCTATGCGGAGCTCGCCGGCCAGGCCCTCGCCACCGCGGCATATCTGCGGTCCGAGGTGCCGGGCGGCGGCGTGGTGGCGCTGCAGGTCGAGGAGCCGCGGGTGTTCGTGCCCGCCTTCCTCGGCGCCATGTACGCGGGTCTGACGCCGGCACCCATCGCTTCCCCGCTGACCTTCGCCGGCCGGGGAGCGTATGCCGAGCACGCCGCCGCGATTCTGCGTGCGGCGCGCCCGGCGGCCGTCGTCGCCGACCCGCTCGCGGCCGGATCCGCCGGGCAGGCCGCCGCCCGCGCGGATCTGGCCGCACCCCTGGTCCTGCCCGGGCCCGACGAAGGCCTCCTCGGGCCCGGGCAGGCCACCGGCCGCGGCGCCGCGGAGCTCGCGCTGCTGCAGTTCACCTCAGGGTCCAGCGGCACCCCGAAGGGGGTGCGCGTCACACCGGCGAACCTCGACGCCAACGTCCGCGCCATCCTGGCGTGGCTCGGCGTGACCGACGCCGACTCCTGCTCGTCCTGGCTGCCGCTCTACCACGACATGGGGCTGATCGGGACGTTCCTGGGGTCGGCCGTGGCCGGCATCGACCTGTGGCTGATGGCGCCGGTCGACTTCATCCGCACCCCGGCCAAGTGGCTGGACTGCCACGGCCGTTACGGCGCGACGATCACCACCGCGCCCAACTTCGGCTACGGCTACGCCGCCTCCCGGGTCCGGGACGACGACCTGGCCGGCGCGGACTTCTCGAACTGGCGGGTGGCGATGAGCGGTGCGGAGCGTGTCGATGCCCGCGTAGCCGCCGACTTCGCCACCCGCCTGGCCCCGCACGGCATGCGGCCGAGCGCCTTCGCACCCTGCTACGGCATGGCAGAAGCGACGCTCGCCGTCTCCGGCGTGGCCCCGGGCGTCGGCGCCCGCATCGTCCGCACCGGCGGCCCGCTCACCCCGGGCGCGCAGGTCACTGTCACGGGGAGTGGCCTGCTCGGCCGGGACCGGCCTGAGGAGCCCGAGCGCTGGCTCAGCTCCTGCGGACGGCCGGTGCCCGGGACCCGTATCGACATCGTGGCCGACGACGGGCGGCCGCTGCCCGAGGGGCACTTCGGGGAGATACGGGTCGGCGGCGCGTCGGTGGCGGCGGGATACGAGGGCGCCGCTGCCGACGCGTCCGGGCGGTTCACCGCCGACGGGCTGCGCACCGGCGACGCCGGATTCCTGCTGGACGGCGAGCTGTTCGTCGTCGGGCGGATCGGGGACAGCCTCAAGGTGCGCGGCCGCGCCGTGCACGCCGAGGACCTCGAGGCGGCGCTCGGCGGGCTGCCCGGCGTGCCGCCGGGGCGCTGCGCCGTCGCGCTCGGTACGGACGAGGGGCGCGGGCGCGCCGTGGTCGTCGTCGAGGCGGCCGCGGGCGAGTGGCTCGACCCCGCCGTCACCCTGCTGCGCTCCGCGCTCGGCGACGCCGCCCGCGTCACCTTCGTCACCGCCCGGCGCGGCACCGTCCCGCGGACCTCCAGCGGCAAGCCGCGGCGCCGCCTGCTGTGGCGGCAGGCGAGCGCGGGCGAACTGCCCGGCGAGGTCGTCCACGTGACCTTCGGCCGGGACGAGCACGCCGCCCCGGCCGCCACCATCGCTACCTGACGGGATCATCCATGACCACCAGCACCGCCGCCGGGCTCGTCCTCGACGTGACCGAGACCGAGCCGGAGACCGCCGCCGAACAGCACGGACGGCTGGCAGGATCCGCCGACCTCTACCGCCGCTGGGAACGCCAGCAGTGGGCCGTCGCCAAAGTCGACCCCGCCCGCGACCGGCAGCGGTGGGCCGAGCTGACCCCGTACTCGCGGGAGCAGCTCCTCGGCGCCCTGGCCGAGCTCGAGGTCGGCGAGGTCGCCGTCACCCACACGCTCGGCTCGCTCATCGACGCCCCGCCCACCGAGGACGACCGGATCTTCCTGTGCACGCAACTCGCCGATGAGGCGCGGCACGTGCGGTTCTTCCAGACCTATCTGAGCGACGTCTGCGACGCCGAGCCGGAGTCGACGGCCGCCGCCGACTACGCCCACGTCTTCGCGCCCGAGCTCACCCGCGTCACCGACGCCGTGCGCGCCGACCATGGCGACCGCGAGTCCTGGTACCGGGCGCTGATCTACTACCACCTGATCACCGAGGGCGTGCTCGCCGCCACCGCGCTGCGCACCACCCGCTTCCTCGCCAAGCGGCTGCGCCTGGCCGCGCTGGAGGAGGGGCTGACCAACGTCACCCGGGACGAGTCCCGGCACGTCTCCTTCGGCCTGCGCGCCGCCCGCGACGGCGTCGCCCGCGGCTGGGAACCGGTCGTCACCGACGCCCACTTCGAGGCCATCGCCCCGGCCGCCCGGGTCCTCATCGGCCCGGCCCGCCACAACCC
>NZ_JAAKZV010000292.1 GCF_011044975.1 Streptomyces coryli | reverse complement strand
CCCTCCAGGTCGCCGCCGTAGTCACCGGCCACGTCCTCGGTGTCATCGCCGCCCACGACCGCTCCGTCCGCCTCTTCCCACCACACCGCGCCGTCGCCGGCCAGCTCCCCCTCCTCATCCTGATGATCTGCTACACCGTCGCCGGCCTCGCCCTCCTCCTCGCCTGAGGCATGATGAAGCGGATGCCGAGCCACCCGACCCCGACCCCGACCTCCATGCGCCGCGTCCCCGTGCAGCAGCGCAGCGCCGAGCGCCTCGCGCGGATCCTCGACGCCTGCGCCGAGCTGCTCGACGAGGCCGGTTACGAGGCGCTGACCACCCGCGCCGTCGCCGAGCGGGCGGGGGTGCCGATCGGGTCCGTATACCGGTTCTTCGGCAACAAGCGGCAGCTCGCCGACGCCCTCGCGCACCGCAATCTCACCGAGTTCACCGAGCGCATCGAGCGCGGCCTCGAGGACCGCGAAGGCTCCTGGCAGGCCGTCATCGACGTGATGCTCGACGAGTACGTGGCGATGAAGCGCACCGTCCCGGGCTTCGTGGTCGTCGACTTCGCCGGCAACGACCTCGTAGCAGAACACCTCACCGAACTCCTCGCCGAGCACACCGGGCGCAACCCCGAGCTGCTGCGCCGCGCCGGGCGCGTCGCCATAGAGGCCGCGGACGCGCTCCTCCAACTCGCCTTCCGCGACGCCCCGCAGGGCGACCCGGCCCTCATCGCGGAGACCCGGACGCTGCTCACCGCATATCTGGCGCAAACACTTACGCACGACCCCCTCGCCGACGCCCGACACGTCGGTTAACGTCCGAATAGCGGTTGCCGCCACCACCCACCTCGTTACGTACGAGTAGTTCATCTACAGCCGGATTGCCCCTACTCCGGCCGTGGAAGTCTCACTGCATCGCCATGCCCCACCTCGCCCACATGAGTGAACGCGCGCAGGAGCGGCCATGCCCATGCCCCGGCATTCGTCTGCTGAGCAGATACAACTAGCGCAGAGCCGCAGTACAAAACGCACCACAAGGTCCCAACCGGGCACTTCTGCATGCCCGGACCCCAACGTCCTTCTGCAGGTGATCACATGATCGGCCGGATCCCGGTCCTGGACGTCCACCCCGCCGTCGACTGCGGGCGCCGACCCGCGAAGGCGGTGGTGAACGAGACATTCCAGGTGACGGCGACCGTGTTCCGCGAAGGGCACGACGCGGTGGCGGCCAACGTGGTCCTCACCGACCCGGCCGGCCGCGCGGGCCCCTGGACGCCGATGCGCGAACTCACCCCGGGCACCGACCGGTGGGGCGCCCACGTCACGCCGGACGCGGAAGGCCTGTGGTCGTTCGCCGTCGAGGCCTGGGGCGATCCCATCGCCACCTGGCGGCACCACGCCAAAATCAAGATCCCGGCGGGCATCGACACCGATGTCGTATGCGAGGAGGGCGCGCTGCTGCACGAGCGCGCGGCCGCCGGCGTGCCCAAGGGCGCGGAGCGCGAGGCGGTGCTGCGGGTCGTCGACGCGCTGCGCGACCCGGGCTGGCCGGTCGCCGAGCGGCTGGCCGCCGCGCTCGACCCGCACCTGCTGGAGGTGCTCGCCGAGCATCCGCTGCGCGAGCTGGTCACCACGTCCGAGCCGGTGCGGCTTCTCGTGGAGCGGTCGCGGGCGTTGTTCGGTTCCTGGTACGAGCTCTTCCCCCGCTCCGAGGGCGCGGTCGTCGCCGAAGGCGCACCGCCGCGCAGCGGCACCCTGCGCACCGCCGCCGAGCGGCTCCCCGCCGTGGCCGCGATGGGCTTCGACGTCGTCTACCTGCCACCGGTCCACCCCATCGGCGCCGCGTACCGCAAGGGCCCCAACAACTCACTCTCACCCGGCCCGTACGACCCGGGATCCCCCTGGGCGATCGGCGCGGCGGCCGGCGGGCACGACGCGATCCATCCCGATCTGGGCACGCTCGATGACTTCGACCACTTCGTGGAGACCGCGCGCGGGCTGCGCATGGAGGTGGCGCTGGACTTCGCGCTGCAGTGCTCGCCCGACCATCCGTGGGTCGACAAATATCCGGAGTGGTTCCACCATCGCCCGGACGGCACGATCGCGTACGCCGAGAATCCGCCGAAGAAGTACCAGGACATCTATCCGGTCGCCTTCGACGCCGACTTCGACGGCATCGTCCGCGAGACGCTGCGGGTGCTGCGGCACTGGATGGACCACGGCGTACGGATCTTCCGCGTGGACAATCCGCACACCAAGCCGGTCGTCTTCTGGGAGCAGGTGATCGCCGACATCAACGCAACCGATCCCGACGTGATCTTCCTCGCCGAGGCCTTCACCCGCCCCGCGATGATGCACACCCTCGCCAAGATCGGCTTCCAGCAGTCCTACACGTACTTCACCTGGCGCAACGAGAAGCAGGAGCTGACCGACTACCTCACCGAGCTGTCCGGCGACGCGGCCGCCTACATGCGGCCGAACTTCTTCGTGAACACCCCGGACATCCTGCACGCCTACCTGCAGTACGGCGGCCGCCCCGCCTTCGCCGTACGGGCCGTGCTGGCCGCCACCCTCTCCCCCACCTGGGGCGTCTACGCCGGCTTCGAGCTGTGCGAGGGCACGGCGGTGCGGCCGGGCAGCGAGGAGTATCTGGACTCGGAGAAGTACCAGTTCCGGCCACGCGACTGGACCAAGGCCGAGACCGAGGGACTGACGCCCCTCATCACCACGCTCAACCGGATGCGCCGCCGCCACCCGGCGCTGCAGAACCTGCGCTCCCTGCGCTTCCACCACACCGACAACGATCAGATCCTCGCGTACTCGAAGCGCGAAGGGGACGACGTGGTCATCACGGTGGTCAACCTCGACCCCCACCACACCCACGAGACCACCGTGTCGTTGGACCTGCCGGAGCTCGGCGCAAGCCTCGGCCAGGAGGCGGGTACCGAGCCCTTGCCGGTACGCGACGAGCTCACCGGCGCCACGTACTCCTGGGGCCGGGACAACTACGTGCGGCTGGACCCGCACCAGGACCCCGCCCCCGCCCACATCCTCACCATGCGAGCGTGCCGATGACCGTCAACGAACCTGTGCCCGACACCTTCGAGGACACCCCGGCCCGCGACCGGGATCCCGACTGGTTCAAGCGGGCCGTCTTCTACGAGGTGCTGGTCCGTTCCTTCCAGGACAGCAATGGCGACGGCATCGGCGACCTCAAGGGCATCACCGCCAAGCTGGACTATCTGCAGTGGCTCGGCGTGGACTGCCTGTGGCTGCCGCCGTTCTTCCAGTCCCCGCTGCGCGACGGCGGCTACGACGTGTCCAACTACACCGCCGTGCTGCCCGAGTTCGGCGACCTGGCGGACTTCGTCGAGTTCGTGGACGCGGCGCACCAGCGCGGCATGCGCGTGATCATCGACTTCGTCATGAACCACACCAGCGACCAGCACCCGTGGTTCCAGGAGTCCCGCAAGGATCCGGAAGGACCGTACGGCGACTACTACGTCTGGGCCGACGACGACAAGGCCTACCAGGACGCGCGGATCATCTTCGTCGATACGGAATCCTCCAACTGGACCTTCGACCCGGTCCGCAAGCAGTACTACTGGCACCGCTTCTTCTCCCACCAGCCGGACCTCAACTTCGAGAACCCGCAGGTCCAGGAGGAGATCCTGGCGGCGATCCGGTTCTGGCTCGACCTCGGCATCGACGGCTACCGCCTCGACGCGGTCCCGTATCTCTACGCCGAGGAGGGCACCAACTGCGAGAACCTCCCGGCGTCGCACGAGTTCCTGAAGCGGGTCCGCAAGGAGGTCGACGCCCAGTACCCCGACACGGTGCTGCTGGCCGAGGCCAACCAGTGGCCGGAGGACGTCGTCGACTACTTCGGCGACTTCGAGAGCGGCGGGGACGAATGCCATATGGCGTTCCACTTCCCCGTCATGCCGCGGATCTTCATGGCCGTACGCCGCGAGTCGCGCTACCCGGTCTCGGAGATCCTCGCCAAGACGCCCGCGATCCCGAGCGGCTGCCAGTGGGGCATCTTCCTGCGCAACCACGACGAGCTCACCCTCGAAATGGTCACGGACGAAGAGCGCGACTACATGTACGCGGAGTACGCCAAGGACCCGCGGATGCGCGCCAACATCGGCATCCGCCGCCGCCTCGCGACGCTCCTCGACAACGACCGCAACCAGATCGAGCTGTTCACGGCTCTGCTGCTGTCCCTGCCCGGCACGCCGATCCTCTATTACGGCGACGAGATCGGCATGGGCGACAACATCTGGCTCGGCGACCGCGACGCCGTCCGCACCCCCATGCAGTGGACCCCGGACCGCAACGCCGGCTTCTCCTCCTGCGACCCGGGCCGGCTCTACCTCCCCACGATCATGGACCCGGTCTACGGCTACCAGGTCACCAACGTCGAGGCGGCGATGAGCAGTCCGTCCTCGCTGCTGCACTGGACCCGCCGCATGATCGAGGTGCGCAAGCAGAACCGCGCCTTCGGCCTCGGCTCGTACACGGAGCTCACCTCCTCCAACCCGGCCGTCCTCGCCTTCCTGCGGGAGGCGCCGCCGGACGAGGAGGGCCAGGACGACCTGGTGCTGTGCGTGTCCAACTTCTCCCGCCACGCCCAGCCCACCGAGCTCGACCTGCGCGCGTACGCGGGCCGTTACCCGGTGGAGCTGATGGGCGGGGTGCGCTTCCCGGCGATCGGGGAGCTGCCGTACCTGCTGACGCTGGCAGGGCACGGCTTCTACTGGTTCCGACTGCGGCAGGAGTGATGATGAGCGCGAGGGGCACCCGCGAGACCATGCCGCCGGCCCTTGATGCAGCCGCCACCGCGGCCGTCACCCGGCCGCGCACCGCCCCTGATCGCGCGCTCTTGACCTCGCTCGCCCCGCTGCTGGAGGCGTGGCTGCCCGGCAGGCGGTGGTTCGCGGGGAAGGACCGGGCGATCACCGGCCTGGAGCCGGTCTCGGCGACCGAGCTGCTGCCGCCGGGCGGCTCCACGCCCGGGCTTGTGCACCTGCTGATCAGGGTGCGCCAGCCCGGGCCCGTAACGGACTGCTACCAGCTGCTGATCGGGACCCATCCCGCGCTGCCGCCGCGGCTGTCCGACGCGCTGATCGGCACGCCCGAGGACGGCCCGCTGCACGGGCAGGCGGTCTACGACGCGCTGCAGGACCCGCGGCTGTGCTCGGTGCTGCTGGAGCGGCTGCGGCTGCCGGGGCGGCTCGGGCCGCTGGCGTTCTCGCGGGCGCCCGGGGCGGCCATCGACGCGCGGCTGCCGGCGCGGATATTGCAGGCCGAGCAGTCGAATTCGTCCGTCGTCTACGGGGACGCGCTGATCCTGAAGGTCTTCCGCCGGGTGTACGCGGGGGTGAACCCGGACCTGGAGCTGCCGCTGGCGCTGGCGCGGGCCGGGAACACCAATGTGCCGCCGCCGGTGGCGTGGTTCGAGACGGCGGCGCTGACCGGCGAGGACGGGTCCGACGGCGGGCCGGCCACGCTGGGGGTGCTGCAGCCGTTCCTGGCCGGGTCGACGGACGGCTGGCAGCTGGCGCTCGACTCCATCGCGGCGGGCCGCGACTTCGCTCTTGAGGCGCGCTCGCTCGGGCGAGCCACCGCCGAGGTGCATACCGCGCTGGCGGCCGCGCTGCCAGTGACGGTGCTGCGGCGGGTGCAGATGGAGCACCTGACGGCGCTGATGGCGGAGCGGGTCGAGTCGACGGCGGTGGCGGTGCCGGGACTTGCCCCGTACCGGGCGGCGCTGGCGGCCGCGTACGAGGAGCTCGCCGACCTCACCCGCGCGGGCCGCAGCTGGCCCGCCCAGCGCATCCACGGCGATCTGCACCTCGGCCAGGCGCTGCGCACCAGCGGCGGCTGGTCGCTGATCGACTTCGAGGGCGAGCCGGCCCGCCCGCTCGCCGAACGCCGCCGCCCGCAGCCGCCGGCCCGGGACGTAGCCGGCATGCTGCGGTCCTTCGACTACGCGTCCCGTACCGGCGGGCCGGACACCGGCTGGACCCTCGACGAGCAGGCGGCGTGGGCGGCGCGGCAGTGCGCGGCGTACTGCGCCGGTTACGCGGAGGCCGCGGGCGCGGATCCGCGCGACGACGCGGCGCTGCTGCGCGCGTACGAGACGGACAAGGCCGTCTACGAGGTCCTGTACGAGGCCCGCCACCGCCCGGACTGGCTCGACGTCCCGATGGCCGCCGTCCGCCGCCTTGCCGCTCCCGCGGCTGCTCCCCCGACCCCCCGCGACTGAGACTTCAACGAGGAGGCACCACCGTGCCAGAACGCAATCGCGCTCCCGCGCAAGGCGACCGGCCCGCCCGGGACACCACCGCCGGCGACACCGGGCCCGCGCCCGAGCAAGGCGCCGTGCCGGAGGCCCGCGCGGACGCGGCTGCGCACGATGGCGCGGATGCCGCGCAGACGGCGGGCGAGCACAGGACCGCAGCGCCGGACAGCGGCGAGAGCGCCACCGAGCAGCCCGCCGCCCCGGCGGGAATGCCTCCGGCGGAGGGGCGGGACCGGCCGGTTCCGCGGGCCCGGAAGCCACGGGGCGCCGGGGGGACGGCGCGATCCGGCGGGGCCGGCGGGGCCGGCGCCGCGGAGTCCGCCCGTAAGACCACGGCCCGTAAGGCGCCCGCCGCCAAGAAGGCGAGCCCGCGCAAGGGTCCCCGTTCCGGGGAGCCGCAGCCGCCCGCCACGCCGGACACACCGGAGGTGCCGGCCGCGCAGGTGGATCCCGGAGCGACGGAAGCCCCCGCGTCCCCGGACGCGACCGCGTCCTCGCCGCAGCGCAAGCGCGTCGCGGCACCCGCTGCCGGTGCCGGCGAAGCCCCACCGCTCTCCGCAGCGGATCGCGGACGGCTGCTCAACGGCGCCCACCACGACCCACACGCCCTCCTCGGCGCGCACGCCGACCCCGGCGGCGTGGTCATCCGCACCCTGCGCCCGTACGCCAAGGCAGTGCACGCCGTCATCCAGCCCAAGGGACGCGCCGCCCAGCAAATCCCGCTGCACGACGACGGCGACGGACTCTTCTCCGCCCTCCTCCCCCGCAAGCGCACCATCCCCGACTACCACCTGCGCATCACCTACGGCGAGGACGACATCGTCGACTCCGCCGACCCGTATCGCTTCGCCCCCACCCTCGGCGACCTCGACCTGCACCTCATCGGCGAGGGCCGGCACGAGGAGCTGTGGCGGGCGCTCGGCGCGCATCCGACGACCGTCGACGGCGTCACCGGCACCCGCTTCGCCGTCTGGGCGCCCAACGCCCAGGGCGTCCGTATCGCCGGCAGCTTCAACTACTGGGACGCCACCGCGTATCCGATGCGCTCGCTCGGCTCGTCCGGGATCTGGGAGCTGTTCGTCCCCGGCCTCGGCGAGGGCGATCTGTACAAGTTCGAGATCACCAAGCCCGACGGCGGCAAGACGCTGCGCGCCGACCCGATGGCGCGCCGCACCGAGACACCGCCGGACACCGCCTCCGTGGTCACCTCGTCCGCGTACGAATGGGGCGACGACGACTGGATCAAGCACCGCGGCGACCGCCCCGTCCACCAGGCCCCCTTCTCCGTCTACGAGATCCATCTCGCCTCCTGGCGCCCGGGCCTGACGTACCGCCAGCTGGCCGAGCAGCTCCCGGGCTACGTGAAGGACCTCGGCTTCACCCACGTCGAGCTGATGCCCGTCGCCGAGCACCCCTTCGGCGGCTCCTGGGGCTATCAGGTCACCGGCCTCTACGCCCCGACCGCCCGGCTCGGCACCCCGGACGACTTCCGGTACCTGGTCGACACCCTCCACCAGGAGGGCATCGGCGTCCTGATGGACTGGGTCCCGGCGCACTTCCCGCGCGACGACTGGGCGCTCGCCGAGTTCGACGGCCGGCCGCTGTACGAGCACGAGGACCCGGCGCGGGCCGCGCACCCCGACTGGGGGACCCTGGAATTCGACTACGGGCGCACCGAGGTCCGTAACTTCCTGGTCGCCAACGCGGTCTACTGGTGCGAGGAGTTCCACATCGACGGCCTGCGCGTGGACGCGGTCGCGTCGATGCTCTACCTCGACTACTCGCGCGAAGCCGGCGAATGGACCCCGAACGTCCACGGCGGCCGCGAGAACCTCGACGCCGTCGCCTTCCTCCAGGAGATGAACGCCACCCTCTACCGCCGCGTCCCCGGCGTCGTCACCATCGCCGAGGAGTCCACGGCCTGGGACGGCGTCACCCGCGCCACCCACCACGTCGGCGAGTCCGGCTTCGGCGGCCTCGGCTTCGGCCTGAAGTGGAACATGGGCTGGATGCACGACTCGCTCGGCTACATGGCGCACGAGCCGATACACCGCAAGTACCACCACGGAGAAATGACCTTCTCCATGGTCTACGCGTACAGCGAGAACTACGTGCTGCCGATCTCCCACGACGAGGTGGTGCACGGCAAGCGCTCACTGGTCTCGAAGATGCCCGGCGACTGGTGGCAGCAGCGCGCCAACCACCGCGCGTACCTGGGCTTTATGTGGTCCCACCCCGGCAAGCAGCTGCTCTTCATGGGCCAGGAGTTCGCGCAGGGCGCCGAGTGGGCGGAGAGCCACGGCCCCGACTGGTGGCTGCTCGACCCGTCGTACGGGGCGGAGCCCGACCACCGCGGCGTCCGCGACCTGATGCGCGAGCTGAACGCGACGTACCGCGCGACCCCGTCCCTCTGGCAGCGGGACACGGTCCCGGAGGGCTTCGCGTGGGTCGAGGGCGGCGCGGCGGAAGACGACGTCCTCGCCTTCCTCCGCTTCGGCGAAAACGGCACCCCTCCTCTCCTCTGCGTCTCCAACTTCGCCCCGGTAGTCCGCACCGACTACCGCCTGGGCACCCCCGACCACTTCCCGGCCTGGCAAGAAATCCTCAACACGGACGACGCCCGCTGGGGCGGCAGCGACGTAACAACGGCGGACCCGGTAAAGACGGAACACGTCGGCTCCCACGGCCGCCCAACCTCAATCGCCGTAACCCTGCCCCCACTAGCGACGGTGTGGCTGCGCCCGGCATAGCTACTACGCACGACCGAGGGCGGGGGCCCGTAGCGGTGCTACGGG
>NZ_JAAKZV010000291.1 GCF_011044975.1 Streptomyces coryli | reverse complement strand
CTAATGTGAGCGACGGGGTATCAACATATCTGGCGTTGACTTTTGGCACGCTGTTGAGTTCTCAAGGAACGGACGCTTCCTTTGGATTCCCTCACGGGTTTCCTCCGGGCGCTTCCCTTCGGTGTTCTGAACTCTACCAGACCTTTTCGGCGGGATTTTCACCGCTTCGTGGCTCTGAATTCGTTCAGAAGGCGCTCTCAGAATTCTGTCGAGCGCGGTAGACCTTAACCTCTGCCCTTCGAACTGTCTAGCTCGGGGCAACTGTTCGAATCTACCTCCCCGTCATCCCCAAGTCAATGGTTTTGGCGGGCGAGAGAGGACACTAGCAGGTCTGTGGGCTCCGATGCACATCAGGCCGGTTCGGCGAAGACCGACGGCGGCGACTCCAGCGTCTCGAGCTCCACGCCCGGCGCCGACAGCACCACATCACCGGCGATGTGGACCTCGTGCGCCTCCCCGGCTTCCAGGTCCCTGACCTCGTAGTTCTCCACCGTCAGCGGACCGCTGTCGGTCTCGTGCACCGCCGTGTCCCGGAGCAGCCAGGCCTGCTCCACCGTCCGCGGCGCGAGTACGGGCGGTGTCAGCGCCACCAGGCGTACCCGCTTGCCCGCCTCCCCTGGTCGCAGGGCCAGCAGCCGTGCCGTGGCCACCAGGAAGGACGGGGACTGGCCCGTAAAGGCGTGCGCGGGGGCGTTGCCCTCGTGGGCCTCCGCGCCGGCCGGGTCCGAGCGCACCCAGGTGACGCCGTCCAGCGCCGCGCCCCGTACCTGCCAGCCCGAGGCGTGCATCTCCAGGCGGATCGGGCGGCCCAGGTGATCGATGGTGAGGTCGATGGAGCCCGCGTGCTCACCCCCGGCGGAGTTCACCTGTGCCGTGTAGCGCCAGCCCGCGGCGCCCGGCGCGCAGTGGAAGTGCTCCTCCCCGAGGGGAGCGCCGTCGTACGGGTCGTGCAGGGAGTAGCGGCCTCGAGGCATGTCTCGACCCTAGAGCCAGGCCCCGCACATGCAGCAGGCCGCCCGGTCCGTAGCGGTCCGGGCGGCCTGCGAGCGATCCGTGGATCAGTAGCGGTAGTGGTCCGGCTTGTACGGGCCCTCGACCTTCACGCCGATGTAGTCGGCCTGCTCCGGGCGCAGCTCGGTGAGCTTGACGCCGAGGGCGTCCAGGTGGAGGCGGGCGACCTTCTCGTCCAGGTGCTTGGGCAGGACGTAGACGTCGGTCGGGTACTCCGCGGGCTTCGTGAAGAGCTCGATCTGGGCCAGGGTCTGGTCCGCGAAGCTGTTGGACATCACGAAGGACGGGTGGCCGGTCGCGTTGCCCAGGTTGAGCAGGCGGCCCTCGGACAGCACGATCAGGACCTTGCCGTCCGGGAAGGTCCAGGTGTGGACCTGCGGCTTGACCTCGTCCTTGACGATGCCGGGGATCTGGGCGAGGCCGGCCATGTCGATCTCGTTGTCGAAGTGGCCGATGTTCCCGATGATCGCCTGGTGCTTCATCTTGGCCATGTCGGCGGCCATGATGATGTCCTTGTTGCCGGTCGTGGTGACGAAGATGTCGCCCTTGTCGATGACCTCGTCCAGCGTCGTGACCTGGAAGCCGTCCATCGCCGCCTGCAGGGCGCAGATCGGGTCGATCTCGGTGATGATCACGCGGGCGCCCTGGCCGCGCAGCGATTCGGCGCAGCCCTTGCCCACGTCGCCGTAACCGCAGACGACCGCGGTCTTGCCGCCGATCAGCACGTCCGTGGCGCGGTTGATGCCGTCGATCAGGGAGTGGCGGCAGCCGTACTTGTTGTCGAACTTCGACTTGGTCACCGCGTCGTTGACGTTGATGGCCGGGAACAGCAGGGTGCCGTCACGGTGCATCTCGTACAGGCGATGGACACCGGTGGTGGTCTCCTCCGTCACGCCGCGGATCTCCGAGGCGAGCTTGGTCCACTTCTGCGAGCCCTCGGTGATGGTGCGGTTGAGGAGCTGCAGGATGACGCGGTGCTCGTCGTTCTCGGCGGTGTCGACCGAGGGGACCTTGCCGGCCTTCTCGTACTCGACGCCCTTGTGGACGAGGAGGGTGGCGTCGCCGCCGTCGTCCAGGATCATGTTCGGGCCGCCGGTGGGGGTGTTCGGCCAGGTCAGCGCCTGCTCCGTGCACCACCAGTACTCCTCGAGCGTCTCGCCCTTCCAGGCGAAGACCGGGATGCCCTGGGGGCTGTCCGGGGTGCCGTTCGGGCCGACGGCGACGGCGGCCGCGGCGTGGTCCTGGGTGGAGAAGATGTTGCAGGACACCCAGCGGACCTCGGCGCCGAGGGCGACCAGGGTCTCGATGAGGACGGCGGTCTGCACCGTCATGTGCAGCGAGCCCATGATCCGGGCGCCGGCCAGCGGCTGGGATGCGGCGTACTCCTTGCGGATCGCCATCAGGCCGGGCATCTCGTGCTCGGCGAGGGTGATCTCCTTGCGGCCGAACTCGGCCAGCGACAGGTCGGCGACCTTGAAGTCGGAGGGGTTGAGGACCTGGGAGCTCATTCGGTCTCCTAGCGCATATACGTCGTGTGTCTGCTGTGTCGGGCGGGTTCCTGAGCTGCGGCGATACGGCATGCGCCACCCGCGCGGCACCCGCGCGGCCGGGCTTGATTTCTCAAGCGCGGTCACTGCAACCCAGTCCGTCGGAGGCCCTCTCTCCCTCGGCCGGCTCCGCGCCCGCGGAGCCGCCCGACCGCCATCAGCAGCGACGTCTGGCACTGCGCACCAAGCTACCGCAGGAGCCGTGCCGCGCGGCGGGGTGGCCCGGTTATTCGGCCAGGGCGCGTGGCTTCCGCTCACTGCTAGCCGGATCGGCACGTGCGGAAACGTCCCGGGCCGGCCGTCCCGCCATGTGGGACGCAGCTCCCCCGGAGGTGCGTCAGCCCCCTGGCCCGCTCGCGGATGCGAGCCTGCGGAGCCCGGCTGAGAATGGGGGGCGTGACCTGTGGCGGATGTGTGGAGCCGATTGCGGTGGCGCTAGATCGTTCTGCGAGCATGTGCGCGCGCACGAAGCCGTCCCCGGGTCGCCGGACACAGCCACTGGCCTGGGGGACCCCTAACCCAAGGAGTCGATCCACGTGACAAGTCCCGCAGATCCCCCCGGCGCGGCGGGGACGAGCGAGCAGAGCGAGCAGGGGCTGAACCTGCTCGCGGTCACCGCCTGTCCCACCGGCATCGCCCACACCTATATGGCGGCCGAGAAGCTCGAGCAGGCCGCTACGGCCATGGGCCACCACATGAAGGTGGAGACACAAGGCTCCATCGGCGCCGAGAACGTACTGACTGACAACGATGTCGCGAACGCCGACGCGATCATCATCGCCGCCGACAAGGACGTCGACCCGAGCCGCTTCGTCGGCAAGCGGGTGCTGACGGTCGGCGTCAGCGAGGGCATCAACAACCCCCAGGGGCTGATCGAGCGGGTGCAGAGCGCGCCGGTGTTCGGCGGGGGCGGCGGGCACGGCGGCGCCGCGGCGGCCACCACCGGCGGTGGCGGTGGCGGCGGCAAGGAGCGCAGTGTCGTCTACAAGGCGCTGATGAACGGCGTCTCGTACATGATCCCGTTCGTCGTCGTCGGCGGTCTGCTGATCGCCATCTCACTCTCCATCGGCGGTAACCAGGACCCCAAGGGCGGCCTGGTCATCCCGGAGAACACCTTCTGGTGGTACGTGAACCAGATCGGCACCATCGGCTTCACGCTGATGATCCCGATCCTCTCCGGCTATATCGCGTACGCCATCGCCGACCGGCCAGGCCTCGTGCCGGGCATGATCGGCGGCTGGATCGCCAACACCGGGTCCCTCTACGACTCCGAGGCCGGCGCCGGCTTCATCGGCGCCATCGCGACCGGCTTCCTGGCCGGCTATCTGGTCCAGGCGATCAAGAAGGTCAAGGTCCCGAAGTTCGTCCAGCCGATCATGCCGATCATCGTGATCCCGGTGCTCGCGACCACGGCGCTCGGCCTGTTCTTCATCTACGTCATCGGCCGGCCCATCGCCTGGATCTTCGAGCAGCTCACCGACTGGCTCGGCGGCATGACCGGCGCGAGCGCCGCGCTGCTCGGCATCATCCTCGGCCTGATGATCACGTTCGACATGGGCGGTCCCGTCAACAAGACAGCCTTCCTCTTCGGCGCCGGGCTCGTATCGAAGTCCCCCGAGGTCATGGGTATGTGCGCGGCCGCCATCCCGGTCCCGCCGCTGGGCCAGGGCCTGGCCACCCTCATCCGCCGCAAGCTCTACTCCGACCAGGAGAAGGAGACCGGGCTCGCGGCCTTGTTCATGGGCTTCTTCGGCATTACGGAAGGTGCGATTCCGTTTGCCGCGGCCCATCCAGCACGCGTGATCCCCGCGAACATGGTCGGCGGCGCGGTCGCCGGTCTCATCGCCGGTCTGGCCACGGTCACGGACGCGGTGCCGCACGGTGGCCCGATCGTCGCCGTGCTGGGCGCGGTCGGTGGCGTGCCGATGTTCTTCATCGCCGTGATCTGCGGAACGGTCGTGACCGCCCTGGTCACCGTCGCCCTGCTGGGCATGCAGGCCCGTAAGCAGGGGCTGGCCGGCGGCGGCATGGAGCCGGCGCTGGCGGGCGCGGGTGCCGGTGCTATCGGTGGCGGCATGGCCGCGACCGCGCTGGACGGCATGGGTGCCACCAGCACGACGGGTGCGGGCGCCACGGCGCACACCACCGCGGTGGACGGTGAGGCGACCGCGCACGCGGCGTACCAGAAGAGCCATTCGGCTCCGGTGACCAGCTCCACCACCCGGCCGGTGCCGAAGGACGACGTCCGGGACGCCGTCCCGGACAAGGACGAGGTGCTCTCCGGCTATCTCACCGAGCAGACGGTGCTGCAGCAGCTCACCGCCACCAACCGCGACGACGCCATCCGCGAGCTGGTCAACCTGATGGCGGACACCGGCAAGGTCGCCGACAAGGACGCCCTCGTCGAGGCGGCCCTGGCCCGCGAGGCGCAGGGCACCACCGGGCTCGGCGAGGAGATCGCCATCCCGCACGCCAAGACGAACGCGGTGACCGCGCCGGTCGTCGCCTTCTCGCGGTCGGACGCGGGCATCGACTGGGGTTCCATGGACGGGACCCTGGCCAAGCTGATCTTCATGATCGCGGTGCCCGAGGCGGCCGCGGGCGACGAGCACCTGCGCATCCTGGCGCAGCTGTCGCGGAAGCTGATGGACACCGACTTCCGGGCGCGGCTGCAGGGTGCGGGCTCGGACGCGGACATCCTGAAGATCCTGGGCGAGATCCAGTAGGCCGGCAGCGGGTCAAGTAAGCCTGTCCGTTCCGGACATGACGAGGGCCCCGCCGCTTCCTTTACGGAGCGGCGGGGCCCTCGTCATGCCGTCAGGACTGCGGTCGCAGTATGTCCGGCTCGAGGTAGATCTGCCGCGCGAGCGGCACCGCCTCGCGGACCCGGGCCTCCGCGGCGTTGATCGCCTCGGCGACCTTCTCCGCGCTGTCCTCGTGCCGGACCGCGATCTTCGCCGCGACCAGCAGCTCGTCGGGGCCGAGGTAGAGCGTCTTCATGTGGATGACGCTGCTGACGGTCTCGCCGTCGGTCAGGGCGGCGCGGATCTTCTCGACGTCCGCGTCGCCCGCGCCCTCACCCAACAGCAGGCTCTTGGTCTCGATGCAGAGCACCACGGCGATGATCAGCAGCAGAATGCCGATGCACAGGGTGCCGATGCCGTCCCAGACGCCGTTGCCGGTGAGGATGGCGATGCCGACGCCGAAGAGAGCCAGTATCAGGCCGACCAGCGCGCCGAGGTCCTCCAGCAGGATCACCGGCAGTTCGGGCGCCTTGGCCCGGCGGATGAACTCCCACCAGCCCTGGTCGCCGCGGACCTCGTTGGTCTCCCTGATGGCCGTACGGAACGAGAATGTCTCCGCGATGATCGCGAAGACCAGCACGCCGACCGGCCAGTACCAGGCCTTGATCGCGTGCGGGTCGTGGATCTTGTGATAGCCCTCGTAGAGCGCGAAGAGCCCGCCGAGTGCGAAGAGCACGATCGAGACGAGGAACGCGTAGACGTATCGCTCCCGCCCGTACCCGAAGGGGTGCTCCTTCGTCGCCTCCCGCTTGGCGCGCTTGCCGCCGAGCAGCAGCAGGCCCTGGTTGCCGGAGTCCGCGAGGGAGTGCACCCCCTCCGCGAGCATCGACGACGACCCGCTGAAGGCCCATGCCACGAACTTGGCCACGGCGATCGAGAGATTGGCGACCAGTGCCGCCACGATCGCCTTGGTACCGCCTCCTGCTGCCATACGTCCCCGCCAGTCCCTTCGGTGTCTCCGCTAAGGCGGGCACATTGTGTCAGGTCCGCGGCGGCCTGCCGCGTCAGGGCCTGTCGCCGGGCTCACGTCGTCGCCCGAAGGGCGGCCTCGCACCGGACGCCGGGGGGCAGGCGGGAGCCCGGCGACAGGCACTAAACCCGCACGGTGGCCCGGAAGAGGGTGCCGGAACCGGTCACATGTACCGCTTCGTCCGCCGCGGGCACGTAGGCGGACTCGCCGCGGTGCAGTGAGAGCCGGGTGCCGGCGGCGGTGGTGAGTTCGGCGCTGCCGTCGGTGCAGAGCAGGATCTGGGGCGTACGGGCCTCCAGGGACCGCGGGCCCTCGTCGAGGTCGTAGCGGAACAGCCGGAAGTCGTCGACCGGGGTGTCGAAGGCGCCGTCCGCGTCCGGGTGCAGCACGCCGGGGGCGGTGGCCTCGAAGCGGACGATGTGCAGCAGCTCCGGGACGTCGACGTGCTTGGGGGTGAGGCCGCAGCGCAGCACGTTGTCGGAGTTGGCCATGATCTCGACGCCGAGGCCGTCGAGGTAGGCGTGTGGGACGCCGGCGCCGAGGAACATCGCCTCGCCGGGCAGCAGCTGGACGGTGTTGAGCAGCATCGCCGCGATCACGCCCGGGTCGCCGGGGTAGTTGCGGGCGACGGAGGCGTAGGTGGCGTAGGCCGCGGCGTACGGGCCGCTGCCCGAGCCGAGCCGCTCGGCTGCCGCTGCCGCCGCGGCGACCGACTCGGCCATCTCCTCCTTGTCGGCGCGCAGCACCCCCGTCAGCACCTCGCGCAGCGCGTCGTCCTCCGGCTTGGCGCGGAGCACGTCGACATACGGGGTGAGGGAGTCGACGCCGAGCCCGTCGATCAGCTCCGCGGCCTCGGTGGCGGAGCGGAAGCCGCACAGGCCCTCGAAGACGGTGAGGGCGCAGATGAGCTCGGGCTTGTGGTTGGCGTCCTTGTAGTTGCGGTCCTGCGCGTCGATCGGGACGCCGGACTCCTCCTCGCGCTGGTAGCCGAGCCGGGCCTGGTCGAGGGTCGGGTGGACCTGGAGGGAGAGCGGGGCCGCCGCGGCCAGCACCTTGAGCAGGAAGGGCAGCTTCGGGCCGAAGCGCTCGACGGACGCCTCCCCCAGCTCGTCGGCCGGATCGGCGGCGATGACCTCGGCCAGCGACACCGGGCCGCCGCCGCGGTCGACGCGGGAGGGGGCGCCGGGGTGGGCGCCCATCCACATCTCGGCCTGCGGCTCGCCGGTCGGCTCGGTGCCGAGCAGCTCGGGGATGGCGGTGGTGGAGCCCCAGGCGTAGGGCCGGACGGTGTTGGTGAGGCGGTCCATGAGCGCTTTCCGGTCGTATGCGAGCTTCAGGTACGTGCTTCAGGTACGTGCTTCAGATACGTGCTTCAGGTCTGCAGCGACGATGCCAGGGCCAGGTACACGGAAGTGAAATCCCCGGTGGCGATCAGCTCCGCAGCAGCCTCCAGCGGCGAGCCCTCGGCGGGCGCCAGCTCGCTCACCGGCGCCCCGCGGGAATTGATCAGCTCGCGGGCGGCGCGGGTCGGCGACTGCCCGCCGAGCTCCCCCTGCCGCAGCAGCACCACGCGGGCGCGCAGCGCCTCGGGCTCGTCCACCCGGTCGCGGAAGAAGTCGTCGGGATCGCCTCCCGGCCCGCCGAACTCCCCCGCCAGCAGCGCCGCATGCGTCTGCAGCGCGTGCGGCAGCGGGGCGGCGAGCGCGGGGCGGCCCGGGATGGCGCCGAGCGCGGTGGCGAAGTGCCGCCCGGCGGCCGCGGCGACCGGCCCGTCCGCCCACAGCAGCGGCAGCGACTCGGCGAGCTCGACCGCGAGGGTCTTGGCCGGGTTCGTATACGTCTCGATGGCCGGCCCGCACCGCTCGGCGACGGCGTCGAGGCGGTCGGCGACCTTGTCGAGGGTCGCGGCGGGGGCGTCGACGAGGCCGAGCCGGTCGGTGAGCTGGAGCAGCGGGGTGAGCAGCGCCCAGAGCGAGCCGGGCGGCTCGTAGTCGCCGTCCTGGCCGCCGAGCGGGATCAGCGGAACCGGGAAGCCGCGCAGGTCGGCGACGGTCTGGCTGATGGTGGCCGAGCGGGGCGCGACGGCGGCGAGGGCGCAGCCGCGGCGGTAGGCCTGCTCGACGAGCGCCTCGAGGCCGGGCTCGCGCCCGTATCCGGTGGCGATGATCAGCAGGTCGAGCGGGCCTGCCCAGCCGGGCAGCGCCCAGCGGAGCTCGGCGGGGCTGGAGTCGGTGCCGGTGGGCTCGATCGCGGTGACCGGGCAGGCGCCGCCGGTGAGGGCGGCGAGGAGGTCGGCGATGCAATACGTCGCGGGGCCGGGGCCCGCGACGAAGAGGGCGCGGGGGCGGCCGTCGGGGTTCAGCTCGTCGATGCCGGCCTCGCGCGCGGCGCGGGCTGCGGTGCGGACGCGGGCGCCGGCTTCGGCGGTGCCGCGGAGGAACTCGCGCGGGTCCGCGGCGGCCAGTGCCCGGGGGTCGTCGAGGACGGTCTCGTCGAGCATCTCGGCTGCGCCTGCGCCTACGCCGGGCGGCGGGCTTCGTCTACGAGGAGGACCGGGATGCCGTCACGGATCGGGTAGGCGAGCCCGCAGTCCGCTGAGGTGCAGCGGAGTTCTTCGTCCTGCTCCTGGAGCGGGGCGTGGCATGCCGGGCAGGCGAGGATCTCGAGGAGGCTCGATTCGATCGACACGATGCGGGTGCCCCTTACGCTTCGTCGTTGTTATCGGGTGAGGTAGGCCAGCGTCAGGTTACCTCTGCGGGGTGGTTATCGCCTGCGGCGGGCCGTTGGCGCTTCGCGCCGGGGCTGTACC
>NZ_JAAKZV010000290.1 GCF_011044975.1 Streptomyces coryli | reverse complement strand
AGATGGTGGTGAGGCCAGTGCGCATCTCGTGGGCGAGGGAGGGGGGTTGGGGTGCGCGAGTGTGCTGCTCGGTGCGGGTTGCGTCGGCGGGTGCGGTGCCGTCCGGGCCCACCCGTCCCGCCGTGCGGGACGCCTGCCCCCGGACGGCGGCGGTGGGTAGGCAGGCTGCCAGGGTTGCCGCCACCAGGGCCGAAGCTGCCAGTGTCAGTGTCGCCGGGGCCGCGCCCACCCCCGCTGCCACGAACGTCACCATCGCCGGGGCGATCAGGCCCGCCACGTTGTACGTCGCCGCGTCCAGTGCGTACGCCCGCTCCCTCACACCCCCCGTCGGCAGGCCGCTCAGCAGGCTGGACAAGCCGCCGGTCACCGCCGGCCCGCACGCGCCGCCCAGAGCCGCAGCCGCCATCACCAGGGGTGTCGGCGCCGAGCCGAGGCCCGCCGTCACCAGGGCTATCGCCCCCGCGAAGCCGAGCAGCGCCGGTGCGTAGAACCATCCCGCCCTGCGGACCCGCGCGGCCAGTGCACCGGCCAGCGGCGCCGCCACCACATGCGGCAGCATCCACGCCGCGAGCACCGCCGCGCCCACGCTCGCGCTTCCCGTGCGCGCCAAGGAGAGGAGCGCCACCGCCACCGGCATTCCGTCGTCGGCCAGTCGGGCGCACACTGCGGTGGCGAGGTAGCGCTTCATCCCGGCAGCCCTTTCGACGGTGTAACGGTTTAGGAAATCAACACGTTACCGGCTAACCTCGCCCCATGACCACCGACGGCTTCCGCCCAGCGCAGCGGATCCTCGATCTCGCCAACGCCGTCCGCGAGGACCCCGCGATCGATCGCGCGGGCCTCGCCGCCGTCCTCGCCGAGCACGGCGAAACCCCCGCCGATCTGGCGGACTTCACCGACGCCGCCGCCCGCGAGCTGCGCGCCGCCATCATCCGCCTCACCGAGGACGTCCTCGCCGAGCCGGACCCGGACCGCGCCGCCCGCGCCCTCAACGCCGTCTTCGAGGAGTCCGGCGCCCGCCCCCGCCTCACCCGGCACGGCGGCCGGAGCCCCTGGCACCTGCACACCGACCGCGGTGACGACGCCGGCTGGGCGGACTGGCTGCTCGCCTCCAGCGCCCTCGCCCTCGCCCAGATCTTCACCGAGCACGGCCGCCCCGCCTGGGGCGAGTGCGCGGCGCAGGACTGCACCCGCCTGTTCCTCGGTACGGGCCCGGGCGCCCCGCGCCGCTACTGCTCGACCAGGTGCGCGTCCCGTACCCGCGTCGCCGCCCACCGCAGGCGGCAGGGCTGAGGCGTCACCGCCGCAGCCCCTCCGGCGGCGGGCCCAACAGCCAGTTGCCCGGTGCCGAGCGGTCCGTGCTCGTGAAGAACTCCAGCACCGCCGCGTGCAGTTCGTTGTGCTCCAGCTCGCCGCTCTGGTCGCGGTCGAGCATCCGGTACGCGGACTGCAGGTCGTGTTCCGAGCGCAGCCCGAAGCCCGCCGTTAGCAGCACCCGGTACTCCCGCTCCGACACCCGGTCGTCGCCGTCCGTGTCGGCGATCTCGACCAGGGCGCAGCACAGGGCGTTGAGGGAGGCGGTGAACGCGCGGCGGCGGCCCGTCAGCGCCGCCGCCAGCTGCTGCGCGAAGGCGTCCTTCGAGGCGCCGGTGGCGCCCGCCGCCTCGTGCAGCGCCCACAGGCGCAGGTAGCGGGCGCGCAGCCGGCGGTGCTCGCGGCTCTCCGGGCGGTGGTGGAAGGCGCGGGCCAGGCGGCGGGCGGCGAGCTCGTAGTCCGCGGACTCCAGGCAGCCGTCCCGGTTCGTATCCAGGCAGTCGAACCAGCGCAGCAGCTTCCAGCGCAGCAGGTCGTCCATGGCCGGGCTCACAACTCCAGGTTCTGCATGTTGGCGACCACCGAGACGAACGCGTCCGGGCCGATGCCGCTGTCCCCGGCGAAGGGCTTCTCGAGGGAGGCGACGAGGAAGACGGACAGGGCGACGATGACGGCGAGGACCGACACGAGTATCCGCTGCACCCAGTCGCGGCGGACGCCGAAGAAGTAGACCATCACGACCGACAGCACCCCGCCGCAGTAGAGCATCACCCACACCACCGCCGGCACCTCGGTCTGGCTGGCCAGCAGCCGCAGCCGCCGGTTGTCGTCGATCTCGTTGAGGCGCTCGACCGAGGTCTCGTAGAGCGGGTTCTCCTTCAGCTTCGGGCCCATGTCCGTGTAGACCGTCCACAGTTCGGTGAGGGCGGCGTGGGCGCGCGGGTCGGGTCCGCGGTCGTTCATCCGCTGCCACTCGACCTTGATGACGAGCGTCGCGTACGTGCGCGCCGCCTCCTGCACCTGGCGGCGCACCGGCACCGAGAAGCCGCGCGACATCCGTTCCAGGTCGGCGAGCGCGTTGGCCTCCTGGGCGACGGTCGACTCGGCGTCGGAGTAGCTCTCCCAGACCACGACCACCGCGAAGGCGACCAGGGTGGCGTAGACGGTGCCGATGACGGCGAAGACGGCGTTCTGGGCGGCGCTGTTGCGCTCCAGGAAGAGGTTGCGGACGCAGTAGCGGGCCAGCGGCAGCCCGGCGTTGACGAGCAGCACGGAGAGGCCGACGAGCAGGAAGCAGGCAGGCCAGGTGGGGAGTTCGGCGCTCTTCACGGCGATCAGCGCGGCGGCCGAGCCGACGAAGAGCACCCAGTGGTGCCATAGGCGGTGGTACTTCACGGCATCACCGACTTCGACGTCGCGACCGGCAGCTCACGGCCCCCGGGCGGCCGGTCCCAGCGCCCGCCCCACCCGTCGTAGAGGCTCCGGATCAGGTCGAGCCACTCCTGCCGGCGCCGGTACGGGCTGTACGGCACCGGATGGATCACGGTTTCCGACTGCCACACCAGGGAGATCTGCCCGTCGGGACAGATCCGGCCGAGGCGGGCGTACTTCCAGAGGTGGAGGTTCTCCTCGTCGACGTAGACCGTGCCCTCGGGGGAGTCCAGCGAGGCGCCGCGCAGCGCTTCGCGGACCGCGTCGGTGTCGGTGCTGCCGGCCCGTTCGACTGCCTGCGCCCACAGCAGCACGCTCGTGTACGCCGCCTCCGGCGAGTCCGAGACGGCGCTGTCGCGGCCGAAGCGCCGCTTGAAGCGGTCCACGAAGGTCCGGTTGGTGCGCCCCGGCAGGGACTGGAAGTACGACATGGCGACGTAGTTGCCGGCCAGCGGGCGGGCGTCCATCACGCGCAGCTCCGTCTCGCCCATGACCGCGCTCAGCACCGGCATGGTCTTCGGGGTGGCTCCCGCCCGCTCCAGCTCCTTGACGAAGGTGAGGTTGGTGTCGCCGACCATGGTGGAGACGATCGCGTCGGGACGGGCGGCGGTGATCCGGCGGACCGCCTTGCGTACGGCCTGTGGCCGGCGCTCGCCGAGCGGCAGGTAGCCCTCGCCGGCGACCGTGCCGCCGATGGACTCCAGCTGGGCCCGGATGACGGCGTTGACGGCGCGCGGGTAAACGTAGTCGGACCCGATGAGGAAGAAGCGGCGGCCGCGGTTGTCCAGGAACCACTTCACGGCCGGGGTGACGAACTGGTTCGGGGTGGAGCCGGTGTAGACGACGTTGCGCGAGGCCTCGATGCCCTCGTAGAAGGTCGGATAGAAGAGCAGCCCGTCCAGCTGCTCGAAGACCGGGACCATGCTGCGCCGGCTGGCGGAGGTGTAGCCGCCGAACACCGCCACGGCCCGGTCGCGCCGCAGCAGCCGCCGGGCCGCGGCGGCGTGTGTCGGCCAGTCCGAACGGCCGTCCACCACCAGCGGCTTGACGCGGCGGCCGAGCACCCCGCCGCGGGCGTTGAGCTCGTCGATCGCCATCAGCGTGGCGTCCGTGATCGGCTTCTCACCGATGGCGACGCTGCCGGTGAGCGAGTGCAGCACGCCGACCGGGATCGGCGGCGGCCGGCGGTGCGGCACCGGCGCCGCGGCGGCCGGACCCAGCAGCGGGTAGGCCAGCAGCGCCAGCGCGCACAGCACGAACCACCGCCTCACAGCGGCCCGAAGAGCCAGTTGCCGGGCGCGTCGGGGTCGGTGCTCGTGTAGTACTCCTCGGTGGCCTGCCGCAGCTCCTGCTCGTCCAGCTCGCCGCTGCCGTCGAGGTCGAGCTGCCGGAAGCCGTACTCCAGGTCCTCGGGCGTGATCCCGAAGGCCGACTCGTACATCTGCCGGTACTCGTCCACGTCGATCCGGCCGTTGCCGTTGATGTCGACGAGGTCCATCCAGGCGGCGACGACCTCGCTCAGATCGCCGAGGAGCTTCTCCCGGTTGGTGCTCCCGGCCGCCCGGAAGCCGCGGGTGAACTCGTCCATGTCCACATAGCCGTTGCCGTCGTCGTCCATGCCCGCGAGATGGTCCTGCCAGATCCGGTGCAGTGCGGTGCGCAGCCGTCCCTTGCGGGCGGGGTCGTCCCCGCGCTCGAAGGCCGCCGCCAGCCGGTCGGCGAGGACCAGCAGATCGGCCTCCACCAGCTCGCCGTTGGCGTCCGAATCCAGCAGCTCGAAGGCCCGTTCCAGCTTGCGGTCGAGGATGTCGGTGGTCTCCGTGGTCGCTTCCGTCATGCGCCCTCCTCAGCGTCCGGTACGGGCCCGATCCCCGTCAGGACGGGGAGAGGCATGCCCGGACGAACGCGGCCGGACGCCGCCGGTGAGGGTGATCGAAAAGGCGTGGGATATCCGTGTACACCCCATTGGGGCACACCGCCCCCGGCGCGGAATGCGGTCCTCCGGTCCGGGCAGCCCTCGGGCATGGGCATCCCCATCCCACCTCAATCACGCCATCGCGTGGACCGCTTCAAGCGCATCCGGATCCCCAAGGACTGGGGCGGCGATCACCTCTTCCGGGGCCGGCCGCCCGGCCCCGACGCCGTCATCGTCGACAACAACGACTACCTGCACCTGGCCCGCGACCGCCGCATCATCGAGGCCATGACCGCGCGGCTCGACGCCGCGGGCACCAGCACCCTGATGTCCGGCATCCTGCTCTTCGGCGACCACCCGCAGCTCTCCCTGGAACGGGAACTGGCCGCGCACATGGGCGCCCCCGCCGGCATCCTCTGCCAGTCCGGCTGGGCCGCCAACACCGGCCTGCTGCAGGCCATCGCGGACCCGTCGACGCCGGTCTACATCGACGTGATCGCGCACATGTCGCTGTGGGAGGGCGCCCACGCGGCCAGGGCCAAGACGCGGCTGTTCCGCCACAACGACCTGGCCCACCTGCGCCGGCGGATCGCCGACCACGGCCCCGGCGTCATCGCCGTCGACGGGGTGTACTCCTCGGACGGCAGCCTCGCCCCGCTGGCGCAGCTCGCCGACATCGCGACGGAGAGCGACTGCGTGCTGGTCGTCGACGAGTCGCACTCGCTGGGGGTGCACGGGGAGCGGGGCGAGGGCATCGTCGCCGCGCTCGGTCTGCAGGACGCCGTGCACTTCCGCACGGTCAGCCTGTCGAAGGCGTTCGCAGGGCGGGCCGGGCTGATCACCTGCTGCACCCCCGACTTCGTCGACTACTTCAAGCACGAGTCGTATCCGGCGGTCTTCAGCACCACGCTGCTGCCGCACGATCTGGCCGGCCTGGAGGCCGCGCTGCATGCCGTACGGGAGGACGGGTGGCGCCGTGAGCGGCTGCACCAGATCACCGAATGGGTGCGGGAGGAGCTGACGGACGCCGGGATCGATCTGCACGGCTCGCAGACGCAGATCCTCCCGCTGGAGGCCGGCACCGAACTGCGGGCCATCAGGCTGCGCGACGCGATGATGTCCCAGGGCGTTTTCCCGTCGCCCTTCGGCCCGCCGGCCACCTCACGGCGGCGTGCGACGATGCGGGTGTCGCTGCACGCCGGGCTCACCGACGCGCAGGTGGAGCGGTTGATCGAGGTCTGCCTGGACGTGCGCCCGCTGCTCAGTGGCCGCTCGGCGGAGGCCCCTGATCAGGCCCGATCTGTCATGGATAGGTAGACTTTCGTGGCATATGACCGCACAGTCCGAAGCCGCGAGCCCCGCGCCCCACCCGGACCCCGCCGTGCACGCCCGGCGCTGGGTCATCCTGGCCATCCTGTCAGGCAGCCTGCTGCTGATCGGGATGGACACCACGATCCTCAACGTGGCGTTCCCCTCCCTCGTCGCCGACCTCCAGCCCGGCTCGGTCGAGCAGCTGTGGATCATCGACGCGTACGCCCTCGCGATCTCCGGACTGCTCGTCACCGCGGGCGCGTTCGGCGACCGCTGGGGCCGCAAGCGGCTGCTCATCGCCGGCTTCGCGCTCTTCGCCCTCGCCTCGCTGGCGGCGGTCTTCGCCACCGCCGCCTGGCAGGTCATCGCCGCCCGCGCGCTGCTCGGCGTCGGCGGCGCGGCCATCATGCCGTCGACGCTGTCGATCCTGCGCGACACCTTCGTGGACGCCAAGGAGCGGGCGTTCGCGTACGCCGTCTGGACCGCCGTCATCGGCGGCGGGCTCGCGCTCGGCCCGGTGGTCGGCGGGCTGCTGGTGGAGCACTTCGGCTGGCAGTCGGCGTTCCTGCTCAACATCCCGGTCGCCGTCGCCGTCATCGCGCTCGGCTCGTGGCTGCTGCCGGAGTCCCGCTCGCCCCGTACCGGCAAGTGGGACTGGCCCGGCGTCGGCCAGTCGATCGTCGGCATGGTGGCCCTGGCCGGGGGCATCAAGCAGCTGGGCAAGTCGGGCGTCGACTCGGCGCTCCCATGGGTGCTGCTCGCCATCGCCGCCGTGGCACTGACCGTGTTCGTACGCCGCCAGCTCCGGCTCGCCAACCCGCTGCTGCACGTCCGCCTCTTCGCCGGCCGCGCCTTCGCGGTGTCGGCCGGGGCGATCTTCCTCGGGATGGTCGGCCTCGGCGCGGTGATGTTCCTGATCACGCAGTGGTTCCAGTACGCCGAGGGGTTCTCGCCGCTGCAGGCCGGGGTGCGGCTGCTGCCCGCGCCGATCGCGCTGATCGTGACGTCGGTGGTGACGCCGAAGCTGATGCAGCGCTACCAGGTGCGGAAGGTGATGGCGGCCGGGCTGGTGCTGATGGCGGCGGGCCTGGCCGTCCCGTACCTCGTGCAGCGGGCCACGGACACCGACCTGGGCTATCCGACGATGGCCATCGCGCTGGGGCTGCTCGGCCTGGGCGCCGGTGTCGCGACCACCGTCGCCTCGGTGACGCTGATGTCGGTGACGCCCATGGAGCACGTCGGCGGCGCGGCCGCCATCGACGAGACCTGCTACGAACTCGGGGCGGCGATGGGGGTGGCGATCCTCGGCTCGCTGACGGCGGCGCTGTACCGCAGTCGGCTGCCGGACGACCTGCCGGGACACGCGCACGACTCGGTGGGGGAAGCGGCGCACGCGGCGAAGGAGATGGGCGGTCCGGCGGGGCGCGAGCTGCTGGCGGAGGCGGCGCATGCGTTCACGCGGGCGATGACGCCGTCGTTCATGGCGGGCGCGGTGCTCTGCCTGGCGGCGGCGTGGCTGGCCTGGAGCCTGATTCCGCGGGATGTGCGGCCTACGGAGAATGCGCATTAGTGCCCGACCACCCATCCGTTGCTGCGTGCGGTGGGGGTGTCGTGGCGGCGGGTGGCGTCAGGCGTAGGGGAGTAGCTCGTACGACGGGTCGTCGGTCGGCGCGATCGTCCGGTCGCCGCGGGCGTACTTGTCGGTGAACTCGACCGGCGTCGTGAACACCACCGCGCCACCGCCGTCGCCGCCGATGGCGTAACGCGTCCGCACCAGGCCCTCGGAGTGCTCCGCCTCATCCACCGAGGCGAAGCCCTCGGGCTCCGCCCACGTCCCGGACGCATGCCACTGCTCGTGCAGCTCCAGTCGCCCCGGCCCCGGGCAGAACCAGCGGAAGCGCGCCACATGCAGCCCGCCGGACATGCTCGACCACACGCTCCAGCCGCGGCCGTCGGGCAGGAACCCGAGGTCGCTGGTCTCTATGGCGCCGGTGTCGTACGGAAGGCTGGTCCAGTGTCCGACGAGGGCTTGATCGAGTGTCACCCCTGAATCCTCCCCAGGTGTGGGTGTGGAGTAGTCTGACGCACAGAACTTGAACACGTTCAAGTTCAAGTCCACGGTGCGAAGGGGGACGCGGCGATGTGGGTGCTGGTCGATCTGATCGTGGCGCTCGGGATGCTCGTCGTGGTGCCCGCCGGGCTGCGGCTCATCGGCGACCCGGCGCTCGACCGGGCGCGCCGCCTCTGGCCGTACGCCGCCGCGCCCGGGGCCGTATCGCTGTGGCTGCCGCGCGGCGCGCTCGCCACGACGCTGGCCGCGGTCTACGCCCTCGCCACCCTCGCCCTCGCCCTGCATGCCCCGCGCCGGCTGCTCGGCCGCCGCGACCTCGCGCCCGCCGAAGTCGCCGTCCTCACCGCCCTGGTGACCCCGGCCGTCGCGGGCGCGGCCCTGGTCGCCGAGCGTGCGGGTCACGAGCTCTTCGGCTTCTCGACCGAGATCCTCGCGCTCACCGTCCCGCACTTCCACTTCGCCGGCTTCGCGGCGGCGCTGGTCGCGGGGCTGTGCTGCCGTACGGCGGCGGGGGTCGGTGGCCTGGTGAACCTGGCCGGGCTGAGCGTGCCGCTCGGGACGCTGCTCGTGCTCGCCGGATACTTCGTCGACGACTGGGCCGAGCTCGCCGGGGCGGTGGTGCTGACCGCCGGGATGTTCGCGGTGGCGCTGCTGACCTGGCGGGACGTGCGGCCGCGGGCCGGTGCCGGGACCCGTACGCTGCTCGCGGTCTCGGCGCTCGTGCTGCCGGCCACCATGCTGCTCGCGCTCACCTGGGCGGTCGGCGAGGCGACCGGGCTCCCGCACCCGGGCCTCGGCTGGATGGCCGCCACCCACGGCCTCGGCAACGCCCTCGGCTTCGCGCTGTGTTCCCTGCTCGCCTGGCACCGCTTGACCAAGGAGGCACCCCTGCCATGACCTTCACCTACGCCGAGGTCGGCGCCACCCGCACACTGCCGCTGCCCGCCGGTTACAGCCACCTCCGCCACCGGGCCCGTATCGGACACGGCCCGCAGGTCTTCGCGGCGGCCGTCGACGCCGTGCTGAGCTGGCGCATGCACCGCGCCTCCGGCGCGCGGGTGGAGGCGGCGGGACCGGCCGCGCCCGGGACGCGGGCGACCGTGTCGTTGGGGGTCGGGCGGCTGCGGTTCTCGGCGCCGTGCGAGGTGGTGTGGGCCGAGGAGGGGGACGC
>NZ_JAAKZV010000028.1 GCF_011044975.1 Streptomyces coryli | reverse complement strand
ACCCCACCCGCTCCGCCCCTCAGTACGTCATCGACGTAAACCGCCGCGTCGCCACCGTCAGCGCCTCCTCCGTCGGCAGCCGTTCCATCGACGACGCGCCGTAGAAGCCGTGCACGCCCTCGGTGTTGCGCAGCACGTATTGCGCGTCCTCCGGCTGCGCCACCGGCCCGCCGTGTACCAGGACGAGCACGTCCGATCGCACCTCCCGCGCCGCCTGTGCGATCTTCTGCGTCAGCCGCACGCACTCGTCCAGCGACTTCGCCGTGTCCGCGCCGATCGAGCCGCCCGTCGTCAGGCCCATGTGGGCGACGACCACATCCGCGCCCGCCTCCGTCATCGCCGCCGCGTCCTCCGGCGAGAAGACGTACGGCGTGGTCAGCAGGTCGTGCCGGCGGGCCGCGCGGATCATGTCCACCTCCAGGGCGTAACCCATCCCCGTCTCCTCGAGGTTGGCGCGGAAGGTGCCGTCGATGAGGCCGACGGTGGGGAAGTTCTGCACGCCGGAGAAGCCGATCCTGGCCAGCTCCGGGAGGAAGACCTCGGGGTCGTAGAACGGGTCGGTGCCGTTCACCCCGGCCAGCACCGGGGTGTCGCGGACCACCGGGAGCGTGGAAGGCCGCCCCCTCGACCGAGAGCATCGAGACGCCGCGCAGCGGCAGGAACAGCGCGCACGGGCCGGTCGCCGCCGACAGCCGCCGCGCCAGTCGGCGGCCGAGCTCGGCGCACTCGTCGGGCGTCGTGCGCATCAGGGTGACGCTCGGGTTGTGCACGTACAGCAGCCGGTCGGCGAAGTCGGGCGGGACGGTGTCCTGCGGGCCGAAGTTGACCATGTCCAGGGCGCCCACCGCCCGCCGCCGTCAGCCGCCCGGGGCCGGCCGAGAAGACGCCGCCGACCAGCTCATCCGCCAGCTCGGTGGTGGTCATGTCCAGCACACCGGCGAGCAGGCCGTGGTCGGCGAGGGACTCCAGGGTGCGGCCGCCGGTGCCGGTCATGTGGAAGACCAGCACCTCGTACGCCTGCTCCAGCCACTCGCGGGCCGCCTGCACGCCGGGCGTCGTCACGCCGAACATGCTCGCCGCGACCAGCGGCTTCGCGTCGTCCAGGGCCACCGGGTCGCGCGTCGCCATCCCGGCCACGGCGGCCGCGGCGTTGGCGATGACCTGCGCCGATATCCGGTTCACCCCGGCGACGTCGACGACGCTCGGCATCAGGACGAGGTCGGATTCGGCGACATACGCCCCGGTGTCGCCGGACGCCGCGGTCGAGACGATCACCTTCGGCACGCCGAGCGGCAGTTCGCGGAAGGCCCGGGCCGCGATCGACGTACCCCCGGTGCCGCCGAGGGCCAGCGCGCCCGCCACCCGGCCGTCCCGGTGCAGCCGCGCGACGACCGCCGCCGCGCCCTCGGCCATGGCGGTCACAGCCGCGCCGCGATCACCGCGCCCGGCCAGCTCCTCCAGGTCCGCCCCGGCAGCCGCGGCCACCTCCTCCCGCGACACGTCCGCCGGGATTCCGGCGCTGCCCAGCACCCCGGTGTCGACCACCACCACGTCCACACCCGCCGCCCGCAACCGCTCCCGCGCGAAGGCGTACTCGGCGCCCTTCGTATCCAGCGTCCCGAGCAGAACCACCTCAGGCATACGACTCTCTCCTCCGGGCCGATGTTCCGGGCATTGTGGTACGTGTTCGCCGGTATGGACACCGTGTCGCCGGTGATCACCGTGAGGACCTCGCCGCCGCCGGCTGCTCGACCCGCCGGGCGGCGCCTCGCTGTGGGTGGGTATCCCCCGGCCGGCGCAGGCCTGGGACGACTACCTGCGGGGCGGCAGCCGGGAGCTGCCCGGCGGCGCGGTGCTGACCCAGCGCGGCGGCCCCGTCGACAAATGCCTTATACGTCATAAACTGGCCCAATGCACACCTCGGCGGCCCTCACGGCCCTCGCCACCGGAGTGTGGCGCTGGGACGCGGCCACGGACGTGGTGTCGGTGGACGCGGAGGCCGCGCGCCTGCTCGGGCTGCCGCCGCGCCCTGCGGAGGTCGCTCGTGAGGACGTCCGGTCCCGTCTGGACGCCCTCGACTGGGCGCAGCTCGCCGGCGTCGCGGAGCTCGCCCACGGCGGCGGGTCCCTGGCCGAGTCGCGCGTGCGGCTGCCGGCGCCCGACGGCTCCGTGCTGCGCACGCTGCGGGTGCGGCTGTCCATCTCCGGGCCGCGCCCGGTCCGGGTCGCCGTCGGCACCGTCCAGGAGGTGCTCAGCTCCGCTCCGCGGGCCGGCGACCCGCCGGGGCTCGCGCGCGAGGCGTTCCTGCTCGACGCGGGCAGCGCGCTGGCCGAGGCCACGTCCACCGACCAGGTGCTACGGGTCGCGGGCTCCCTCGCGATGCCCGGGTTCGCGCCGGGGCGGCTGGCGGTCTTCCGGCCCGAGGGCGGCCGGCTGACGCTGGTCGGCGCGCACGGCGAGGACGCGGCCGCCGCGCCCGTGGACGTACCCCTGGACGCGGAGACGCCGGCGACCGCGGTGCTGGCCTCCGGCCGCGCCATCTATCTGCCGGGGCCCGACAGCTACCGCGCCCGTTTCCCGGAGGCGTGGGCGGCGGCCGACCGCCACACCATGCAGTCCTGGGCGTACCTCCCGCTCTTCGACGGCGACGACGTGGCCGGGGTCTGGGAGGCCGCCTTCCCGGGCCCCGCCCCGTTCACCGCCGACCAGCGCTCCGTGCTCACCACCGTCGCCAGGATGCTGGCCCGCGCACTGGTCAGGACGCAGGTGCGGGACTCCGAGCGGGAACTGGCCGGCGGCCTGCAGCGCTCCATGGCACCGCCGTCCCTGCCGGACATCCCCGGCCTCTCCGTCGCCGCCCGCTACGCCCCCGGCGACGGCGGGCTGAGCATCGGCGGCGACTGGTACGACGTCATTCCGCTGCCCTCGGGGCGCTTCGCGCTGGTCATCGGCGACGTAGAGGGGCATGACGTACGGGCCGCGGAGCTGATGAGCCAGCTGCGCGTGGCGATCCGCGCGTACGCCGTCGAGGGGCACGCCCCCGACGCCGTCCTCAGCCGCGCCAACCGCTACCTCACCGGACTCAACGAGCGCCCGGACGCCGCGGGGCCGGACCCCCGCTACGCCACCTGCTTCTACCTCGAGGCCGACCCGGGCACCGGTTCCCTGCGCATGGCCCGCGCGGGCCACCTCGACCCGGCGATGGTGCTGGCCGACGGCACCATGCTGATCCACCCCACCCAGGGCGGCATCCCGCTCGGCATCGAACCGCTCGACGACTATCCGGTCAGCCGCCACATCCTCGCCCCCGGCGAAACGATGCTGCTGTGCACCGACGGCCTGGTGGAGAACGGCGGCCACGACCTCTACACCGGCCAGGCCCGGCTCCAGGCCGCCTTCCACGCCACCGCCGGCGCGGGCGTCGAGGCGGTTGCGGACGTGGTGCTCGCCTCGGCCACCGGCCCGGACGCGTACAAGAACCCGGGCCCGCACTCCGCCCGCCGCGAAGACGACATCGCCTTCCTGCTGCTCCGGACCTCTACCCCCGCCGGCGCGCCGCCCGCCGGGGCCGGCCGCCACACCCACATGGTCGTCCCCCAGACCGAACAGCAGCGCATCTCCGACGCCCGCGCCCAGCTCCGCGGCATGCTCCACGACTGGGCCGACCCGGATCAGGTCGACGCCGCGGAGCTGGCTCTTTCCGAGATGATCGCGAACGTCATGATGCACACCGACAGCCCCGCCACCGTCTCCATCACGGTGATGGGCACCCCCGGCACCCGCACCCTGAGCCTCCGCATCTCCGACACCGACGCCACCCTCCCCCACCTCAAACACCCCGGCGAACTCTCCGCCTCGGGCCGCGGCATGCTGCTCCTGGACTCCCTCGCCGACGACTGGGGGGTGCAGCCGCAGGGGGACGGGAAGATGACGTGGGGGGAGTTCTACGAGCGGGGCGCACAATAGGTCCCGTGGCTCATGTCCCGATCGCCCGGCATCTGCTCCGCGCCAGAGATCTCGCGGACGCCCGCTATGCCGACCCGCTCTCCGTGGCGGACCTGGCCGCGGCCGCCGGGCTGTCCCCGGCGCACTTCAGCCGCCGCTTCAAGGCCGCGTTCGGGGAGTCGCCGCACCAGTACCTGCTGACCCGCCGCCTGGAGCGGGCCGCCGCCCTGCTGCGCGCCACCGACTGGACGGTCGCCGCGGTCGGGGTCGCGGTCGGGGTGCGGAGCATCGGCTCGTTCACGACGAGCTTCCGCCGGATGTACGGGGTGACCCCGCAGGCGTACCGCGCGGCGCACCCGCCCGCCGCGCGGCACGTGCGCATCCCCCGCTGTGTGGCGATGGCCTACGGCCGCCCGCAGAACCGCACGTTTCGAGAAGACACCAGGCCAGAGGCTGCCTAGCGTCGGATGCAGGCAACCGATTCAGGAGCGGCCATGACGACTATCAAGATCGCTAACGCGCAGTTCTGGGTGCACGACCAGGACGCGGCGCTCGACTTCTATACCAAGAAGCTCGGCTGGGAAGTGCGGGCGGACGTGGTGATGGCGGAGTGGAGCTTCCGCTGGCTGTGCGTCGGGCCGCCCGGCGGGGAAGGGCCGGCGCTGGTGCTCATGCCCGTACCGGGGCAGCCGATGCTGGACGCGGCGAGCAGCGCCCAGCTGTCGGACCTGGTGGCCAAGGGCGCGGGCGGCACCCTGTTCCTGGAGACGGACGACTGCAAGGCCGCGTACGACGAACTGTCCGCCCGTGGCGTCGAGTTCAATGACCCGCCGACGCCGCAGCCGTACGGGATCGACACCTCCTTCCGGGACCCCTCGGGCAACAACGTCCGGCTCACTCAGGTGCTGGAGTTCGACCCGGACCGGAACGGCTAGCGCACCTCCCGGCCGTCCGCCTCCACCGAGATCACCGTCGGCAGTTCGGCCACGCGCAGCCGGGCACTGCCGTACGGCACCAGCGGGCAGTCGACCACCGGCGACCCGGTGACCACCGGGCTGTCCGGCGGCTCCGGGGCCGAGCCGTGCAGCGCCTGCCACTCCATAAGGCGGGCGCCGCGGCCGCGGATCCGGACCGGCGGGCGGTCCGGGGAGAAGGGGACGTCCGGGACCGGGGTGCGTTCGACCGGCCACTGTTCCAGGCCGCCGCGGCCGCGGGTGTGCAGGGCGTAGTTCCAGGAGGAGCGCGGCAGCACCTCCCATTCGCCGAGGCCGCGCGGGCGGGGCAGCGGGCGCCAGGACTCGGCGATCGGCGCCACCATGACCAGGGGGCCGAGGCGTACGCCGACGGCGCCGCGCTCGCGCTTCACCCGGCGGATCGCCATCGGCAGCCGCAGCTCGAAGACGTCGCCGGTGGACCAGGTGCGGTCGAGGACCACGTAGCCGTCCGGGCCCGGAGTGGCCGCGGCCGCCTCGCCGTTGACGCGCAGCTCCGGCGCCGCGCACCAGCCCGGGATCCGCAGCCGCAGCGCGAAGTCCGCGGGGGCGGAGAGCGTCAGGGACAGCCGGATCGTCTCGTCGAAGGGGTAGTCCGTCTCCTCCTCGATCGTCACCTCGGAGCCGGCGACGCGGGTGTGCAGCGTGCTCGGCGCGTACGCGAAGACGGCCAGGCCGTCCGGCGCGCGCATCCACAGCGAGGCGGCGAACTTCGGCCAGCCCTGGTGCAGGTTGGCCATGCAGCAGCCGTAGTGCGGCTCGAGGCCGAAGATGTTGGCGTCGTCGGAGCTGTGCGTCCAGCGGCGCGCGTCGACGGTGGCGGCGATCTGGGTGGCCTGCTGGTGGTACTGGTGGGACGTCAGGTGCGGATCGCAGGCGGCGGCCAGCTGGTTGAAGGCCACCAGCTCGCCGAGGTCGCCGAGTTCGCCCGCGCCGAAGGCGAGCGCGGACTGCTCGAGGGTGTAGAGATACTCGACCACCTGGCAGGTCTCGATGCCCTGATACGCCTCCCGCCCGGCCAGCCACTCGTCGCCGGAGAACATGCCGTGCACCTGGCCGTGCCAGCGGTCCAGGGAGGCGAGACAGGCGCGCAGGTCGTCCAGGTGGCGGCGGTCGCCGTCCAGCAGGGCCCGTACCGCCGGGACCTTGAGCCCCATGGCGACATTCGGGCCGTGGGTGAGGTGGTCGAAGACCGTGGCGCGGCCGGTGATCAGGTCGTCGGTGAGGTAGCGGGTCCAGTCGGCGTTCTGCTCCATGAGCAGCTCGCTCAGCCGCAGCCATCGCGGGTCGCCGTCCCTGCGGTGCAGCCAGAGCGCGGCGAGGACGTTCTCGGTGGCGCGGACCGCGCCCCACTCGGTGAGCGGGCGGCGCGGGAGGTGCTCCAGCTGGTACGCGAAGTAGCGGGCCAGGAACGGCGGGACGCGGTCGTCGCCGGTCGCGTCGGCGTGCTGGATCAGCACCTTCAGGGCCACCATCCGCGGCCACCAGTCATCATTGGTGGCCGGCCCGAACTGGCCGTCCTCCCGCTGGCTGCCGAGCATCCACTCGATCCACGCCTTGGCCTTGCGCAGCAGGCTCTCGTCGCCCAGGAGATGAGCGAGGGGCACCAGACCGTCGAGGTAGTACGGGCCGCGCTCCCAGTCCTCGCCGGGTCCGCCGAGCCAGCCGGAGTCGGGGCCGAGGTCCGGCCAGATCTCCTCGGCCTGGCCGGTGAGGCCGGCGGCCTGGAGTTCCAGCTGGCGGCGCAGCCAGCCCTCGGGGCGTATCTCGCCGAGGCGGACGGGTTCGTAGCGCATGCCCATGTGTGGTGCGGGTCCTCTCCGTGCGGGGTCCGAGCGGGGTCGGTGCAGGGGTTGGTGCTGGGGTCGGTGCTGGGTCCGGTCAGTCGCCGGCGATGGTCGAGCCGCGGGCCACCAGCCGCGGCGGGAGGTATTCGATGCCGCGCGGGCCGGTATCGGCCTCCTGGATCTCGGCCAGCAGCCGCTCCGCCGCGCGCCGCCCGAGCGCTTCCAGCTCCATGTCCACGGTGGTGAGCGGAGGACGGCTGGCGGACCACATCACGTGCCAGTTGTCGTAACCCGTCACGGCGATGTCGTCCGGGACGCGCAGGCCGCGCTCGCGCAGCCGGTCAGCCGCGGCGCGGGCGAGCTGGTCGGAGGCGCAGACGATCGCGGTCACCGGCGGCTCGGCCGCGTCGCGCAGCACGAGGTCGACCGCGCGCCGGCCCCACGGCTCGCTCCACTCGCCGAACAGCGGCTCCCCGACCAACTCCATCCCGGCCTCGGCCAGCGCCTCTTGGAGGGCGGCGAGCCGCACCCGGGAGGTGTTCTGGTCGGCGCGGCCCGCGATGTGCGCCACCCGCCGGTGGCCGAGGGTGCGCAGGTGGTCGACGACGAGACGCATGCCCGCGGCGTCGTCCGGCAGCACCGAGATGTCGTCCGGGTCGGCGGAGGGCGCGAGGGCGTAGACCACCGGGACCGGGACCTCGATCGGCTCGCGCGGGTCGGTGGTCTTGCCGGTGACGATGATGCCGTCCACGCGCCGGGCGATGAGCGTACGCAGATGGTGCTGCTCGCGGACCGCGTCGTGCCGGGCGGTGGCCACCAGGGTGGAGATCTCCCCCACCGCGAAGGCGTTCTCCGCACCCTGCATCACCGGCATGCTGAACCGGCCGATGTCGTCCGTGCTCAGCAGACCGACGATGAACGTGCGCCGCATCGACAGCGCCCGGGCGCCGGCGTCGGAGACGAAGCCGAGCCGGTCGGCGGCCTCACGGACCCGCTCGCGGGTGGCCGCCTTCAGCGAACCCGAGTCGTTGAGGGCCTTGGAGACGGTGCTCGGCGAGACGCCGGCGGCGCGGGCGACATCGACGATGCGCACGAGCCGGCCATCCTGCTTCATGCTTCCTCCGATTTTCCGGTCGTTCCCATCGGACACCAAGGGGATCAACTAGTCAACGCTTTCAGACGGGTTGACGGCCGGTGTGCACGCTCTTACGGTTTCGGAAATCGGTTTCCTGATTTTCCTTCCGGCAGGAGTTGGACACGATGGAGCTCACCCGGAGCCGGTTCCTGGCGCTGCTCGGTGGTGGCGCGGCCGGTCTGGCCGGCGCGGCGCTGGCGGGGTGCGCCAAGGCGCCGCCGCCCCTGGACACCGCCGCGGCCGACTTCCGCGAACGGGCCCACGGCACCGTCGATGTGTGGTGCCGCGGCGGCCTCGTCGGCACCTCGGAGCCGACCGTCGCGGCCTTCCACGCCGCCCAGGACCGCGTCCGCATCCGCCTCACGCCGGTGCCCGACGGCATGTTCGTCACCAAGCTCGCCACCGCCATCCGCGGCGGCCGGATGCCCGACCTCGTCGACATCGATGTCATCAACTCGGCGGCCTTCGTGCACCGCGGCGCCTTCGCCGATCTGACGCCGCTGCTGGAGGAGTTGCCGTACCGCGACCGGCTGAGCCCGGGGCACCTCGCGCTCGCCAAGCGCGACGGCCGCTACTACGGCGTCCCGTCCATCGCCGACAACTCCGCGCTGTGGTGCAATCAGGCCCTCCTCGACCGCGCCAAGGTGAGCGTCGACGACGCGACCGGCTCCTTCGAGGGCTATCTGGAGGCGGCCCGGGCGGTGCGCGGCCTCGGCAAGGACTTCTACGGCTGGTATCTGCCGGGCAATGGCTCCGGCGGCCTCGCCTTCACCGTCCAGCCGCACATCTGGGCCGGCGGCGAGGACCTGGTCACCGGCGGCATCGGCAGCCAGCGCGCGCACATCGCCGGCAATGAACCGCTGCGCCGCACCCTGAAGTTCCTGCACACGCTGTGGCGGGAGCGGCTGATGCCGCGCGACTGCTTCTCCGACGACGGTGCCCGCTGGACCGCCGCCTTCTACGCCGGGAAGGTCGCGATGCTGCCCAGCGGCTACAACATCACGTTCCCCAAGGCCCCGAAGGCGCTGCGCGACGACCTCGCGGTGCGGCTGCTCAGCGGCCCGGACGGCGGCCACGCCTTCTTCGCGGGAGGCAATAACTTCGGCATCCCGAACGGCGCCAGGAACCCGGAAGGCGCCTGGGACTTCGTCCGCTTCTGCCTCACCGTGCGCCGGCAGGGCACGCTGCCCGCCGCCGGCATGGCCCCGGTCCGCTCCGACGCCGCGACCCCGGCCTTCCGCAAGAAGTACCCGCTCGCGGTGGCCCCGCTGACCGCCATCGACTCGGGGCGCGCCCCGCTCGCCCTCGCGTACAACCGCATCTTCAACCAGAACGACGGCCCCTGGCTCGCCATGCTCCGCCGCGCCACCTTCGGCGGCGAGGTGGAGCAGGCGATGCGCGAGGCCCAGCAGCGCTTCGACGAGGTTCTACGACAGGGGGACGCGTGAGTACGACCCTCAAGACCGCCGCGCCCCGGCGGCACACCCGCCCCCTGCGCGCCCGCCCGGCGCCGCGCCGCCGCGCCGGCTCACTCACCCACCCGGCCCGCACCGGCTTCCTGCTCGTCGCGCCCGCCGTGCTGTTCGTGCTGGCCTTCGTCTTCACCCCGCTGGTGGTGGCCGGCTACATCTCGCTGACCGACTTCCCGCTGATCGGCCCGTACCACTTCACCGGCCTCAAGAACTACGAACTCGCCCTCTCCGACCCGGTCTTCCTGCCATCCATCGGCTACACCCTGCTCTACACGGCGATCGTCACGGGCCCGATCCTGGTGCTCGGCTACACCCTCGCCGTCCTGGTGCGCGCCAACCGCCGGGGCTCGACGCTGCTGCGCACCATCTTCTTCCTGCCGTTCATCATCGGCCTGACCACCATCAGCTTCACGACGCTGCTGGAAGCCCAGCCCAACAGCGGCGCGATCAACGCGCTGCTCAAGGCGCTCGGCATCACGGACGGCTCCACGGCCTGGCTGGTCGACGGACCGCTCGCGACAGGCCTGATCATCGTCATGGTGCTCTGGGGCACCTCGGGCCTGACGATGGTGCTGCTGATGTCGGCCATGCAGGGCATCCCCAGGGAGGTCTACGAGTCCGCGGAGCTGGACGGCGCCGGCTGGTGGCGCACCGAGCGGTACATCACGCTGCCGATGGTGCGGCGGACGCTCGGGCTGTGCGCGGTGATCTCGGTGATCGGCTCGCTGCTGGCGTTCAACCAGTTCTACATCCTCACCCAGGGCGGTCCCGGCTCCGAGACCACCACCGTGGTGATGTCCGTCTACCGCCGGGCCTTCGTGGACCTGCAGCTGGGCGCCTCCACCGCGATGTCGCTCATCCTCGTACTGATCATCGCCGTCATCGCCGCCGTGCAGTTCTGGCTGCTCCGCGAGAAGGACTGAGGTGCCATGGCCACCATCGCGACCCCGCGCCGCACCGACACCCGCCTGAAGCTGATCCTCTACGTGCTCGGCGGGGGCGGCGCCGCGCTGGTCTTCCTCGTGCCGCTCGGCTTCGCCCTGATCCGCTCGGCGCAGCCGAACGACGTCGTCATGGGCGCACCGAGCCTGTCGACCTTCTTCGAGTGGACGCTGGACAACTTCGACCGCCTGCTGACCCAGGGCGACATGGCCCGCCCGGTGCTCAACTCCCTGACCGTGTCGCTGTCGACCGCGGTGCTGACAGCCGTCCTCTCCACCCTGGCCGGCTACGGCTTCGCGCGCTTCGCCTTCCGCGGCCGTGCCGGGCTGCTGAGCGTGGTGGTGCTGACGATGATGGTGCCGTTCCAGGCCATCCTCACCCCGCTCTACCTGGAGCTGAACACGATCGGCCTGACCGACTCGCTGTTCGGCCTGGTGCTGTTCTCCACCACCGTCAACCTCCCCTTCGGCGTCATCGTGATGCGCAATTCCTTCGCCTCCATCCCCGCGGAGCTGGAGGACTCCGCGCATGTGGACGGCACGGGCACCGCACGGCTGCTGCTGTCCGTGCTGCGCCCGCTGATCACCCCGGGCGCGGCGACTGTGGCGCTGTACGCCTTCCTCGCGTCCTGGACGGACTTCCTCGGCGCGCTGACCTTCCTCACCGACCCGGACCTCTTCACCCTTCCGGTGGCCCTGTCCAACCTGCAGCAGGGCTCGTACGGACAGGTGGACTTCGGCCTGCTGGCGGCGGGCGCGGTGGTCGCGATGATCCCGTGCGTGGTGCTGTATGTGGCGCTGCAGCGGTTCTACGTGGCTGGGCTCGTATCGGGGGCGGTGAAGGGCTGACCGGGAAGCACGACGTACACACCGCTCCCCGAAGGCGACTCCTCCGACCGGGACTTGAGAGCACGGACATCCACCGTCGCGGGCCAGCGGGTCCCGTGCTCCGTCCAGCGGACCCCGATCAGATCCACCCCCGTCAGGTCGGCGTCGGTGAGGTCGGCGTCGGTGAAGTCGTTGAGGAACTCCTCGACGGCCGTCTCGCCGAAGAGCGGAGGGTCCTCCCCCAAAGTGATGCCCGTAGTTCCCTGGACCCGTTTGCGGCACTCATCGGCCAGGGTGCGGGCGCGCGCCCGCGCACGGTCCAGGCCCAGCGCCAGGTCGCGGATGCGATCGCGGGCCAGGGCGCCGGAGAAGCGGTGGACGAGGTCGGCGATGGTGGTGAGTTCGCGGGTGAAGGCGTCGAGGCAGGCTCGGGCCTTCGCGAGGTCGGCGTCCAGGACGCCGAGGTCGAGGGAGCAGACGCCGACGAGGTTGTCGAGGAGCTTGATGTCGGCGAGCAGGTCGTCGTTGAGGCGGCGGGCGAGGTTCCGGTCCTGGCCGAGGGCGTAGGTGCGGTCCGCCGGGCGGTCGAGGCCGTGGTCGAGGGAGAGGGCGCGGTCGAGCGCGAGCGCGCGGTCGCGGCCGCGCTCCAGGGCGGCGGCGGCGTTGAGGGCGTAGACGAGCACCCGGTATTCGCCGGCGACCGCGGGGTCGCCGCGCAGCGTCATCCGTTCCGGCGGGCTGACCAGCGACAGGTGGGCGAGCCAGCGGTGCGCGGCGTGCGCTGGCAGCGGGGGCATGGCGCCCGGCACGATGGCCCGCAGCCCCGACTCGACGTCGAGCACCCGCTCCAAGTCCTCGGCCAGCGCGTCGTAACGGGCCTGGATCAGCACCTCGCGCAGTCCGGCCTCGATGTCCAGCCGCGCGGCGAGCGTCGCCGCCAGCGCAGACTGATGGCCGGCGAGCAGCCGGCCGGCGGCTTCCCTGGCTTCGTTGACGTAGCCGTCCGTCACCGTTCCTCCTTTCCGTCCGCCACTTCTCGGGCGGTCACTCCTCGGTCCTGCGTTGTGGGCCGCAGCTCCGCGCTCACCGCGCGGCGGGCCTTGCGCAGGCTCGCGCTGACGGCGTTGGGGGTGATCCCGAGCTCCCCGGCGATCTCGCCGGGGGTGAATCCGCTCAGGGTCCAGGCGACGACCTGGCGCTGCCGCGGCGGCAGCCGGCGCAGCACGGTCAGGGCGTGGTCCCGTAGCTCCCACTCCACGACGTCGCCCACGCCCGGCAGCAGCGACGTCGGCTCCGGCAGCTCGCCGACGGGCCGCTCCCGGGTGCTGCTGAACTCCCGGATCAGCGCCCGGGAGGCGACGGTGTGCACCCAGGCTCGCGGGCTGTCGATGCCGGACCAGCGCTGATACGCCTTGATCATGGTCTCCTGCGCGATGTCGGCGGCCAGGTGCAGCGAGGCGCCCTGGTTGATGAGGAAGGCGACGAGGTGGTTCGTCGTCTCCCGGTAGAACGCCTCGAATCCGACGGTTTCCGTACGGCTCGACGCGTCGCCCAATTGCGGTGCGGTGCTGTCACTCACGATGCCCCGCCTCCCTGCGCGGTGTCCGCGCGCTGGGACACGCATGGCGTTCGTGGCGGGCGTATTTGCGCTGGTGCAGCCAGTCGGACAGCAGGGTCAGGCTCTGGTTGGCCAGCACCGCCGCGATGGCGGCGGCCATGGCGCTGAGTGTCTGCATGGGCTCCCTCTTCTCGATCTCTTCTCGATGGTCAAGTCCCGGTAAAGGGAGGCTTGTTGAGAAGGGGAGCCGACAGGACGTCGGTACGTGAACCCGGCGGCGACGATCGATCGACGGCGTGGGCCATTTCCGGCCACCACTCCCGTCGAGTCTCCCTAATCACACCCTTATCCCGCTATGGTGCTCATCTCCGCGTGGGGACGCGGTGAATGGCCCGGGGGGGCGATGCGGTGATGCGTGCTGCGCATGAACTGATCAGGCTGAACAGACTCAGATCCCGCGGGCTCATATTGCTCCTGCTCGGGGCCGTGGCGGCCGCGCTGCTGCCGCTCATCTCGAGCATGGACGCCACCGCGAGATCCGCGGATCCGCCGCCGGCCCCGAAGCCGGACAAGCCGCTGACGTCGCCGCACCACCCCGTGATCCCGGCCGACGCGAAGGAGCCCACCGCGCCGCAGCTGCCGCGCGACGGCTGGACCGCCGCGGCCAGCGACGAGGAGACATCCGGCGAGAACGGGCGGGCGGCCAATGTCCTCGACGGCAGCGCCGCCACCATCTGGCACAGCAAGTGGTCCGGCACTCCGGCGCCGTTGCCGCACACCATCACCATCGACATGCACCGCACCGCGGTCGTCTCCGCCCTCGTCTACCAGCCGCGGACCGGCAGCGCCAACGGCCGGATCGGCGGCTACGCCGTCCACCTCAGCACCGACGGCCAGACCTGGGGCTCGGCCGTCGCGTCCGGGACGCTCGCGGACGACGCCACCACCAAGACGCTGAGCTTCGCCGCGAAGGGCGCCCGCTATGTGCGGCTGACCGCGAACACCGAGGCCGGCAACCGCGGCCCGTGGTCCTCCGCCGCCGAGCTGAACCTGCTGGGCGACCCGGGCATGCCCGCCTCCGTGGTGGACCTGCCCCGCACCGGATGGACGGCCACGGCCAGCGACGAGGAGACCACCGCCCAGAACAACCGCGCCGCGCTGGCCCTCGACGGCGACGACGACACGATGTGGCACAGCAAGTGGTCGGGGACCCCGGCGCCGCTCCCGCACCACATCACCATCGACATGAAGAGCAGTCGTACGGTGTCGGCGCTGACCTATCAGCCGCGCAAGTCCGGGGCCAACGGCCGGATCGGCGCGTACACGGTCACCACCAGCACGGACGGCACCACCTTCGGTGCGCCGGTGGCCCGCGGCACCTGGAAGGACGACGACACCGTCAAGGGCGCGACCTTCACCGCCCCGGTGACCGCCCGCTATGTGCGGCTGACGGCCACCACCGAAGCGGGCGGCCGCGGACCCTGGTCGTCCGCCGCCGAGCTGCGGCTGAGCGGCCCGGCCGCCCCGGCCACCCACGGCGCCTGGAGCAAGCTGACCGGATTCCCGCTGGTGCCGGTGGCGACCGCGGTGCTGCCCAACAACAAGCTGCTCGCCTGGTCCGCGTATGCCGTCGACCGCTTCGGCGGCAGCAACGGCTACACCCAGACCGCGATCATGGACCTCAAGACCGGCGCGGTCACCCAGCGGCGCGTCGACAACACCGGGCACGACATGTTCTGCCCCGGCACCGCGGTCCTCGCCGACGGCCGGGTGTTGGTCACCGGCGGCAGCAACTCCGAACGCGCCAGCATCTACAACCCGGCGACGGACGAGTGGACGTCGACGACGGACATGAACATCCCGCGCGGCTACCAGGCGATGACCCTGCTCTCGAACGGCGACGCCTTCGTCCTCGGCGGCTCCTGGAGCGGCGGCAACGGCGGCAAGGACGGCGAGGTCTGGTCACCGGCCACCGGCACCTGGCGCAAGCTGTCCGGCGTGCCGGTGACCAGCACCATGACCGCCGACCCGGCCGGCCCGTATCGCGCGGACAACCACCAGTGGCTCTACGCCACTTCAGGTGGCCGCGTGCTGCACCTGGGCCCGAGCAAGCAGCTCAACTGGATCTCCACCGCCGGCAACGGCAGCATCACCGCCGCCGGCACCCGCGCCGACAGCCCGGACGCGATGAACGGCAACGCGGTCTCGTACGACATCGGCAAGCTGCTCACCCTCGGCGGCGCCACCGCCTATCAGGACGCGCCCGCGACGAAGCGCGCCTATACGGTGAACGCCACCGGCAGCGGCAACCCGGTCAGCACCCGCACCGGCGACATGGCGGGCGCCCGCTCGTTCGGCAACAGCGTGGTCATGCCGGACGGCAAGGTCGCGGTCTTCGGCGGTCAGTCGTGGCCGGTCCCGTTCTCCGACGCCACCTCCACGATGACGCCGGAGATCTGGAATCCGGCCACCGGCACCTTCACCCGGATGGCGACGATGGCCGTGCCGCGCAATTACCACAGCGTCGCCAACCTGCTGCCCGACGGCCGGATCTTCTCGGGCGGCGGCGGGCTGTGCGGCGACTGCGCTACGAACCACGCGGACGGCGCGATCTTCACGCCGCCGTATCTCCTCAACGCCGACGGCTCGATGAAGCCCCGCCCCGCCCTCACCGGCACCGTCCCGTCCAAGGTGGCCCACGGCACCAAGCTGCAGGTCACGACGGACTCGGCAGTGTCGTCCTTCGTCCTGGTCCGCAACAGCGCCTCGACCCACTCCACCGACAACGACCAGCGCCGGGTGCCACTGCAGTCCACGCAAACCGGCACCGGATCGTACGACCTGCAGATCCCGGCCGACGCCGGGGTGGCCCTGCCGGGCAGCTACATGCTGTTCGCCCTGAACTCCCAGGGGGTCCCCAGCGTCGCCAAACTGCTGACCGTCGGCTGACGGCCGACCTTCGAGAAGAGTACGGGCGGGACGCTGAACTCGGTGCCCGGGGGCAACGAGTTCAGCGCGCGGGCTTCCACGGCGGTCGGCCAGCCGGACGTACGGCCACTGCCGAACACGGCCGCCAGGCTCCGGGCCGTCGCCGGCACCACCGGCTCGCACACCCGCCCGTACAGCTCGATCAGCATCATCGCGGTCCGCAGCGTGACCGCTGCCGCCTCCGGATCGGTACGGATCTCGCGCCACGGCGCCTTCTGATCGACATACGCGTTCCCGGCGCTCCACAGCGCCCGCAGCGCCGCCGTCGCCTTGCGGAACCGCAGCGCCTCCAAGTGCTCCTCGTACTCGGCGAGCCCCGCCGCGATCTCGGCTCCCAGGCGCTCCTCCGCGGCACCGGGTGCGCCACCGCCGGGCACGGCGTCGCCGAAGGACTTCCGCGAGAAGGACAGCACCCGGTGGACGAAGTTGCCGAGCGTGTCGGCCAGGTCCTTGTTGACTGTGGCGGCGAAATGCTCCCAGGTGAAGGAGGAGTCGTCCGACTCGGGGACGGTGGCCATCAGGTAGTAGCGCCAGTAGTCGGCGGGCAGCACCTCGAGCGCCGTATCGGCGGAGACGCGGCACTTCAGTCCGCCGAAGGCCTTGAGGAAGTCGACGGTTTTCCACGGCTCGCCGGTGCCTAGCTGGATGGCGGGGAACATCACCGCGTGGGTAGGCAGGTTGTCCTTGCCCATGAACTGCGTGTAACGCACGTCCTCCGCGTCGTACCACCACGACTCCCAGTCGCGGTCCGCCGGCGCCCGCTCCGCCCACTCCTTCGTGGCGCCGATGTACTCGATCGGGGCGTCGAACGCCCCATGGAAGACCTTCCCGTCCGCCGCCAGCTCCGGCCAGATGTCGGCCGGTACGGGCACGCCCCAGTCGAGATCGAGGGTGATGGCTCGGTCCGGTAAGCCTTCGACGAGCCACGTGTGCGCGAACTCCTCGATCTCGTGCTGGAGTTTCGACTGCAGCAGGAAGAGGTGTGCGGTCTCGTCGACGGCGCGCTGCTCGATGAAGCCCTGGTCATGGAGGCAGCGGGCGAAGTGCTGGGTGATTTCGGTGTTCTGGGTGGAGGAGCTGCGGCCGAAGTGGTCGAAGGAGAGGTCGAAGCCCGCGTAGATCGCCTTCTGGGCGTCGTGCTGGCGGGCGCAATATGTGTCGACGGGCAGGCCCGCCGCCTTGGCGGCCAGCTCCGCCGGGGTGCCGTGCTCGTCCGTGGCGCACAGGAAGAGCACCTCCTCCCCGCGCAGCCGCAGATAGCGGGCGTAGACGTCCGCCGGGAGCATGGACCCGACCAGGTTGCCCAGGTGCTTGGTGCCGTTGATGTACGGCAGGGCGCTGGTGATGAGGTGCCGGGTCATGGCCGGACAGCGTAATGGCGGCTTCCGTTCAGGCCGACAGTTTCTCCAGGAGCGCCGGGTACACCGTCTGCGCGTTCCCCGCAAGGATGAGCCGGTTCGTCTCGTCGTCGAGTCCCAGACGGAGGATCGCACGTGCGTTGCGGGCGATCCCCGGGATGCCCGGCCAGTCGGTGCCGAAGATGAACTTCCGCGCCAGCCGCGGGAAGTTGTGGCGGGCGTAGTACTCGGGGAGCTTCTGCGGCGGCAGGCCACTCAGCTCGATCCACACCCGCTCGTGCAGCGTGGCGAGGAAGGCCGCCCCGTCGTACCACCACCCGCGGCCGCCGTGCGCGAGCACCAGGTGCAACCGCGGAAAGGCCTGCACGATGTCGTCGAGCAGCTCGGGGCAGGCGTAGCGGTTGACGGAGCCCGGGAAGCTGCTGGTGCCGCAGTGCACCACCACCGGCAGGCCGAGGTCCTGGCAGATCTGGTACGCGGGGTACATCTCGCGGTCGTTGGCCGGGAAGGCGCCGTGCACCGGGTGCACCTTCAGGCCGATGGCGCCGAGGCCCAGCTGGCGCTCCAGTTCGGCGGTGAGCGGGTAGTGCAGGTGCGGGTTGACATTGGCGAGGAAGGAGACCCGCGTCGGGGCGTGCTTGATCAGCGGGAGCAGGTCCTCGGGCGGCTGGATGCCGGTCACCCGCGGGCTGTGCTCGCACAGCGCGATGGCGTGGTCGACGCCCTCCGCTTCCAGGTGTGCGGCGAAGCGTTCCGGGACCGGGGTGCCGTCGGCGTCGTAGACCTCGGCGGTGATCCGCGGGTCCCCGAAGCGGTCGGCCCACTCGCGCCAGGCGGGCTTGAGGGTGGGCAGCCGGGCGGGGTGCAGGTGGGCGTCGATGAGCAGGTGGTCGTCGAGCAAGGGGGCCTCCGTTACGGCAGGTTCACGCCGTGGCCGACGGCGAGGGCAGCAATACGTCGCGTACCCGCTCGCGCAGCGCCACCCGCCGGATCTTGCCGGTCGGCGTGATCGGCAGCTCCGCCAGCAGCAGCACCTTGCGCGGGCACTTGAAGTGGGCCAGGCCCTCGCGGCAGTACGCGATCAGCTCGGCCTCGGTGGGCTCCGCACCAGGCTGCGGTACGACGCAGGCCACCGGCTTCTCCAGCCGGTCCGCGTCGGGGGCGGCGACCACGGCCGCCTGCAGCACGCCGGGGTGCCGCATCAGCCGCGCCTCGACCTCGGCGGGCGAGACCCAGATGCCGCCCGCCTTGATCAGGTCGCTGCTGCGGCCGAGGCAGGTGTAGTAGCCGTCGGCGGAGCGGGAGTACGTGTCGCCCGTATCGAGCCACTCGCCGCGGAAGACGCGGCGGGTGGTGGCGTCGCGGCACCAGTAGCCGAGGGCCGCGGACGGGCCGCTGACCAGCAGCCGGCCTGGCGCGTCGGGTTCGGTGACGGGGGCGCCGGCGGCGTCGACCAGCTGCAGCGCGTAGCCCGGGACCGGGACGCCGGTGGTGCCGGGGCGGACCGCGCCGGGCCGGTTGGAGAGGAAGATGTGCAGCATCTCCGTCGAGCCGAGGCCGTCCAGCACCTCCACCCCGAAGCGGTCGTGGAAGCGGCGGTACAGCTCGGCGGGCAGCGGCTCGCCGGCCGAGGTGACGGCCCGTACCGGCGCGAAGACCTCCGCGGGCAGCTCGGCGGCGAGCAGCGCCGCGATGAAGGTCGGCCCGGCGGCCACGACGGTCGGCCGGTGCGCGGCAAGCACCTCGGCGGCGGCGTCCGGGGTGGAACGCTGCTGCAGCAGCACGGTGGTGGCGCCGGCGGCGAGGGGGAAGAGCGCGCCGACGCCGAGCCCGTAAGCGAAGAAGAGCTTCGATGCCGACCAGCAGATGTCGTCGGCGGTGAGGCCGAGCACCTGGTCGGCGTAGGTCTCGCAGACGTGTCGCAGGGCCGCGTGCCGGTGGATCGCCGCCTTCGGCGTACCGGTGGTGCCGGAGGTGTAGAGCCACAGCGCCGGGAAGTCGTCGCCCGCGGGGTACGGCGGCAGGAAGTCGCCGGTGCGCCGGGCGCCTTCGGCGAGCAGCGCGGCCCAGCGGCGCAGCCGCACGCCCTCCGGCAGCCCGGGCGGCTCGTCGTCGCCCGCGGCCACGAAGTCCGTCACGCCCTCCGTCTGCGCCAGCGCCTTCGCCGCCGTGCCCGCGAACTCGCCGGTCGCGAGCAGCATCCGGGCACGGGAGTCGGCGAGCAGCGCGGCCAGTTCCTCGGCGTTGTACATCGTCGATACGGGCACGGGGACGGCGCCGAGCCGCATCGCGGCGAGCAGGGCGGTGAGCATCCGCGGCCCGTCGGAGGCGAAGAGCACCATCCGCTCCTCTGGCCGCAGCCCGGCGGCGCGCAGCCCGGCCGCGAGGCGGCTGACGTCGCGCGCCAGCTCGGCGTAGGTGAGCGTGCCGGCGGGGCCGGTGACGGCCGGGTGGCCGGCGCGCCCCCGCTCCAGCTGTCTGTCGATCAGGTACGTACACGCGTTGAAGGCGTCTGTGCTCATCGACCGTCCCGTCCTCAGATCAGGTGCACGTATTCGTAGTCGAAGGGCTTTCCGTTGATGCCGTTGCTGGGCGGCGCCACCCAGGCGGCGATCTTTCCGGGGTCGTAGACGGGGCGCATCAGCGACTCGACGTACGCCTTGTCGTCGGGCGTCGGCAGCCAGGTGTCGCGGCCCGCCTCCCACTCCTCCGCCGCGACGATCCGCCCGTCCGGCGTGATGTGGTGGCCGGAGTAGGCACCGACCTTGCGGTTGAAGCCCTGGTGGGGGAGGTAGAGGCGGGCGTCGAGCCCGGCGTCGGTGAGGATGGCGTTCCAGCGCTTGACGCCGCCGGCGCAGTCGGCCGCGTATTCGTCGCGCAGGTCCTGGTTGAGCCCGATGAGGGACGGGATCTCGACGCCGGTGAGCTGGTCGTCCCGTACCGTGCCGATCTCGGTGAACGCGTCCGTGAGCCGGTGGTCGTCCTTGCGCCGCTCCTCCATCCAGCGGCCTTTCAGCCCGGCGGTGAAGTAGTTGGCGGCGTTGGTGGAGGTCTCGGAGCCGAAGAGGTCGAGCGAGACGCTGTAGTGGAAGTTGAGGTACTTCTGGATCACCGAGAGCGGGATCGCGCCGTACGCGGCCACCTCGTCGGTGTCGCGCTCGCGCATCACCTCGGCGGTCCTGCGCACCACCCGGTCGACACCGGTGGTGCCCACCATCATGTGGTGCGCCTCTTCCTTCAGCATGAACTCGCAGGTGCGCGACAGCGGGTCGAAGGCGCTCTCCTTGAGGGTGCCGAGCTGGTACTTGCCGTCGCGGTCGGTGAAGTACGTGAACATGTAGAAGGAGAGCCAGTCGGGGGTCTCCTCGTTGAAGGCGCCGAGGATGCGCGGGGATTCTTCGCTGCCGGAGTTCCGTACGAGAAGATTCTCGGCCTCGTCGCGGCCCTCGCGGCCGAAGTAGGCGTGCAGAAGGTAGACCATCGCCCACAGGTGGCGGCCTTCCTCGACGTTGACCTGGAAGAGGTTGCGCAGGTCGTAGAGGCTGGGCGCGGTCATGCCGAGGTGGCGCTGCTGCTCGACGGAGGCGGGTTCCGTATCGCCCTGGACGACGATGAGGCGCTGCAGGTCGGCGCGGTATTCGCCGGGGACCTGCTGCCAGACGGGCGCGCCCATCTCCTGTCCGAAGGCGATCCGCCGGTCCGGTTTCCGGTCGGCGAGGAAGATCCCCCACCGGTATTCGGGCAGCGCCACGTGCCCGAAGTGCGCCCAGCCGGCGCGGCCGACGTCCACGGCCGTACGGAGATAGACGTCCTGGGTGGGCAGCGCCGGGCCGAGGGTCTGCCACCAGTCGAGGAACTTGGGCTGCCAGGACTCGAGGGCGCGCTTGAGGCGGCGGTCGTCGGCGAGGTCGACGTTGTTGGGGATGCGTTCGGTGTAGTCGATGGGCATCTCTTTCAGACCCTCTTCCGGTCGAAGACCGCCCGCTGTCCGGTGCCGTAGCGGCGCAAGGCGCCTTCGGGGCCGGAGGCATTGGGGCGGGTGAAGATCCAGTTCTGCCAGGCGGTGAGGCGGCCGAAGATCTTGGTCTCCAGGGTCTCGGGGCCGGCGAAGCGGTAGTTGGCCTCCATCCCGGTCAGCGCGTCCGGGCTGAAGGCGGCGCGCTCTTCGAGCGCGAGGCGCAGCTCGTCGTCCCAGTCGATGTCGTCAGGGGTGAAGGTGACGAGGCCGAGCTCGGCCGCGGCCGCGGCGTCGAGCGGCTTGCCGAGCGTCTCCTCGCCGGGGGCGGGTTTTCCGCAGAAGCGGTTACGGAGCCGGGAGAGTCCGTTCGCCATGGGATACGCGCCCAGGTTGGCCTCGGTGAGGACCAGCTCGGCGGGCTCGCCCGGTTCGTCGGCGTCCTCGAAGACGCCGTCGAGCATGTACTGGCGATCGCAGGCGAGGGCGAGTTCCAGCAGCAGTCCGGCGAAGGCGCTGCCCGGTTCGACGGCCGCGATCAGGCTGCGGCTGGAGGCGTCGAGGCGCTTGAGGGTGCGCTTCGCGTAGTGCCGGACCTCGTTGAGGAACCAGTGCTCGGCGTGGGCGGTGAGGAAGGCGTCGTGGTCGAGGACGCGGGCCGTGTCGCCGGTGGTGCGGAAGAGCCAGGTGCCGAGCTCGGGTTCGTTCGTACGGAGCCGGAGGACGAGGTCGTCGAGCTCGCGGGTGACGGCGAGCGGCCAGTAGCCGGCGCCTTGCGCGACGGCGTCGGCGGGCTCCGTCGGCGCGGGCGCATCAGGCCCGGCGACGGTGATCTCGACGAGCCGCCGGTCGCGGTCGTACGTGGCGCGCACGTGGTCGTAGGAGAGGCCGGTGGCGCTCGACTCCCGGCGCAGCGGGGTGAGTTCCACCCCTGGCCCGTCGGCGTGTCGCGCTGACTCCGCGACCGCCTGCGCGGCGTGTCGCTCGATTGCCGCGTCGAAATCCCGGCGCGGCACGGACTCGTCGACCAGGCCCCATTCGACGGCCCGCGGGCCGCGGACACCCTCCGTCTTGGTGGCGAAGTAGTCGGCCAGGTCCCGCCGCACCCCGCGCTTGTCCACGACCCGGGTCAGGCCGCCCGTGCCGGGCAGCACGCCGAGCAGCGGGAGCTCCGGCAGCGATACGGCGGAGCTGCGGTCGTCGACCAGCAGGATGGCGTCGCAGGCCAGCGCGATCTCGTAACCGCCGCCGGACGCCGTCCCGTTGAGGGCGGCGATCCAGCGCTGGCCCGAGTGCTCGGTGGCGTCCTCGATGCCGCACCGCGTCTCGTTCGTGAACTTGCAGAAGTTCACCTTCCACTCGTGCGGCGACTGGGCGAGCATCCGGATGTTCGCGCCGGCGCTGAAGATCTTGTCCTTGCCGCCGGTGACGACCACGGCCCGCACGCCGGGATGCTCGAAGCGCAGCCGCTGGGCGGCGTCGTAGAGCTCGATGTCGACGCCGAGGTCGTAGGAGTTGAGCTTCAGCTCGTATCCCGGGACGAGGCCGCCGTCCTCGGCGACGTCCATCACCAGGTGGGCCACCTCGCCGTCGACGGTGAGCTTCCAGTGGCGGTAGCGGTCGGGGTGGGTGTCGAAGGAAACCTCCATGCCGTCCATGGCTACGACGATCCACGTTTCTACGACGCGGCGTCAAGAGTCTGTAGACTATCGGGCATGCCCGAGACCAATTCCCCGCGCTCCAGCGCCCGTTCGCTGCTCCTCACCGCGCTCGGCGAGTTCGTGCTCCCGAACGGGCCGGCGTGGACGTCGGCGCTGGTCCGCCTGCTCGGCTCCCTCGGCGTCGAGGAGAAGACGGCCCGCCAGGCCCTCTCCCGTACCGCCGCGGACGGCTGGCTCGCCGGCGAACGGGACGGCCGCCGGGTGCGCTGGTCGCTCACCGCCCGCGGCCGCCGGCTGCTGTCCGAGGGCGCCGAGCGGATCTACGCGCTGGGCACCGAGCGGCAGGCCTGGGACGGCCGCTGGCTGGTGCTGACCGTGACGGTCCCGGAGTCGCAGCGCAGCCTGCGCCACCGGCTGCAGACGAAACTCACCTGGGCCGGTCTCGGCAATCCGGCGCAGGGCCTGTGGGTCACGCCGCACGCCGAGCGTGAGGCGGAGGTGAAGGAGGTGGTGGCGGAGCTGGGTCTCGGCGCGTCGGCGTTCTCCTTCACGGGCCCGTTCGCGGGCGTCGGGGAGGAGGCGTCGCTGGTACGCCGTGCCTGGGACCTGGACGCGGTGGCGCACCGCTACGAGGACTTTCTGGCGGCCTTCGCGGGGGTCGCCCGACCCGGCAGCGGCGACGCGCTGCTCGCGGCCCAGACCCGACTCGTCCACGAATGGCGCCGCTTCCCGTTCCTCGACCCGCAACTCCCGGACGAACTCCTGCCTCCGCAATGGACGGGCCGCACGGCTTCCGCCCGCTTCCACGAACTGCACGACCGCTGGTCGGACCGGGCGCAGCAGCGGTGGGCGGACCTCAATGACCAAGGCGGACGCCCCTGACCGGATTGCCGCGACCGCCACCCTCTGGAGACGTCCTCAACGAATCCAGGAGGTGCTCACCGTCTAGAGACACGTCCGCTCCGCGGGTGCAGCTCCGCACTGGCTGCACCCGCTATTTTGTCCGGATGTGCCACTACTGCGGCTGCCGGGAGATTCCGCTCATCAAGGAGTTCATCGCCGAGCACGATCAGGTGAAGGATCTCGCCGGAGATGCCGAGCGGGCCTTCGATCGCGGCGAGACAGCGCGGGTGCGGGAACTGGTGCGGGCCATGGCGACGATCCTGCAGGCGCATTGGCGGGGCGAGGAGGACGGGCTCTTCGCGGTGATGCGGGGTGATCCCGAATACGCGGATTACATTGCCGCACTGATGCGGGAGCACCGCGAGCTCGCGGAACTGCTCGACACGGCGGATCCGGATGACGCGGCCGACCGCAAGAAGCTCTTCGAGGCCTTCGACGAACTGCACCATCACATCGCGAAGGAGGAGGACGGGCTGTTCCCGGCGTCGCTCACGGCTCTCTCCGGCGAGGAGTGGAATCGGTCGATCGCGGCGTGGCGCGCAGCGCATCCGGATCGGGATCCGGATCCGGACGAGGCGGGGCAGCTGCCGGGCTGAGCGGCGGCCCCGCCGTCCGTCGTACGGGTCAGGCGGCGCGCCGGCCCTCGTCGGGCGGAGCCGCGGTGGTGGTCTTGTCGACCGGCACCGTGGTGCCGGCGCTCGCGGTGGTCCCGGTCGTCCCGGTCGCTCCAGTGCCCGTATGTGACACCGCGTCGTCCACCGCCCGCAGATTGCGCACCTCGGCCTGCGACAGGTGGCCCGTCTTCACGTCGTGCCGGAGCTTCAGCGCCGTCACGATCTCCATGATGCCCATCGCCACCAGCCAGGCGCCGGCGACGATCGTCAGCACGGCGATCGACTCGAACGGCGACACGAGCAGCACCACACCACCGAGCACGCTGATGATGCCGAGCGCGATCTGCCAGCCGCGGGCCGGCATGTCCTCGTCCTGGATGGCGGCCACCGTCTCGGTGATGCCGCGGATGAGCCAGCCGATGCCGATCCAGATCGCCAGCAGCAGGATGGACTGCAGCGCGCTGCGGAAGCACAGCAGGCCCAGCAGGATCGACAGCGCGCCGCTGACGAAGGCCAGCACCCGCATCGCCGCCGTGGTGTGCGTACCGAACGCGGCGATCAGCTGGGCGATGCCGGTGACCAGCAGATACGCGCCGAAGAAGATGCCCGCGACCAGCAGCGTCGGCCCGGGCCACACCAGCGTCATGATGCCGAGGATGAGGGCCAGGATGCCGGCGATGAGCAGCGTGTGCCAGGCGCCCTTCGCCAAGCGCTGGAGCGGGGTCTGATAGGTCTGCTTGGCGCCTCGTGGCGGCGCCGTGGTGCTTGCGTTTGCAGTTCCGTCGGCGGACATAGGTGTCCTCCTTACGCCACTACTCACGGAAGCAGCACCGGGCCGCCTTCGCAAAAGATCGGCGGCTGAGTAAGGTAAGCCTTACCGTAACTGCCAGCCTTTCTCCCCTGCCGCTCCCCGGAGGCCGCATGCCCGCGCCGGCACCGTCCGCCGCCCCGCCCGCCAAGCGGCACCCGCCCCGTATCCCGCGGCCGCAGCCCGTGCCGCGGGCCGCCGGCGACCTCGTCGCCCGGCTGGAGCGCGGCGAGCTCACCGAGGACGCGTTCTGGCGAGAGGCGGCCCGGGCCGGGACGCCCCTCGTCGAGCCGGCCGGCGACGGCGACGCGGTCGTCACCTTCCTCTGGCGCGGTACGGACACGACCCGGGCGGTGCTGGTCACACCAAACAAGCTCGCCGACCCGCGCGACCCCGGCGGCAATCTGATGGCGCGCGTCCCCGGCACCGGTGTCTGGCACTGGTCGATACGGATGCGGCGCGACTGGCGCGCCACGTACACGCTCGCCGTGGACGAGGGCGACGGGCCGGCGCCCGACAGCCAGGCGTACTGGCCTTGGCTGCGCACCCAGCACCGACCCGACCCGTACAACTCCCGCACCCTGGCCCCCCGGTGGGGCGGGCCGCCGGTCCCGTACGTCGAACTCCCCGACGCGCCCCGCGCCACCGACTGGCAGCGCCGGCCCGGCACACCCCGCGGCAGGGTCACCGAGCACACGGTCGCCAGCGCGCTGCTCGGCAATGAGCGGCGGGTCTGGCTGTACGAGCCGGCGGGCGAGCACGCCGAGCCGCAGGGCGACCACGCCGAGCCGCTTGGCGAGCATGCGGCCCCGCCAGGCGAGGACACCGACCCGCTCCCCCTCCTCGTCCTCCTCGACGGCGAGATGTGGCAGCCGGGCCTGGACGTGGCCGCCCTCCTCGACAACCTCATCGCCGACGGCCGCATCCCCCCGCTCGCCGCCCTGCTGCCCGAGTCCCTCGGCGCCGACACCCGCTACGACGAGCTCACCTGCAACGAGCGCTTCCTCGGCTTCCTCACCGACGAGCTGCTCCCCTGGGCCGCGTCCCGCCTCCCGCTCACCACCGACCCGGCCCGTACGATCGCCGCAGGCCAGAGCCTCGGCGGCCTGACCGCGGCGTACGCGGGCTACGCGGCCCCGCACCGCTTCGGCGCGGTGCTCGCCCAGTCCGGCTCCTTCTGGTGGCCCAACGGCCCCGGCGCCGAGTGGCTCACCGCCCGCCTCGCCGAGGCCCCCCGCCTCCCGGTCCGCTTCCGCCTCTCCGCCGGCGAACAGGAGTGGGTCGCCTTGCCCGCCTGCCGCCGCCTCCACGACACCCTCACCGCAAAGGGCTACGACGACGCCCGCTACCGCGAGTTCAACGGCGGCCACGACTACCTGTGCTGGCGCACGGAGCTGGCCGACGGGCTGTGTGAACTGCTGGGAGTTCCTCGCTAGCCGGCACCGAACGGCCCATGTGCCGGAACGCCCATCGGCCTATGGTCATTGCCACGCACCACTCCGAATGATTCCGGAGGGGCACCGTGGCACTGACGCGCGAAGACAAGATCAAGTGGGCAGTCGGTTCGATCGCCGGCCTGCTGCTGACCGCATTGGCGGCGACATTCTTCTTCGTCGAGATCTGCGATCAGCAGCTGACCCGCAATGGCTCAGTGGTCACCGTCTGCCGGCACGCATCGGCGGCGGACCCGCCGGTGGTCGCCGTGGGTCTCGCCGTGGTCGCCCTGCTGGCGGTCCTCTTCGCCGAGGTGTCGGTCCTCGGGCTCACCGTCAAAGGGCAGTTCAGACGCACCCAGGAGCAGGTCAGGGAGAACGAATTCACCAGCCAGGAGCTCAGCGACGACATGCGGGAGTTGCAGTCGGACCTCTACGAGGCATTGAACCAGGTCCGCGCCCTCCTGCCACCCGATGAGGAGCCGCCGCCACCGGCCGTGGACGCAATCGAGGAGCTCGCCCGCGAGTACAACCGGATCCGGCACGAGATGCCGAGCGGGACCGAGCGGACCAACGCCATGACTGACATCGTCCGCCGGCTCACCGACGAAATCCAGCAACGCCAGGGCTTCGACCCGGCTCCGTATCTGGAATCCGCCGACCGCGGGCTCCGGCTCGCCGGCTACGCCGCGCTCTACGCAGGCGGGAATCCCTCCTTCATTCCCCGCCTTGCGACGGCAGTGACCGAGGAGGACAAGCCCTTCGGGCAGTACTGGGCTTTGCAAGCGCTGGACAAGCAGCTCAGATATGCCCCTCGCGCCCTGGACTCGGCCTCGGCCGATCTCCTGGAACACCACCTGCGTGACATTCCGTATCGCGAGGACCGCGCACGCCGCATCCGCGAGATCCTGCTCCGGGAACGCGGCCGCATTCTTTAGCCTCGACCGGGGGTGCCTGCTCGCCTTCGCGTGGTCTTCCGCCAAGGATGGGCGGCGTGACGGATCTACTCAGCAGCCACTCGCTCGATGTGGCCACGCGCTATCTGGACCTCGCCGGAGTCTTCGCTTCCGCCCTGCTCGGTGGTGCTATCGCCCGCGTCGAGCGGCTTGATCTCTTCGGCTTCCTGGCCGTCGGCATCGTGTCCGGGCTCGGCGGCGGTCTGGTGCGCGACGTGCTTCTGCAGCACGGCACGCCCGTCGCCCTGACCGACGTCGCCTATCTGCCGACCGCCATCGCCGGGTCGCTCATCGCGTTCGTCATCAGCATCAGCCAGCACGCGTGGGACCGGCTGTTCACCGTGCTCGACGCCGCCGTCATCGGCTTCTGGGCCGTCACCGGCGCGCATATGACCCTCGCCGCCGGGCTCGGCTGGCTGCCCGCGGTGCTGCTCGGCACGATGACCGCCGTCGGGGGCGGCGTCGCCCGGGATCTGATGCTGGGGCGGATCCCGGCGGTGTTCGGCGGCAACGCGATGTACGCGACCGTCGCGATGATCACCGCCGCGATCATGGTGCTCTGCTCCTACCTGGACGCGCCCGCCCTCGGCATCATTCTCGGCATTGTCGTCAGCCTGGTCTTCCGGGTGCTGGCCGTCCGGCGCGGCTGGAGCCTGCCGAACGGGCGTGACTGGCAGCCGCGCTCCCGGCTGGCCACCGTGATGGAGCGCGGCCGGCGCGTCGTCCCCCGGCTCAGGCCTTGACCCGGAAATTGCCGGTCTTGCGGCCGAGGGCCTCCAGGCCCGGACGGCCGACGACGCCGGTGGCGTTCTTCACGCCGAGCCGGGTGCGCCAGTTGCGGTAGCCCTCATGGGTACGGGGACCCCACTCCCCGTCGACCCGGAACGGATACAGCCCGACCTCCTTCAGCGCCCCCTGCACGAGCTCGATATGCCGCCGCGAACTCGCCGACGTGAATTGCCGCTTCGTCGTCTCGAATCGCTTGGAGGCGAAGGCGAGAATGGACGCGTCGGCGAAGGGCTTCACTCCCGGGCGCGTCACGTAACGCGCCAGGAATGCCGCCGAGAAGAATTTCGGATCGACGCGGGGATCGGGGTCGGGGCCGTGACCGGCGAGCCCGTTCTTGTGGTTCTTGTAGTCGGTGACCTGACGCTTCGCCCCCGCCGAGAGATCCGGGTCCCCGACGGCGATCGCGTGGATATGCGGGCCGTTGAACGGTGGTGATGTCCGGCGCCAGGCCGCCCAGCCCGCCTTGCGCAGCGATACGACCCGATGCCTGATCTGCTCCCTGGTCAGGCCGCGCACGCTCACGTCCATGGCCCCGCCGCCGTCGTGCGTGCCCGCCGACGCCGGTACGGCGCCCCGGTTGAACGACCCCTGGACGATACGGAGCTTGAACCCGCCGATCCGTTCCGCTTCCCGCAGCATGCAGATGCTGCGCCGGTTCAGCGTTACGGACCCGAACTTCACCCGCTCCCTCGGGGCGGAGGTGCTAAACACCATCTTCCCCACCCTCTCGACCTTCGGTCTCGGTGGCGATGAGTTCCATTTCGTCGTCGTCCGCGAGCTCGACGCCGACGGCGTCGTCCTCGTCCTCCGGATCCGGCGCTTCGGTCGGCTCGTCGGCACCGACTTCGATGCTTTCCGCCGCTTCTTCCTCGTTCAGCTCTTCCAGCGTGAGTACTTCATGAGGCTCCGCCATGGCCGTTCACCCCCCACAGGAAAACCGGGCCACTTCTCTGGCGCTGCCCAGCCTCCCATCGGCGCGTAGGGCCGTCCATACGCCAATTCGCCCTGGTCGGGGCCCTGTTGTCGCGAGCACCCGGGGCCATCAGAATGCTCATGACAAAGCCGGGTGTGACAAGACACCCGGCGACAGAGAGGACCCCCACATGAAGAAACCTCTCGTCGGTGCGTTCGCCGCGAGCCTGCTCCTGATCGGAGCGGGCGCGGCGCCCGCACTCGCCGACAACCGGGGCGAAACCGGCCCCGAGGCCGCCGGCTTCGCCGGCACCGTCGCGCTCAGCAACTGTTCGGGCTCCGTCATACGCGTGCCCGACTCGCAGCCGACGGACCCCGCGCTCGTCATGTCCAACGGCCACTGCCTCGAGGGCGGGATGCCGGGACCCGGCGAGGTCGTCGTCGACCAGCCCTCCGGCCGCACCTTCGACCTGCTCGACGCCTCGGGCAACGAGGTCGGCGTGGTGAAGGCGAGCAAGGTCGCGTACGGCACGATGACGGACACCGACGTCTCGCTGTACGAACTCACCAGCAGCTACCAGCAGATCGAGAGCGACTACGGCATCAAGCCCCTCGAACTGTCCGCCGACCACCCCGCCCAGGGCTCCGCGATCACCGTGGTCTCCGGCTACTGGAAGCAGACCTACAGCTGCGCGATCGACGGCTTCGCCCACCAGCTCCGCGAGGCCGACTGGACCTGGAAGGACTCGGTCCGCTACACCTCCGCCTGCAAGACCATCGGCGGCACATCCGGCTCCCCGGTCGTCGACGACGCCACCGGCAAGGTGGTCGCCGTCAACAACACCCTCAACGAGGACGGCCAGGAGTGCACCCTCAACAACCCCTGTGAGGTCGACGAGAACGGCACCGTGACCGTCCACCACGGCATCGGCTACGGCCAGCAGACGTACACGGTCGTGCCGTGCGTCGGCGCGGGCAACAAGATCGACCTCAACGCGGCCGGCTGCTCCCTGCCCAAGCCTGCCGGGGCTCAGGCGACTTCGTAGCCGGTGCGCATCAGTCTCCCTTGATGGTGCGGGTGAACCCGCAAGAACGGTGCAGTCGGCCGTCGGGCAGGAAGTCGTAGAACCCGATGCACTCGGTCGAGATCCGCTTCTTGCGGGTCGTCGCATGGATGGTGAGCCGGGCCGCGATCCGGTCGCCGTCCGCGATGGCCTCGTGCACCTCGAAGCGCGGCTCGCCGTCCGCCACCAGGTTGCGGCGGACGGGCCGGATATGGGCGACGAGCCGGTCCCAGTCGAGGTGGATGCCGTCGCTGACCATCACGATGTCCGGGGCGTAGAAGCGGGCCAGCGCGGGCGCCGGGTCATGGTCGCCCACGACGACCTCCTGGTGGAGGGTGGCGAAGAAGTCGGCGATGAACTGCTCGGGGGTGCTCTGCGCCAAGGGCTTCATGATGCTCCGTCCAGCAACGGCGAACTCTCGAACTCTTACACCGTGTAAGATATGAGCGTGTCCTCAATTTTGACAAGGTGTAAGAGTTGACGCCTCCGGCCCGCCGCCGCGCCGACGCCGAACGCAGCCGCGCCGCCGTGCTCGACGCGGCACTTCAGCTCCTCGGCGAACGTCCCGACGCGGGCATGGCGGCCGTCGCGGCCGCCGCCGGGGTCACCCGCCAGACCGTCTACGCGCACTTCCCCTCGCGGAACGCACTCCTCGCGGCGGTCGTCGACCGGATGGCGGAGCTGGTGACCGAGGCGATGGACGCGGCCACGGCCGACGAGGGGCCGGCGCCGGAGGCGCTGCTGCGCCTGCTGGACGCGGCATGGCACGCCTTGGACGCGTACCCGGCCCTGGGCCGGCTCGCCGAACACCCGGCACCCGCCGAGCGGGACCGGGCCCGCCATCAGCCGATCGCCGACCGCATCGCGGGGGTGCTGCGGCGCGGGCGGGAGAACGGCGACTTCGATCCGACGCCGCCGGTGTCCTGGCAGGTGGCGGCGGTCATCGCGCTGAGTCATGCGGCTGGAGAGGAGATCAACGCCGGTCGTATGACGGCAGCCGAGGCGGTGCCGGCGCTGCGCTCGGGGGTGCTGCGGCTGCTGGAGCCGCGAGAGGGTCCTGGCTGACGGCGGCCCGGACCGGCTTACGGGGCCGGGCCGCCGTGTCGCTCACAGCAGGGAGTACAGCAGCCGGTTCGGTGAACCGGTGCGCGGGTCCTGCACCTTGTTCGGGGTGGAGCCGTTCACCAGCGCGTCTCTGACCTGGGCCGGCGTGGCGCCGGCATGCGTGGCCAGATAGAGGGCGGCGACGCCCGCGGTGTGCGGGGTGGCCATCGACGTACCGGAGATGGTGTTGGTGGCGGTGTTGCTGTCCTTCCAGGCGGAGGTGATGCTGACGCCCGGCGCGAACAGGTCCAGGCAGGTGCCGTAGTTGGACCAGGAGGCGCGGCGGTCGTTACGGTCGGTGGCGCCGACGGTGACCGCCTCGGGGACGCGGGCCGGGGACGTGTTGCAGGCGTTCTGCGGCCAGCCGAAGATGTTGCCGTTGCCGGCGGCGATGGCGTACGTGATGCCCGCGGCTATGGAACGCTTGACGGCGTTGTCGAGCGTGGTGCTCGCGCCGCCGCCCAGGCTCATGTTGGCGACGGCGGGCTTGGCCGCGTTCGCCGTCACCCAGTCGATGCCCGCGACGACGCCGGAGGTGGAGCCGGAGCCGTTGCAGTCCAGGACGCGGACGGCGACGAGCTTGGCGGCCTTGGCGACGCCGTAGGTCTGCCCGCCGACGGTGCCGGCGACGTGGGTGCCGTGACCCTGGCAGTCCTGCCCGTTCTGACCGCCGCCGACGGTGTCGGTGCCGACCGTGGCGCGGCCGCCGAACTCGCCGTGGGCGGTGCGGATTCCGGTGTCGATGATGTACGCCGTGACGTTCGACGCGGTGCTGTTGTACGTGTAGGTGGAGCTCAGGGGCAGATCGCGCTGGTCGACGCGGTCCAGGCCCCAGGTGGCGTTGTTCTGCGTGTCGGCGACGCGCATGACCTGGTCCTGCTCGACGTAGTCGACCCGCGGATCCCGGGCGAGCCGGGCCGCTTCGGCCTTGCTGAGCTTCGCGGAGAACCCGCGCAGGGCCTCGCGGTAGACGCGCCCGAGCGTGCCGTCGGCGCTCTCGGTGAGCTCACGCGCCGCGGAAGCGGTGTTCTTCTTGCTGACCTCACCGTTCTTCAGCACCACGAGCCACTTTCCGGGAATCGCGGTATCGGCGGGAGCGGACCGGACGTCGCCGGTAGGAGCGGTGGCACCGTGTGCACTGGGGACGGCCGCGAACTGAAGCCCTAACGCGGCAGCCACCGCGGCGACGATCACTGTCGCGCGGCGGAGGGGGACGCTTCTCATCGTGGTGCACCAGACCTTTCGTTGACCGGATCACGGACAAGAACAGGTAGTGCGGATCACAACTCCCCTGGTCGCAGGGGGATTCGCCAGGCACACATAACCGCACCCCCCTGCCTCGCGCAATGGCAGGTTCACGCCATATTAAGTACCCGTACTCAGAGCCCAGTGAGGACGATCACGGGTCCCACGCACCGCCGGGCCGGCCATAGCCTTCGATCATGACTAAGCAGGGCGGGACAGCCGCCGCTCTCGGGGCCGGCTGCCTCGTGCTGATCGCCGTGCCGGTGCTCTTCGTCGTCGGGTTCATCGTGGTGGTGAACGTCCAGAGCAACACGCCCGAGGACTATCCGACGGTCGCGCCCGACACCATGGCCAAGCGCGTGCACGGCCGGGCGCAACAGGCGTACGAGGTCCTGGGCTTCGACCGCGCACCGGGGCGGGACGCCCGCATGGATTCCTCGTACTGCTATCCCGACGGCCTGGAGAGCATCAACGACAAACCGCAGCAGGGGGCGTACTCCCTCAGCTACGAATGGGCCCTCGACAAGGTGCCGGAGGACCAAGCCGTGGCGGCGCTGCGGCGGGTCGAGCGGAAGCTCGAGAAGGACGGGTGGAAGGTCGAGTCGAGCCACTCGGGCGGCTTCCGCGACTTGTACGCACGCCGTGGGACCGGCGACGCCGAGGAGCGGCAGAGCTTTCACTGGAAGGCATCGGGTGGCGGGCGCTTTGACGGCGGCAGTAGCGGGCCGTGTGCCTACGACCGCGATGCGCCCGAGAGCGACGCGTATGCGAAGCCGCAGGTCGACGGCCCGCTGCCTGGCATGACGCCTGGACCGGCTATGCCTTGACCCGGAGGGGGCGCCGGCTCACTTCCGCCAGAACAGGTGGTGCGTCACGCCGCTCGGGCTGGGCACCACGTCGTGGTGGAAGCGGTCGTCCAGCTCCTCCGGGGACTCCCACAGCCGCTCCCCGGAGCCGAGTTTCACCGGAGCCACCGCCACGTGCAATGTGTCGACGAGGCCGGCGTCGAGAAAGGCGCGGTTGATCGCGACGCCGCCGCCGAGGCGCACGTCCTGGCCCTGGGCCGCCTCCTTCGCCTGCGCGAGGACGGCGGCCGGGGTGCCGTCGACGAAGTGGAACGTCGTGTCGGAGAGCGTGAAGGAGGGTCGGGCGTGGTGGGTCATGACGAACACCGGCGTGTGGAATGGCGGCTCGTCGCCCCACCATCCCTGCCACTCCTCGTTCTCCCAGGGCCCGCGCTGCGGACCGAACTTGTTGCGGCCCATGATCTCCGCGCCGATGTTATTGCCGAAGTCGCGGGTGAAGTAGTCGTCCAGGCCGCGGCTGCCCCCGGCGTCGGTGCGGCCCGGCCAGCTCGCGGTGGCACCGGCCCAGCTCATGATGGTTCCGGGGTCGGCGTGACCGAACGGCCGCTCCAGGCTCTGGCCCTCGCCGGCGCCGTAGCCGTCACTGGAGACGGTGAAGTTCTGCACTCGCAGCAGCTGCCCCATGGTTCTACCCCTGCCCCTCACGTTTCGGTGATCGCGTACGGAAGGGTAGACCCGCGGGCCCGTAAAAAATCATCGCAGCCGCGCCCGCAGCACCTCCGCGATCTCATCCATCCGCTCCGGCTGCGTCAGCTCCTGGTGCAGGCAGTCGATGTCGTGGTTCTCCAGCGTCCCGCCGATGTAAGGCGCCCACGCCTTCCGGGTCAGCCAGTCCTCCTCCCGCGGCGCCGCCGCCGTGAAGAACAGCGCGTCGCCGTCGAAGACCCGCGTGTCGTGCTCGCGCATCAGCCGGGCGTTGTTCACGACGATGTCCAGCACCGCCCGCAGCGTCCGCTGCGACAGACCCGCCAGCGCGCTGCCCTCGCGGCGCAGCGTCGCCAGCACGCCCTCCGTGGTCAGCTCGCCCTCCTGGTCGAAGCCCGCCATCCGCAGCAGCGCCCGCAGCGCGTCCGCCTCGACGGGTACGGCAAGACCGCGCCATTGATCGGACGGGTACGCGTCCAGCAGCGCCAGCAGCTCCACCCGCTCCCCCGCCTCCCGCAGCCGCACGGCGACCGCCTGCGCGACCACGCCGCCGACCGACCAGCCGAGCAGCCGGTACGGGCCGTGCGGCTGCACGGAGCGGATCTGCGCGGCGTAGTCGGCGGCCATGTCCTCCAGCGTGCGCGGGAGTTCACCGACCCCCGTCAGGCCGCGCGCCTGCAGCCCGTATACCGGCTGCTCCGGGTCGAGCCGCGCCAGCAGCGCCGAGTAGCACCAGCTCAGCCCGCCCGCCGGGTGCAGCGCGAACAGCGGGGTGCGCGAGCCCGTGGCGCGCAGCGGCAGCAGCACCCCGAGCGCGTCGTCGGCGGCCCCGCCCTCCTCCAGGCGGGCGGCGAGGGCGGCGGGCGACGGCGCCTGGAAGAGCGTGCCGATCGTCAGCTCCGCGCCCAGCGTCTCGCGCAGCCTGGTCACCAGCCGGGCGGCGAGCAGCGAGGTGCCGCCCAGGTCGAAGAACGCGTCCTCCACCCCGACCCGGTCGAGGCCGAGCGCCTCCGCGAAGAGCCGGGTGAGGGTCTCTTCGAGGGGCGTGCGCGGCGCGCGGGCGGCAGCACCCTCGTACGACGGCGCGGGCAACGCCTTGCGGTCCAGCTTGCCGTTCGGGCTCAGCGGGAAGGCGTCGAGGACCACGATCGCGCCCGGCACCATGTACTCCGGCAGCCTCGCCGCGAGGCGCTCGCGCAGCGCCTTCGGGTCGGCGTCGGAGCCGGTGACGTAGCCGACCAGGCGCTGGTCGCCCGGCCGGTCCTCGCGCACCAGCACACCCGCTCCGTTGACGGTGTCGTCGGCGGCCAGCGCCGCCTCGATCTCGCCCAGTTCGATGCGCAGGCCGCGCAGCTTCACCTGGTGGTCGGTGCGGCCGAGGTACTCGACCTCGCCGTCCGCCGTCCACCGTGCCAGGTCACCGGTGCGGTACATGCGGGTGCCGAGGGGCCCGTACGGATCGGGCACGAAGCGCTCGTCCGTCAGCTCGGGCCGCCCGAGGTAGCCGTCCGCCAGCTGCGCGCCCGCGAGGTACAGCTCGCCGGGCACCCCGGGCGGGCAGGGCTGCCCCGCCTCGTCGAGGACGTACAGGCGGGTGTTCCAGACCGGCCGGCCGATCGGCACCGGGCCCGAAGACCCCGGCTCACAGGCGTGGTACGTGACGTCCACCGCCGCCTCGGTCGGGCCGTAGAGATTGTGCAGCGGTACCCCGGGGAGCACCCGGTGGAAGTCCGCCGCCGTCTCCCGCGGCAGCGCCTCACCGCTGCAGAAGACCCGGCGCAGCGGCCCCGCGGCCCCGGCAGCCTCCGCCGCGCCCAGGAAGACCTGCAGCATCGACGGCACGAAGTGGCAGGTGGTGATGGCCTGTTCGCGGATCGTACGGGCCAGATAGTCCGGGTCCTGGTGCCCGCCCGGGTCCGCGACGACCAGCGTCGCGCCTTCGCGCAGCGGCCAGAAGAACTCCCACACGGAGACGTCGAAGCCCGACGGAGTCTTCTGCAGCACCCGGTCGGACGGCTCCAGGCCGTACTCCGCCTGCATCCACCGCAGCCGGTTGTCGATCGCCGAATGCGGGACGACCACGCCCTTCGGGCGGCCGGTCGAGCCGGAGGTGTAGATGACGTACGCCGGGTGCTGCGGAGTCAGCGCGCGCGGCGGGTTGATCGTCAGATACGCGCTCAGGTCGAGGCCGTCCAGGACCACCTGCGGCACGCCGGCGGTGTCCGGCAGCCGGTCCGCCACGTCCGTGATGACGCACGCGGGCGCGGCGTCCTCGAGCATGTACGCCAGCCGCGCCGCCGGATAGTCCGGGTCGAGCGGCAGATACGCGCCGCCCGCCTTGAGCACCGCGAGCAGCGTGACCACCAGGTCGAGCGAGCGCGGCACGGCGACCGCGGCCAGGGCTCCGGGGCGTACGCCCAGAGTCGCCAGATGCCGGGCGAGCTGATTGGCGCGGGCGTCGAGCTGGGCGTAGGTGAGGGCGTCGAGGCCGTGCACCACCGCCGTGGCGTGTGGTGTGCGCATCGCCCGGGCCTCGATCGGGCCGACGAGGGTGGTGGGCGGCACCGGGCGGGCGGTGTCGTTGAACTTCAGCAGCACCTCCGCCCGTTCCAGCTCCGTCGCGATGCCGTGCTCCGAAAGACGAGCGTGCGGGTCGGCGACGGCCAGGCGGCCGAGCAGGTCGAGGAAGCGCTCCTGGTGCGCGGCCACCTCGGCGTCGGCGTACAGCGCCGGGTTGACGTCGTAGTCGATGCGCAGGCCGCGGCCGTCGGTGCGGTCGTAGACGTTGACCGTCAAGTCCTCGACCGGGCCGGCGGACAGGTTGTGGGCATCGGCGCGGGCGCCGGCGAAGGTGAGGTCGTAGTCGAAGGGCATGACATTCACCAGCGGCCCCGTCAGCGCCCTCCCCTCCCCCAGCAGGCCGAGGTCGCGCCGGATGTCCTCGTAGCGGTAGCGCTGGTGCTTGCGGGCGGCGCGGATGCCGAGGACGACCTGGCGGGTGAGCTCGGCGAAGGTGGCGTCGGGGGTGACGGTCAGGCGCAGCGGCAGGACGTTCATGACCATGCCGGGGATGCGCAGGGCGGCGGAGCCCATGCGGCCCATCATCGGCAGGCCGAGGACGACGTCGGTGGTGCGGGTGGCCCGTGATACGTACAACGCCTGGGCGGCGATGAGGACTTCGGGCCAGGTGGCGCGGACGGAGCCGGCCACCGCCTTGAGCTTGTCCGTCGCCTCCGGGTCCAGGTGCGCGGAGCGGCGCAGGAAGGTGCGGGACGGCAGGGCGGTGCGGCCGGCGAGCGTGATCACCTCGGGGTGGTCGGCGAAGGCCGCGGCCCAGTGCTCGCGGTCGGCCGCGAAGGCGTCGGAGGCGCGGTACGCGGCGTCCTCGGCGACGAGGTCCGCGAGCGAGCCGAACGGCGACGGGCCGGGGTCGGCGCCGGCGGCAAGTGCCGTGTAGGCCTCGGCGGTGCGGCGGGCCAGCAGCGAATAGCCGTAGCCGTCCATGACGATGTGGTGCACCCGCTGATACCAGAACCAGCGCCGCTCCCCCACCCGGATCAGCGCGTGCCGGAACGGCGGCTCGGCGGCGAGGTCGAAGGGGCGGGCGAGGTCGGCGCGCATCCAGGCGAGCGCCGCGTCCTCGGCCAGGTCGAGCACCTCCAGCGGGAAGGCGGCCGGCGCCGCGTACCACTGCCGCGGCCCGTCAGGGCCGTCCGCGATCCGCACCCGCAGCGCGTCCGCCTCCGCCGCCACCCGCCGCAGCGCCTCGCCGAAGGCGTGCGGGTCGACGGCGGCGTGGATCTCCAGATACTCGGCGGTGTTCTGCGCCGGGCTCTCCGGGTCCAGGGCCTGGGCGTACCACATGCCCGACTGGGCGGCGGTGAGCGGGAGTTCGTGGGCCGCCGGCTCTGCGAGGGTGGTCACGCGGCCGCCCCCAGCATCGGCGCCCACGCCTCCACCGCCGGCTGTTCGGCCAGGTCGGCGAAGCTGGCCTCGACGCCGTGGTCGCGGCGCCAGCGCTCCAGCAGGGACATGATGCGGACGGAGTCGAGGCCGTAGTCGACGAGGTTCTCGTCGACGGGTATGTCGTCCGGCTCCTCGCCGAGCACGTCGGCGACGTCCGCGCGGATCTGCTCCACGGTCAGCGGCATGGCGGCTCAGTCTCCCTTCAGCAGCGAGGCGGTGGTGGTGACGACGGCGCAGCGGCCCGCGGCCCACTTCAGGGCCATGTCGTGGTCCTCGCGGGAGAAGTCGGCGACGGCGTCGGCGACCACGAAGGCCTGGATGTCCTGCATCCAGGCATCACACGCGGTCATCATGACGCCGATGTGCGCGTAGACACCGGCGATCACCAGCTGGTCGCGGCCGAGTTCACGCAGCTTCGTGGCGAGGCGGGTGCGGACGAACGCGCTGTACTTCCACTTGGTGAGCACGTGGTCGCCCGGCTCCGGCGCGATGTCGTCCGGCACCGCCTTCGGCTGGTCGCCGGCCGGGAGGCCCGGGCCCCAGAAGTCCTGCTGCAGTCCGCGCTGGGTGGGGGTCTGGCCGCCGGGCTGCACCGAGTAGACGACCGGGATGCCGATCCGGCGGGCCTCCTTGGTGAGGAGGCCGACGTTGCCGAGCAGCGGGTCGAGGGGCGCGGTGCCCGGGGTGAAGGCGCCGATGAAGTAGTTCTGCAGGTCGTGCACGAGCAGCACGGCGCGGTCGGGGTCGACCGTCCAGTCGACGCGGTTCGCGGGCAGTTCGGCCGCGGTGGGCATCGGATACGGGGCTATGGCGGGCAGGGCCATGGTGGTTCAGGCCTTTCGGTGGGGCTCGGCGGCGGCTTCGGACGCTGCGCGCAGGTCCTTCTTGCTGACCTTGCCGACGCCGGTCTGCGGGAAGGCGGTCACGAACTCGACCTTGTCCGGGACCTTGTAGGCGGCGAGACCGCGCTCGCGCACATGCTTCTTGATGGCTACGGGCTTGGGCTGCTCGGCGCCGTCGCGGACGATCACGTACGCGAGGGTGCGCTCGCCGAGGTACTCGTCGGGGATGGCGACCACCGACACGTCGTGGACGGCGGGGTGGGCGAGGATGACGTTCTCGACCTCCTCGGGGGCGATCTTCTCGCCGCCGCGGTTGATCTGGTCCTTCGCCCGGCCCTCGACGACGAGGTGCCCGGTCTCCGTCATCCGCACCACGTCACCGGTGCGGTAGAAGCCGTCCTCGGTGAAGGACCGCTTGTTGTGGTCCGGCGCCCGCCAGTAGCCGCGGATCGTGTACGGGCCGCGGGTGAGGAGGTGCCCGGTCTCGCCGGGGGCGACCTGCACGTCGTGGTCGTCGACGATCCGGATCTCGTCGTCCGGGGAGATCGGCCGCCCCTGGGTGGTGACGATCGTCTCGACCGGGTCGTCGAGCCGGGTGTAGTTCACCAGGCCCTCGGCCATCCCGAAGACCTGCTGCAGCGTGCAGCCGAGCGCAGGCGTGACCCGGCGGGCCGCCTCCTCGCTGAACTTCGCGCCGCCGACCAGCAGCACATCGAGGCTGCTCAGGTCGTACGAGGTGGCCGGGCCCGCCTCCGTCCAGACCAGGGCGAGCGGCGGCACGAGCCCGGTGATGGTGACGCCCTCCTTCTCGATCAGCGGGAAGGCGGTCTCCGGGTCCGGCTGCGGGCACATCACGACGCGGCCGCCCGCGTACAGCACGCCGAGCGAACCGGGAGAGCTGAGCGGGAAGTTGTGCGCGGCGGGCAGCGCGACGAGGTAGACGGAGTCGGCGTCGACGCCGCAGAGCTCGTTGGAGCCCCAGAGCGAGTAGATGTAGTCGTCGTGGGTGCGCGGGATCAGCTTCGGGACGCCGGTGGAGCCGCCGGAGAGCTGGAGGAAGGCGAGGTCGCCGGGGGCGGGTACGTCGACCTCCGCGGTGGCGGAGTCGGCGGGGAGGTCCGGGTCACCGGCGGTCCAGATGTGCCGCAGGGTGGGCACCTGGGCCTGCACGTCCGCCGCCAGCTTGCGGTAGTCGAAACCCGCGACCGGTTCGGCCGGGAAGACGTACGCGACCGCCTCGGTGAACTCGCAGAAGTACCGGATCTCCGTCTCCCGGTGCGCGGGCAGCGCGAAGACCGGCAGCGCGCCGATCCGGAAGAGCGCGAAGATGACCTCGAAGAACTCGGCGACGTTGGGCAGTTGCACGACGACCCGGTCGCCCTTACGCACGCCGCGGGCGGCGTACCCGGCGGCGAGCCGGTCGGCTCGGGTGTCGAGCTCCCCGTACGACCAGCGCCGGTCGCCGTCGACGACGGCGGTGCGGTCGGGATGGGCGGCGGCCCGGTCGCGGAGCATCCGCCCGAAGGTCTCGCCGCGCCAGTAGCCGGCGGCCCGGTAGCGCTCGGCGAACTCGTCCGGCCAGAGCGGTGCGTCAGTCATCGTTTCCCCCCACGGCGTCCAGGAACGTGCGGAACTTGGCGGCCGTCTCCGCGGTCTCGGCCGCCGGCGTGGACGCGGCGACGACCCCGGCGCCCGCGTACAGCCGCAGCCGCCGCTCTGCAGCCTCCGCGCACCGGATGGTCACTACCCACTCGCCGTCGCCTTGAGCGTTGCCCCAGCCGACGATGCCGGTGTAGTGGCCGCGGTCGAAGGGCTCCAGCTCGTCGATGACATCGCGGGCGACCTTGGTCGGCGTGCCGCAGACGGCCGGGGTGGGGTGCAGGGCGCAGGCCAGTTCCAGGGCGGAGGCGGCCGGTTGCCGCAGCTCGCCGGTGACGGTGGTGGAGAGGTGCCACATGGTGGCGGTGCGGACGAGCGTGGGGCGCTCGGGGACGTCGAGGCGGTCGCAGTACGGGGCGAGGGCGGCCCGCACGGCGGCGACGACGACGGCGTGTTCGTGCAGGTCCTTCGCGGACTCCAGCAGCGCGGCGGCGCGGCGGACGTCCTCGGCGAGGTCGGCGCTGCGCGGGGTGGAGCCGGCCAGCGGGTTGGCGACGACGGCGTCGCCGCGTCTGGAGACCAGCAGCTCGGGGCTGGCGCCGAGGAGGGTGCGGCCCGGGCCGGTCGGCATCGCGAAGGTGTAGCCCTCGGGGTCGCGGCGGGCGAGGCGCTGCAGCATCGCCGGGAGGTCGAGGGGGGCGTTGCGCTCGAGCTCCAGGGTGCGGGCGAGGACGACCTTGTCGAACTCGCCTGCCTGCATGCGCTTTACGGCTGTGGCGACGGAGTCACCGTAGACGCTCGCGGCCGGCACCTCGCGCCGCCGCCAGCCCGCCGTCCCCCCGGCGGCGGGGGCGGGCAGCGCGATGAGCGGGTCGGCGCGCAGGGCGGGCGCCCAGCTGATCGCCTGCGGCACGGCGAGCGCGGCGGGCGCGCCGTGATCGAAGGGGACGGAGCCGACGACCACGGGGTCCCGGTCCCCGAGGGCCTGTTGCGCTTCCAGCGTGACCCGTACGCGCTCGGCCAACGGCCGCTCGTCGTGCGGCACTTCGTCCCGTACGCCGTGCGCGAGCAGCGTCCGCGTCGGAGAGGCGAAGAACCGGCTGTCGCCGGGCGAGTACCCCTCCAGCAGCGAGGTGGCGGTCCCGACGGCACCGAGCGCGCCGGCCGGCGCGGGCACCTCGTGGGCGGTGGTCACGTGAAACTCCGTTCGTCACGCGGTGCGATGCACCGGAGGTGGGGGGTGGTCAGCGGGTGCCGAGTCGCTCAGGCCTGCGGCGCCGTCGGTCGCGGCTCGGGTCGGGCGGCCGGGTGCGGTCCGGCCTCGGTCGGACGGGACCCGCCGTGCGGGACGCCTGCCCGCAGCCTCAGCTCGATCAAGCGCGCAGCGTGGCGCCGCCGTCCACGTACAAGTCGTGCATCGTGATGTGCCGGGCCCGGTCCGATGCCAGGAAGACGACCGCCTCGGCGACATCCGCCGGGGCGGCGATCCGCCCCAGCGGAATCCCGGTGCGATACGACTCCGGGTCGCCCTCGATCACGCCGCGCGGGACCTCGTCGCCGTCCCACAGCTGCCGCTGCATCGCGGTGTCCGTCGAGCCGGGCGAGACGACATTGCAGCGCACGCCGCTCCGGGCGATCTCCAGGCCGAGGCACTTGGTGAACATCGTCGCCGCGGCCTTCGAGGCGGCATACGCCGCCATCCCCGTCCGCGGTACGCCCGCCGCGTTCGAGCCGACCGTCACGATGCTCCCGGCGCCGCGCGCGACCATCCGGCGCGAGGCCGCGCGGGACGTATTCATCACGCCCGTCGTGTTGACCGCGAAGGTGCGCGACCAGTCCGCGTCCGTGAGCTCCGCGACCTGCGCGGGCCGCAGCACCCCGGCCACGTTGACGAGGATGTCCAGCGGGCCGAGCGTGCGCTCGACCTCCGTGAGCAGCTCCTCGACGGCCGCCGCGTCGGCGACGTCGACGGTACGGGCGGTCACCCGCGACTCTCCGTACTCCTCCGCCAGCGCCTTCACCCCGGCAGGGGCGAGGTCCGCGGCCACCACCCGCGCGCCCGCTTGTGCGAACGCGCGGGCGACGGCCTCGCCGATGCCCTGGCCTGCGCCGGTGACCAGCGCGGTCCTGCCCGAGAGACCGTCGGCTGCGGTCACTTGTCCCCCATGGCCTTCTCGATGTCGTCGAGCACGGAGACGGAGGCGAGCGCGCCGCCGAGGCTGGTCCACTTCGAGCCGTCGATCTCGGTGGTGTGGCCGTCCTTGACCGCGCTCAGCTGCTTGTATGCGGGCTTGCTCTTGAGCTCCTTGAAGAGCGAGGCGTCCTTGCCGGTGGAGGCGAGGGTGCCGATGAAGAGCCAGTCGGCGTCGATCTGCTTCAGGTCCTCGTCGCTGAGCGGGGTGGAGTGGCCCTGGCCCGGCTTGTTCTGGATGCCGGGGCGCTTGAAGCCCATGTCCTTCAGGACGTCGGAGATGAAGACGCCCTGCTGCATGACGGCGGTGCCCTTGGCGGAGTAGCGGGCGACGGAGACGTCGGCGCCGGCGTTGTCACCGAGGGACTTCTTCACCTCGGCGACCTTGGTGTCGTAGTCGGCGAGGAAGGTCTTCGCCTCGCCGGACTTCCCGAGCACCTGGCCCGTCAGGGTGAGGGCCTTCTTCCAGTCCTTCTTGCGGTCGATGGTGACGACGGTCGGCGCCACCTCCTGCAGCTGCTTGAGCACCTGCTGGTCGGCGAGCTGCCCGGCGAGGATGACGTCCGGCTTGGCCTGGACGACCTTCTCGATGTCGGGCCCGGTGACGGCGCCGACCACGGGTATGCCCTTCGCCTTGTCGGCCAGGTACTCGGGCGCGCCCTTCTGGCCGCGGCCCGCGGTCAGGCCGACCGGCTTCACGCCGAGGGCGAGGGAGGAGTCGAGGTCCATCTCGCTGAGCGCGATGACCTTCTTCGGGGCGGCCGGCACCTCGACCTTCTTGCCGGTGGCGTCGGTGACGGAGACCTTCTTGGCCTCGGCGGCCGCGTTGCCGGAGTCGGAGGACGAGTCGTCCCCGGAGCCGCAGGCGGCAAGTACCAGCACGGAGGCTGCGGTCAGGGCCGTAGCGGCGGCGAATCTGGAGCGCTGCGGGCGGCGGGTCATCGACATGTGTTCTTCTCCGGACATCAAGTTCGAGGGTGGATAAGATCGTTCGGCCGGTTCCGGGCATGCCGAATAGACCCGTAAAGGTCTGGGTGCGGACACCCTCGGGAGCCCCGAACCGAGCTTAGGTTAGGCTAACCTCATGTTGGTTGCGCAAGAGGAGGCGGCCCCCGGGGCCGGTTCCGACCCCCCGATACCGGCCGCGGCGAAGGCCCACCGCCCGACCCTCTGGGCGGCGCTGGCACTGACCGCCCTGCTGGGTGTCCTGGTGATCCTGTCGCTCCTCATCGGCACCGGCTCCTCCCCGTTCGCCCGCGCCTGGGACTACCTCCTCGGCGACCCCGCCGCCCGCGCCGACGCGCAATTGCGGCTCGCGGTGGTGGACGTACGGCTGCCGCGCACCATCGCCGCCGTCATGGTGGGGGTCAGCCTCGGCGTCGCCGGCTGCCTGCTGCAGGCCGTCACCCGCAACCCCCTCGCCGAGACCGGACTGCTCGGCGTGAACAACGGCGCGGCCTTCGGCGTCGTCCTCGGCCTCACCTACTTCGGCGTGAAATCGCCCTTCGCGATGCTGCTCTGGGCGCTGGTCGGCGGCATGGCGGCCAGCTCGGTGGTGCTGCTGCTCGCGGCCACCGGCCGGGCCGCCGGGTCACCGCTGCGACTGGTCCTGGCCGGCTCGGCGCTCGGCGCCACCTTCCACGGGCTGACCTCGTACGTCCTCCTCAGCACCCAGTCGACCTTCGATACGTTCCGCTACTGGACGATCGGGTCCCTCGCCGGGATCGAGACCTCCGATACGTATCCGCTGCTGCCGCTGATCGCCGTCGGGCTGCTCGTCGCCTTCGCCTGCGTCCGCCCGCTGTCCGCGCTGGCGCTCGGCGACGACGGCGCCCGCGCGCTCGGGCACCGGCCGACGCGGGTGCGGTTCGCGGTGGCGGGCGCGGTGACGCTGCTCGCCGGGTCCGCGGTGGCGCTCGCCGGGCCGATCGCGTTCCTCGGGCTGCTGGCGCCGTACGCGGCGCGGACGGTCACCGGGCCGCGGATGGCCGGGCAGTTGGTGCTGTCGGGACTTATCGCCGCGAACGTGATGATCGTCGCGGATGTCCTCGCGCGGGTGGTGATCCGGCCATGGGAGACCCCGGTCAGCGTGCTGCTGGCGCTCGTCGGCGGTCCGCTGCTGATCTGGATCGCGCGGTCGTCGCGGATGTCGACGGCGGGGGCGGCGTAAGAGACATGACAGACAAAACAACTGACGCGGTCAAGACCACCGATGTGACGCCGCCGGACAGCACCGTCGTACGGGCCGGCACGCTCTCCTATCTCTTCCCGCGCCGCAGCGCGCTGATCGCGGTCGCGCTCAGCCTCGTCATCGCGCTGGTGACGGCGCTGGCCGCCTTCGCCAGCTCCACCTCGATGCCGTTCTCCGACACCGTCGCCGGGCTGCTCGGCACCGGCGACTCGGCGACCGTGATGCTGGTCCGCGACTTCCGGCTGCCCCGTATCGCCGTCGGCCTGCTGGTCGGCGCCGCGCTCGGCATCGCCGGGTGTCTGACCCAGACCCTCGCCGGCAACCGCCTCGCCACCCCCGACATCATCGGCGTCAACGACGGCGCCACCGCGGCGGTCGTCGCCTCGGTCGTCGGCTCCTCGACCGGCATGATCGGCGACTGGTGGCTCGGCCCGCTCGGCGCCATCGGCGCGGCGGTGCTGGTGGTGCTGTGCGCGGGCGGCGCGGGCCACCGCGGCTACCGGGTGCTGGTGGTAGGCATCGGCGTATCGACACTGATCGGCGCCATCACCGACCTGGTGATGTCGCGGGAGAACGACAACACCGCGGGCGGCGTCTTCCTCTGGACCGTCGGCAGCCTCAACGGCCGCGACTGGGGCGTCGGCACCCCGCTGGCGCTCATCCTCCTCATCCTGGTCCCGCTGGCGCTGGTGGCCGGCAACCGGCTGCAGATGCTGCGCTTCGACGACGACATGGGCTCCGCCCTCGGCGTCAACGTCCGCCTCGTCCGCGCCTGCTCCCTCGCGCTCGCGGTGGCGCTCGCGGGGGTGGCGGTCGGCATCGCGGGCCCGATCGCCTTCGTCGCGCTGGCCGCCCCGGTGATCGCGGCGCGGCTCACCGGGCCGGCCCGGGTCCCGGTGCTCGGCTCGGCCCTCACCGGCGCCGCATTGATCGCGGCGGCGGATGCGCTGGGGCGTGTGATCGCCCCGGTGGAGATCCCGGTGGGGGTGGTCACCAGCGTGCTGGGTGGCCCGTTCCTGCTGTGGGTCCTGTTCGGCTCCAACAAGACGGGTGCAGAATCTTGACGATGACCAAGACGACGACCGATGTGGCGGCCTCCCCGGCGACCGGCCTCGGCCTGACTGTCGAGGCCCTCACGGCCGGCTACCCGGGCCGCACCGCCGTCGCCGGCGTCGACCTGGAGCTCCCCGCCGGCGAGGTGACCGCCATCGTCGGCCCCAACGGCTGCGGCAAGTCCACGCTGCTGCGCGCCATCGCCCGCCTGCACAAGCCCGATTCGGGCACGGTACGGGCCGGCGACGCGGACGTCTGGCAGCTCACCCGCCGCCGCGCGGCCCACCGCATCGCGCTGCTGCCGCAGTCCCCGCAGGCCCCTGAGGCCGTGACGGTGGCCGGTCTCGTACGCTACGGCCGCCACCCGCACCAGGGCCTCTTCCGCCAGTGGTCGCGCGAGGACGAGCGCGCGGTGCGATCGGCGCTGGAGGCCACCGGCACCGCGGAGTTGGCCGGACGGCGACTGGACCAGCTCTCGGGCGGCCAGCGGCAGCGCTGCTGGCTGGCGATGGTGCTGGCGCAGGAGACCCCGGTGGTGCTGCTGGACGAGCCCACGAGCGCCTTGGACTTGGGCCACGGCGTGGAGGTGCTGGAGCTGGTCCGCGAGGTGGCGGCAGGCGGCCGTACGGTCCTGATGGTCCTCCACGACCTGGCGGCCGCGGCCCGCTACGCCGACACTCTGGTCGCGATGAACGACGGCCGGGTGGTGGCCCAGGGCCCGGCGCGAGAGGTCGTCAGCTCGGAGCTGGTGAAGGAGCTCTACGGCATCGAGGCCGACATCCTCCGCGCCCCGGGCGACGACTCCCCGGTGGTCGTGCCGCGCCGCGGCTGACAGTCAGGGGGTGCGACCCTTTTCGCCGCCGGGGCCGGGCTATTGGGGGCGGAGCCCGTCCATCAGGACGGCGAGGTAGGCATGCACGATCCCCTCGGACGCGGGCTGATCCTGCGCGATCGCGAAGGCCGTCCGGCCGACGAGGGTGACGAGAACGGCAGTGTCGAGATCGGTGCGGATCGCGCCGTCCCGGCGCGCCCCGACGATCATCTCCTCCATGGCTTCGGCCAGTTGTTGGCGCAGGGCCGTCGTGGCGGGCGCCTCCAGGCCGTCGAGCTGGCGGCTGATGGCGTGGTGCGCGGACTGGAACGCGATCAGCTCGGCCAGGAAGGTTCGTAGCGCCTGCTCCGGTGCGGTCTGCTCCAGCAACTGCCGGGCGCGCTCGACCAGCGGTGCGAGCAGGCCTGCAACCGCGGCGTCGAGCAGGGCCTCCTTGCCCCCGAAGGCCCGCACCACGGTCGCGGCCCCCAGGCCGGCCTTCTTCGCGATGGCCTCGACCGTGAGGGTGCCGCCCGGCTCGGCCAGCAGCTGGGTGGCCGCATGAAGGGCGAGCTGCCGGTTGCGTACGGCGTCCGCCCTGCGGCCGCGTGGGTTCTCCTCGGGCGTTGACAACTGAAACGCTCCTTCCACATAATCAACTGGAACGTGCATTTCAGTTAGCTTACCGCGAGGGAGAGCTCCATGAACCAGCGCATCCTGATCTCGGGCGCCAGCATCGCCGGCCTGACCCTGGCGCACTGGCTGGCCCGGTACGGCTTCCAGCCCACCGTGGTCGAGCGGGCGCCCGGCCTGCGCAGCGGAGGCAACGGGGTGGACGTGCGGGACCAGGCCGTCGAGGTCACCGAACGGATGGGGATCCTGCCGCGGATCCGCGAACTCGCCGCCGACGTCCAGGGCATGAAGTTCGTCGACACCGCCGGCCGAGCCGTCGCCCGCATCGACACCCGGGACCCCGCCGCCACCGAGATCATGCGCGGCGATCTGGTCGCGCTGCTGCACGAAGTGACCGACGTCGACTACCTCTTCGGCGACTCCATCCGCGACCTGACGCAGGACGACGACGGCGTGACGGTCACCTTCGAGCACGCCCCCACCCGCAGCTTCGACCTGGTCATCGGCGCGGACGGCATGCACTCCAACGTCCGCCGGCTCGCCTTCGGCCCCGAAGCGCAGTTCATCGACTTCAAGGACCACTACTTCGCCTTCGCCGACAGCGACCCTTCGCTCGGCGAGGACCGGTGGGTGACGATGTTCAACACCCCGGGCACGATGACCGGGATCTATCGCTCCGGCAACCACGCCCGGGCCAAGGCGTACTTCATGTTCCGCTCCGCGCCTCTCGACTACGACCACCGCGACATCACCGAGCACAAGCGCCTGATCGGTGAGCGGTTCGCCGACGACACGTCCTGGCGGACCCGGGAACTGCTCGAATCGGCGCTGGCCGACCCGGAGTTCTACTTCGACGCCCTGGGCCAGGTCCGGATGGATTCGTGGTCCAGCGGACGGGTCTCGCTCGTCGGTGACGCCGCCTGGTGCGCATCACCCGCCTCCGGCGCGGGCGCCGAGCTCGCCCTGGTGGGCGCCTACCGTCTCGCCGGGGAACTCGCGGCCGCCGGCGGCGATCACCGCGTAGCCTTCGCCCGCTACGACGCCGCCCTGCGCCCGCTGGTCGACAAGAAGCAGCAGATCGGCCCCAATGCCCGCGTGATGATCCCGAAGACCGCCGGCGGCCGGTGGCTGCGCGACCTCTTCGCCCGCCTCCAGCTGATGAAGGCGCTCGGTGCGGTCGAACGCCGCTCCCGGGCCAAGGGCCTCCGCCTGCTCCCGGACTACGCGCCGGCTGCCTGACTACTCCCCGGCGGCCTGCCGCCACGGCCGCAGTGCCCGTTCCGTCGCCTGCCGCACCTGTGCCTGCAGCTGGGCCGGGTCCGCGTGCTCCGCGCCCTGCTCGCCCAGGAGTACATCAAGTGCGCCGCTGACGGCCCCCGTCAAGGCCCCGGCCAGGGCTGCCGCGGTCACCTGGTCCAGTTCACCGGGGAAGGCCTTGTGCAGTTCGCGGGCGATCTCCCGCTGAGCGGCGAGCTGAACCTGGAGCGCCTTGCCGCGCACCGCCGGGACGGTATGGAACAGCCGCATCCGGACGGCGGCCATGGGGCTCACCATGTCGGCGTCGCTCTCGGCGATGGTGTCGAGAGCCCGCAGCAGTACGTCCACCGGGCCCTCGGCGGGATCGCGGTCGGCGATCGCCGCGATCGTGGCCCGGGATCTCGCGTCGCTGTCGGGGAAGAGGATGTCCTCCTTACCGGCGAAGTACCCGAAGAACGTCCGGGTGCCGATCTCCGCCGCCGCCGCGATCTCCGCGACGGTCGTCTCGTCGTACCCCTGACGCTCGAAAAGTTCCACCGCCGCTTCGATCAGCGCCTGGCGGGTGCGCGCCTGCTTTCGTTCGCGCAAGGAGGGCTGTGAGGTGCTGTGTTGTCCGGGTCCGGCCATGGCGCACAGATTAGCGCATTGACAGCCAACTTGCATTCGATGCAAACTCGCATCGAGTGCAAGCTAGCTCTTCGAGACGTAGGAGACTGCCATGGACACGCACGACAAGACCGTTCTCGTCATCGGCGCCACCGGGAACCAGGGCGGCGCGACCGCCCGCCACCTGCTCGCCGGAGGCTGGCGCGTCCGTGCTCTCGTCCGCGACGAGACGGCACCGGCCGCCGCCCAACTCGCCTCCGCCGGCGCCGAGCTCGTCCGCGGCAACCTCGACGACCGGGCCTCCCTCGACGAGGCGATGCGCGGCGCGTACGGCGTCTACAGCGTTCAGTCCGACAACCCCGACGAGATCACCCAGGGAACGAACGTCGCGGACGCCGCCAAGGCCGCGGGCGTGCGGCACCTGGTGTACTCCTCGGTCGGCGGCATGGAGCAGCAGAACCGCTTCTACGTCGAGCGCGGCTGGGGCGCCATCGACAAGTGGCGGATCGAGCAGCACATCCACGAGCTGGGCGTGCCCGCGACGATCCTGCGCCCCGCGGGGTTCATGGAGGACTTCACCAGCCCGGAGCGGTTCTTCCAGAACGGCTCGCTCAACGTGCCCTGGCACGACGAGATGGTCATGAAGCTCATCGCGATCGACGACGTCGGCGCCTTCGCCGCGCTGGCCTTCGCGGATCCGGACACGTACCTGGGCCGGACCATGGAGATCGCCGGCGACCGGCTGACCGCCCCGCAGATCGCCGCCGCGCTGGGCAAGGCCGCAGACCGCACCATCCCCCACGCACGGATACCGCTCGAGCTGCTGTGGGAGCACGCCCCGGCGGTCGCGAAGGTGATGACCTGGGCGAACGACACCTTCTACGACATCGACCTCGCCCCCGTACGCAAGGCCTTCCCCGGCCTCATGGACTTCGACACCTGGCTGAGCCGGTCGGGCAGGGCGCGGCTCCTGGCCCAGCTGGGGTAGCGCTTAACCGGTTCCGTACCTTCTCTTGCCCTGCGGCTCAATACCCCCTACCTTCATGCCCGTTGCCGCGTAGAGGCAGCGATTCAGCTCGCCCTGAACGGCACTTTCCCGGTTTAGTAAGTGACCCCCACACCAGGAGCAGCAGATGAAGAGATCGCGAGCCGCATTACTGGCAGGCGCAGTCCTCGCCGCCTGTACGACCCTCTGGGCCGGCTTCCCCGCCGCCCAAGGGGCCGAGACGCCCGGCTTCCACATTCAGGACGGCCGGCTGCTCGACGCCAACAACCAGGAGTTCGTCCTGCGCGGCGTCAATCACGCCCACACCTGGTACCCCGACAAGACCGACCAGGCGCTCAAGGACATCAAGGCCGCCGGCGCCAACTCCGTGCGCGTGGTGCTGAGCACCGGCGACCAATGGACGAAGAACGATGCCGCCGACGTCTCCCACGTCGTCGACCAGTGCAAGCAGAACAAGCTGATCTGCGTCCTCGAGGCGCACGACACCACCGGCTACGGCGAGGCGGGCGCGGCGGTGTCGCTGGACAAGGCCGTCGACTACTGGGTCGGCATCAAGGACGCCGTCGTCGGCCAGGAGAAGTACGTCATGGTCAACATCGGCAACGAGCCGCACGGCAACAGCACTTACGCCGCCTGGACCAACGACACCACGTCCGCCATCGGCCGCCTGCGCGAGGCCGGCTTCGACCACACCCTGGTCGTGGACGCGCCCAACTGGGGCCAGGACTGGACCTTCACCATGCGCGACAACGCCGCCGACGTCTTCGCCGCCGACCCGGACAAGAACACGCTCTTCGACGTCCACATGTACGGCGTCTACGACACCCCGGCCGAGGTCAGCGACTATCTCAACACCTTCGTCGACGCGAAGCTCCCGATCACCGTCGCCGAGTTCGGCAACAAGCACTCCGACGGCGACCCGGACGAGGACGCCATCATGAAGACGACCCAGTCCCTGGACCTCGGCTACATGGGCTGGTCCTGGAGCGGCAACGGCGGCGGGGTGGAGTACCTCGACCTGGTGCAGGGCTTCGACGCGAACCAGATGACCGACTGGGGCAAGCGCCTCTTCGACGGCGCCGACGGCATCAAGGCCACCGCCAAGGAGGCCAGCGTCTTCGGCTGAACCCGTTGAACCGCAGGTCCGGATCCCCGGCGGCCGCCGGTAAAGTCGGCCGCCGGGGGTACGGAACGGGCCGGCGGGAGGCGCACGATGAAGCGACCGACGATCGGGGACATAGCCCGTAAAGCGGGCGTCTCCAAGGTCGCGGTGTCGTACGCCCTCAATGGCCGGCCCGGCGTCTCCGACGAGACCCGGCTGCGGATCAAGGCCATCGCCGAGGAGGTCGGCTGGCGCCCCAGCAGCGCCGCCCGCGCGCTCAACGGCAAGCAGGCGCGGGCGGTCGGCCTGGCCGTCTGCCGGCCGGCGCGGACGCTGAGCGTCGAGCCGTTCTTCATGGAGCTGATCGGCGGCATCGAGTCCGAGCTGGCGCCCCGGTCCGTAGCGCTGATGCTGCAGACCGTCGACAGCCACGAGGCCGAGATCGAGTTGTACGGGCGGTGGTGGGG
>NZ_JAAKZV010000289.1 GCF_011044975.1 Streptomyces coryli | reverse complement strand
CTGCCCCCGCCCCCCACCGGGGGCAGGCGTCCCGCATGGCGGGACGGGTGGGCCCGGACGTTTCCGGCGGCCGCCTGATCAAGCCCGCACCGAGCGCCACGCCCGCGCCCGATCGCCAGGCCGAACCCGCGCTGCGCGCAGCTGCCGCGCCCGATCGCCAGGCCGAACCCGCCCCGCGCGCAGCGACCGCACCCCGCCGCAAGCTCTACCGCGTCCCCGCCGCCACCGCGGCGCAGGCCTCGGACCCCGTCCGCCCGGCGCGGGCACCGCGCAGGGTCTCCGTCATCTCCCGCGGCGGCAGCCTCACCCGGCTGCTCCCCCAAGCGCTCATCGTGACGTTTCTCGCCGGCGGCACCTCCGCCTTCGTCGTCAACGACAAGACCGTCACCCTCAGCGTCGACGGCGAAAGCACCCGCACCCTCCACACCTTCGCCGACGATGTCGGCGACCTCCTCGAGGCCGAAGGCATCCGCACCGGGAGCCACGACCGCGTCTATCCCTCCCCGCAGGCGGCCCTCACCGACGGCGCCAGGATCGACGTCCGCCGCGCCCGCCCCGTCGACGTCACCATCGACGGCGAGCGCCGCCGGCTGTGGACCACCGCCCGCTCCGTCGACGCCACCCTCCGCGCCCTCGGCATCGACGGCGCCCGCGCAAAGGTCGCCAGCTCCCGCGGCGACACCCGCCGCGAGCTGTCCCTCGACGTCCGTACGGAACGCACCGTCACCGTCCTGGCCGACGGCCACCACAACACCGTCCGGACCACCGCCGCCACCGTCCGCGACGCCCTCGCCGCCGCCGGCATCGAGCTCGGCGAGCACGACGCCGCCTCCGCGCCGCTCGACAGCTTTCCCCGCGAGGGGCAGGCGATCAAGGTGATGCGGATCGAGCAGCGCAAGCAGGTCCGCAAGGAGGCGATCGGCTACCGCACCATCAGCCGCCCCGACGCGTCCCTCTACCGCGGCACCACGGTCGTCTCCCGCCCGGGCCGCGAGGGCGTCCGCGAGGTCACGTATCGCGTCCGCACCGTCAACGGCGCCCGGCAGCGCCCGGTCCGCACGAAAGCCGAGGTGCTGCGCCCCGCGCAGCCCCGCGTCGTGCGCGTCGGCACCAAGGCGCAGCCGGAGGGCGTCAAGGGAGCCGACCACCTCGACTGGAAGGCGCTCGCCCGCTGCGAGTCCGGCGGCCGGGCGAGCGCGGTGGACGCGACCGGGCAGCACGGCGGGCTGTACCAGTTCGACACCGGGACCTGGCAGGGCCTCGGCGGTGCCGGGCGGCCGCAGGAGGCGTCGGCCGCGGAGCAGACCTACCGCGCGAAGAAGCTCTACGTGCAACGGGGAGCGGCGCCGTGGCCTGCGTGCGGCCGTAACCTGTACAGGTGAGCGACACCGCAGACACCGCAGGCGCCGAGGGCCATCTCCTCGGACCGGCCGACATCAGGGAGCTGGCCGCGGCGCTGGGGGTCCGCCCCACCAAGCAGCGCGGCCAGAACTTCGTCATCGACGCCAACACGGTGCGCCGCATCGTGCGCACGGCCGGAGTCCGGCCGGACGACGTCGTGGTGGAGATCGGGCCCGGGCTCGGCTCGCTGACCCTCGCGCTGATCGAGGCGGCGGACCGGGTGATCGCGGTGGAGATCGACGATGTGCTGGCCGCCGCCCTCCCGGCGACGGTCAGCGCGCGGCTCCCGGACCGCGCGGACCGCTTCGCGCTGGTGCACTCCGACGCGATGCGGGTCACCGAGCTGCCGGGCCCGGCGCCGACGGCGATGGTGGCGAACCTGCCGTACAACGTGGCGGTCCCGGTGCTGCTGCACATGCTGGCCACCTTCCCGACCATCGAGCGCACCCTGGTCATGGTGCAGGCGGAGGTCGCGGACCGGCTCGCCGCGGCGCCGGGCAACAAGGTGTACGGCGTCCCGTCCGTGAAAGCTGCCTGGTACGCGGACGTGAAGCGGGCCGGTTCGATCGGCCGCAATGTCTTCTGGCCGGCCCCGAACGTCGACTCAGGACTCGTCTCCCTGGTCCGCCGCGACCCGCCGAAGACGCACGCCACCCGCGAGCAGGTCTTCGCGGTCGTCGACGCCGCCTTCGCGCAGCGCCGCAAGACGCTGCGCTCGGCGCTGTCCCGCTGGGCGGGCTCCCCCGCGGCGGCCGAGGAGGCGCTCGTGGCGGCGGGAGTGTCGCCGCAGGCGCGCGGCGAGGGGCTGACGGTGGAGGACTTCGCCCGTATCGCGGAGAACGGCCCGCACTGACCCCGTGCACCCCGCCGCCGATCCCGCGGAACCCCACCCCTCAGCGCGCGGATCGCAACCTAGGATGGCGAGGGTGAGCAGCGACACCGCGACAGAGCCCAAGCCGCGTCAGGCCGACGCGAGCCAGCCCTGGCGGCGCCGCCTGCGCGGCTTCGGCTATGCCGCCCGCCCGCAGCCGTCGGTCACCGAGCGCCTGGTCCCGCCGTATCCCGAGCCGTCGGGGCGGGTCTGGGCTGCGCTGGGAGTCGGCCCCGCACGGGCGGAGAAGCTCAGCCGCGCCTCGGGCTGGCTGGGCCCGATCCTGGTCGCGCTCTTCGCCGGGCTGATGCGCTTCTGGCATCTCGGGCAGCCGCGCGCGGTGATATTCGACGAGACGTATTACGCCAAGGACGCCTGGTCGCTGCTGAAGTTCGGCTACGAGGGCAACTGGCCCAAGAACGCCAACGACAAGATCCTCGACATCCCGCAGCAGATCCCGCTCAGCCACGAGGCGTCGTACGTCGTCCACCCGCCGGTCGGCAAGTGGATGATCGCCGTCGGCGAGTGGATGTTCGGCCTGAACCCCTTCGGCTGGCGCTTCGCCATGGCCGTGCTCGGCACGCTGTCGGTGCTGATGCTCTGCCGCATCGGCCGCCGGCTCTTCCGCTCCACGCTGCTCGGCTGCCTGGCGGGCGGGCTGATGGCGGTGGACGGCCTGCACTTCGTGATGAGCCGGGCCGCGCTGCTCGACCTGGTGGTCATGTTCTGGGTGCTGGCGGCCTTCGGCTGCCTGCTGATCGACCGCGACAAGGTGCGGGAGCGGCTGGCCGCCGCGCTGCCCAGATCACCGGACGACGGGCGGGTGCGGCCGGACGCGGACGTGGCGCAGCGGCTGGGTCTCGGGTGGCGTCCCTGGCGGCTGGCCGCCGGGGTGTGCCTGGGTCTTGCCTGCGCCACGAAGTGGAACGGCCTGTACATCCTGGCCGCCTTCGGCCTGCTGACGGTCCTGTGGGACGTCGGCGCCCGGCGTACGGCGGGCGCGGGCCAGGCGTACCGGACGGTGCTGCGGCGCGATGCAGGACCCGCCTTCCTCTCGCTGGTACCGGTGGCCGTGGTCGTCTATGTGGCGTCCTGGGCGGGCTGGTTCGCCAGCGGCAACGGCTACTTCCGCAACTGGGCGGACGGTCGCTCCACGTCGTACGGCTGGATCCCGGGCCCACTGCGCAGCCTGTGGCACTACCACTCGCAGGTCTACGACTTCCACGTCGGCCTGACCTCAGGCCACACGTACCAGTCGAACCCCTGGAGCTGGCTGATCCTCGGCCGCCCGGTCTCGTACTTCTGGGACGACCCGAAGCCCGGCACGGACGGCTGCGCGTCGGACGCCTCCCAGAACTGCGCCCGCGAGGTCCTCGCCCTCGGCACCCCGCTCCTGTGGTGGCTGGCCTGCGCGGCCCTCGTCTACGCCGTGTGGCGCTGGGCGCTGCGCCGCGACTGGCGCGCGGGCGCGATCGTGTGCGGCGTGGCGGCGGGCTGGGTCCCCTGGCTGATGTACCAGGAACGGACGATCTTCTACTTCTACGCGGTGGTGTTCGTCCCGTTCCTCTGTCTGGCAGTGGCCATGCTGTTGGCGGCGATCGCCGGCCCACCCTCCGCTACGGAACGCCGCCGGACGCTCGGCGTGGTGATGGCGGGCGTCCTGGTCCTGCTGATCGTCTGGAACTTCATCTACTTCTTCCCGATCTACACGGGCCAGACGATCCCGCGCGAGGCATGGCAGGCGCGGATGTGGCTCGGGAGCTGGGTCTAGCCGCGCGCTGTCTCAGCTCTTCAGCTCCACGTCCCTGGCCGTCGCCGTGCCCGCGGTGCGGCCGGGGGCGGTCTGGTAGGTCCAGTAGAGGTTGGTGTGGACGATGATCTCGGCGGCCGGCGGAGCGCCGTACGCGGTCAGGTCGCCGGTGGTGTGGGCGTCACTGACCAGCGTGACGTCGTAGCCGCGGACGAGGGCGCCGTGCAGGGTCGAGCGGATGCACTGGTCGGTCGCGGCGCCCGCGACGACCAGGCGCCCGGCACCGAGGGCGGCGAGGACCGGCTCCAGGCCGGAGTCGTCGAAGCTGTCGGGGTAGACCTTGTCCACGCGCGGCTCGGACTCCACCGGGGCCAGCGGGGGCGCGAGCTGCCACGGCTCCGAGTCCTTCGCGCGACCGTCACCGTGGTCCTGGATCCAGACGACGGGGGCTCCCGCTGCGCGCGCCCGCTCCACCAACAGCGCGATGTTCCCCACCACCGCCTCGCGGTCGTGCATGCCCGCCAGCACACCGTTCTGCGCGTCGATGACCAGGACCACCGTATTCGGCCGGTTCTCCAGCGTCGTCATTGATCTCCCCATCCCCTCGGCGAGGCGTGATCCTTCTACGGAACCGCGCCGGCGGCAATGTCCGGGTGAACGAGCGGAGTGCGGGCGCCGTTTACGGTGGTGGGTCGCAGGGTGGTCCGCCCTGGTCCGTGCAGCAGCGAGGAGTTCGTTCCATGTCCGCCCGTACCGTCCTGATCCTGCAGCACGTCGAGGTCGAGAAGCCCGGCCTCATTCTGGACGCGCTGGACGGCAGCGGGGTGGCGGTGGAGGTCCGGAATCTGCTGGCGGGGGCGCCCGGGGAGCTGCCGGCGGCCGCGGATCTTGCCGGGCTCGTGATCATGGGTGGGCCGATGAATGCCGATGACCTCACCGGCCACCCCGAGCTGAAGCTGGAGCGCGATCTGGCGGCGGACGCGCTGCGCGCCGGGACGCCGACGCTCGGGGTGTGCCTGGGTGCCCAAGTGCTCGCCCGTGCGCAGGGCCTGGCCGTACGGGCGGGCGCGGAGCTCGGGCACGGCGCCGAGATCGGCTGGGCGCCGCTGCGGGATGTCGACCGGGACGACCCGGTGGTCGGGCCGCTCGCGGAGGCGCCCGCCGTGCTGCACTGGCATGGCGATCGCATCGTGGCAGGGCCGGACACCCGCGTCCTCGCCCGTACGGACACCACGCCGGTCCAGGCGTTCCGGGCGGGGCCGGCCGCCTGGGGGCTGCAGTTCCACCTGGAGGTCACGCCCGCGCTGCTGGACGACTGGCTCGCGGAGCCGTCCTTCGCCGCCGAGGCGGCCGAGGCCCTGGGCGCGGGCGCCGCGGAGCGGCTGCGTGCCGACGCCCGCCGGGCCGAAGCCGCGCTCCGGCCGCTCGCCGGGCGGAGCCTCGGCGCCTTCCGTGAGCTGGTCCTGGAGCGCGCCGGGACGTGACGGATCCATGCCCTCGCGGCGGAACCACTGACTCCCCTTTTCCGTCCTTAGTCCCCAGGGCGACACAGCAGTCCCCCAGGGTGGCTCGGGTCGCGCGCCGCGGTTGACGGGATCCGTAACCTCACGTCCCGGTTTCCCGTTGCCCCGGCGGCGAGGCCGATGTCACCCGCGTGCCTTAGGGTGCGTGCTGCGGGGCGTCGGACAGGTGTGGGGCGAGGGAGCGTAAGCACATGCTGGAAGGCCAGAATCCGTCGGGTGGCGGGTCGCATGCGGCGGCCCGCGAAGGCATGCCCGCCAAGACGAAGGCCGTCGTCATCGGCGTCGCGTGCGCGGCCGTCATCGGGGCGGCCGGCTTCGCGGCGTACAGCCTCACCGGCTCCGACGGCGGCGACAGCGGCAGCGGCAGCACCGCGGCCGGCTCGGACGAGGGCGACAAGCCGAAGGTGAAGACCGGACCGCCGAGCGCCAAGGAGGTCCGTACGACGGCGAACGCCTTCCTGACCGCCTGGGCCAAGGGCGACCCGGCCAAGGCCGCGAAGCTCACCGACGCGCCCACCGAGGCGCTCGCCGCCCTGAAGAGCTACCGCACCGACGCCCATGTGGCGAAGGTCGCCGCGCAGCCCGGCGCCCGCAGCGGCACCAAGGTTCCGTACGCCGTCAGCGCCCAGGTCGACTACAAGGGCAAGCAGTCCCCGTGGAAGTACTCCACCGCCCTCGAGGTGGCGCGGGACAAGAAGACCGGCGAGCCGAAGGTGACCTGGCAGCCCACGGTGCTGCACCCGAAGCTCGGCGAGGGCGAGAAGCTGATGACCGGCGAGGCCGAGAAGGCCCCGATCAAGGCCGTCGACCGCGACGGCAAGCCGCTCGACCCGAAGGCCTTCCCGTCGCTCGGCGCCGTCGTGGACAGCCTGCGCGACAAGTACGGCGACAAGGCCGGCGGCACCGCGGGCATCGAGACCTGGGTGGAGCCGTCCGCCGAGGAGAAGAAGGACGACGCGAAGGCCGTCGCCCCCGAGACCTTGCTGGTGCTCTCCAAGGGCACCCCGGGCACGCTGAAGACCACCATCGACTCGGCGGTGCAGAAGACCACGGAGGCGGCCGTCGCCAAGACCGCCAAGGCCTCGATGGTCGTCATCAAGCCGAGCACCGGCGAGATCCTCGGCGTCGCCAACAAGCCCGGCGGGGGCTTCAACAGCGCGCTGCAGGGCTCGATGGCCCCGGGCTCCACGATGAAGGTCATCACCGCCTCGATGCTCATCGAGAAGGACCTGGCGCACAGCACGGAGACGCACCCGTGCCCGAAGTACAAGGAGTACGGCGGCTGGAAGTTCCAGAACGTCGAGGAGTTCGAGCTGCCCAAGGACGCCACCTTCGCGCAGTCCTTCGCCAACTCCTGCAACACCGCCTTCATCTCCATGGCCGAGAAGCTGAAGAACGACGACCTGACGAAGCAGGCGCGGGACGTCTTCGGCATCGGGCTCAACTGGCAGACCGGCGTCTCGTCCTTCGACGGCCGGGTCCCGGTGCAGGCGGACGCCCAGATGGCCGCCTCGCTGATCGGCCAGGGCGGCGTGCGGATGAACCCGCTGAACATGGCCTCGGTCTCCGCCACCATCAAGGACGGCACCTTCAAGCAGCCGTATCTGATCGCGCCGTCACTGGACAAGCGGACCCTGGCCAAGGCGCCGCGGCAGATGTCGGCCGCGACGCTCGGCGAGATGCGCGGGCTGATGAAGCAGGTCGCGCAGTGGGGCACGGGCGCGAAGGCCATGTCCGGGCTTGGCGGGACGGTCGGGGCCAAGACGGGATCGGCCGAGGTCGACGGGCAGAAGAAGCCGAACGCGTGGTTCACGGCGTACCGGAACGACATCGCGGCCGCCGCCGTGGTGCCGGAGAGCGGGCACGGCGGGGACTTCGCCGGGCCGCTGGTGAAGCAGGTGCTGGCGGCGCACGGCTGAGCTTCCGGCTGAGGTCCCGGCTGAGCTCTCGGCGGTCCTAACCCAGTCGCTTGGGGCGTACACGTACCGGTAGCGTCTGGGCCATGACCAGTCCAGCTGCCGCTCACCCCCTCTTCGCCGCCGCGCTCGCCGAGCTCGGTGTCGAGGTCGAAGTCCGCCGCTTTCCCGCGGCGACCAGGACCGCAGCGCAGGCCGCCGAGGCCGTCGGCTGCGAGCTCAGCCAGATCGTGAAGTCGCTGATCTTCGCGGCCGACGGAGAGCCGGTGCTCGTCCTCATGGACGGCTCCTCGCGCGTCGACACCGAGCGGGTACGGGCCGAGCTCGGCGCCGAGCGCGTCGGGCGGGCGGATGCCGCGGTCGTACGGGAGACCACCGGCTATGCGATCGGCGGCGTGCCGCCCTTCGGGCACCGGACCCGCACCCGGGTGCTCGCCGACCGCGGCCTGCTCGACCACGACGTGGTGTGGGCGGCGGCCGGCGACCCGCACACCGTCTTCCCGATGGAGCCGAAGACGCTGATCGCGCACGCGGGTGGCAGCGTGGTGGACGTGCGCGAGGTCCGCGAGGCGCCCTCTTCGTGACCCCGCTCGTCATAGCCGCGGTGCTCGCCGCGGCGGTCACCCACGCGTCGTGGAACGCGATCGCGCACGGGATCAAGGACCAGCTGCTCGCCTTCACGCTGATCTGCACCGGGGGCGGGGTGTGCGGGGTGGCGCTGCTGGCTTTTTCGCCGCTGCCGGATGGGGCGGCGTTGCCGTATCTGATCGCGTCGGCGGCGATCCATGTGGGGTACATGACGCTGCTGATGGCGTCCTTCCGGCTGGGTGACTTCGGGCAGTCGTATCCCATCGCGCGGGGCTCGGCGCCGCTGCTGGTGACGGTGTTGGCGGCGGTCTTCGTCGGCGAGCGCCTGGACGGCTGGCAGATCGCGGGCGTCGCGGTCGCCTCCGCCGGGCTGATGGGCGTCGCGGTGTGGGGCTTCTGGGACACGGGCCGGCGCCCGCACTGGCCGGCGATCCTCGCGGCGCTCGGCACGGGGGCGACCATCGCGGCGTACACGGTCGTCGACGGGGTGGGGGTGCGCGCGTCGGACACCGCGGCCGGTTATACGGGCTCGCTGCTGGCGCTGCAGGGCTTCGCGATCCCCGCGTACGCGCTGGCCACCCGGCGCGGGACGCTGCTGGCGCAGCTGCGGCCGGTCGCCTGGCGCGGGCTGCTGGGCGGGGTGCTGTCCGTCTCCGCGTACGGGCTGGTGCTCTGGGCGCAGACCCAGGCGGAACTGGCGCCGATCGCGGCGCTGCGGGAGTCGAGCATCATCGTGGGGGCGGCGATCGGGGCGGTGTTCTTCAAGGAGCGGTTCGGGGCGCCGCGGATTGCTGCGGCGGGGTTGATGGTGGTGGGGATCGGGTTGATGTTGCATGCGGGGTGAGGTGTGCGCATTCAGTTCTGGTCTCTGCCGCGGTCTCTGCGGGTCCAGCCGAGGTTGCTGATGGTGAGCCCGCCGTCGACCGGGAGGGTGACGCCGGTGATCCAGGCGGCGTCGGCGGAGGCCAGGAAGGCGACGGCGGCGGCTACGTCGTCGGGCTCGCCGATGCGGCCGAGGGGGTAGGCGTCGCGGGCCATGGCTGCGAGGTCGGCTTCCCTGCCGTCCCAGTTGCGGGTACGGACCGTGCCGGGGGCGACGAGGTTGACGCGTACGCCGCGCTCGCCCGCCTCGACGGCGAGGGTGCGAGTGAGGCTGCCGAGGGCGGCCTTCGCGGCGCTGTAGGCGTGACTGCCGAGGCCGGTGAGGCCGTTGACGGAGCCGATGTTGACGACCGCACCGCGATGGCCTTCGGCGGCGGCGAGGTGGGGGAG
>NZ_JAAKZV010000288.1 GCF_011044975.1 Streptomyces coryli | reverse complement strand
GTCTTGGGGGCCGGCGGGGGTGGCCCGTTCCGTGTCGTCGGTCAACGGCTCGAGCGTCGCCCCTGCGGCAGCGGCCAGGGCCGAGTCCGGCCAGCCCGGCACCGCACCGGCGGATTCGGGCTCCGGCAACAGATCAGGCCCCTCCTCCGGTGCCGCACTTGGAGGCCCCAGCTCCGGCGCCGGCTCCGGCATCGCACTCGGAGGTCCCGGCTCCGGCCCCGGCCCCGCCTTCGGCTCCGGCTCGGGCTCCGGCTCCGGCTCCGGCCCCAGCTCCGGCAGTGAATCCCGGCTCGACTCCGGCGCCGCACCCGCAGGTTCCGGCTCCGGCGCCGTAGGTCCCGGCTCGAACTCCCGCTCTCGTAATGGATCGGGGCTCGGCTCCAGCAGCGCACTCGCGGGCTCCGATTCCGGCTGCCGCTCCCGCAACGGATCGGGGCTCGATACCGGCACCGCGCCCGCGGGCTCTGCCTCCGGCCCTCGCTCCGGTAGCGAGTCCGGCCTCAAGGCCCGCTTCGGCAGCGAGTCCCGCTCCGGCGAGGGGCGGGGCGCCGACTCCAGCGCCGAGTCCGGCCCCGGGTGCCGCTCCGGCGAGGGATCGGGGTCCAGGTCCTGCTCCCGCCCTGGCACCAGTCCTCGCTCCGGCGAGGGATCGGGGTCCACGTCCTGCGTCGGCCCTGGCTCCAGTCCTCGCTCCGGCGAGGGGTGGGGCTCCCGTCCCAGGTCCGGCTGCAGCTGCGGGCTCGGCCGGTCCAGCCCCGACTCCGGCCATCGCCTCGGCTGCCGTTTCGGCAAGGGGGCGCGTTCCCACTCAAGTGCTGGATCAGGCGCCGGCGTCGCGCTCGTAGGGGGCGGCTCAGGCGCCGGTGCCGCAGGCGTAGGAGGCGGCTCAGGTGCCGGCGCCGCAGGCGTAGCGGACGGCTCCGTCATCGGGGGCGGCTGCGTCGTAGGCGGCGGCTGCGTTGTAGGCGGCTGCGTTGTAGGGGACGGCTCCGTCATAGCCGGCGGCTCCGTCATAGCCGGCGGCTCCGTCGTAGGCGGTGGCTCCGTCCGTTCCTCCCCCACCGTCCTCGACGCCGACGCATACCGGTCGTCCAGTGTGTCGCCCGCGCCCGCCGGTGGGCCCGTGTCCGGGGTGTCCGGTGCGTATAGGTCGTCCCACCAGGTGTCGGTGTCGGTGTTGTGCTGGTCCCCCTGCTCGCCCATGCCCTTATTGTCCACAGTTCGGCGTCTGTGGAAACCGGGGCTTCGGAAACCCGGCTGCGGCAGGGATGATGTGCGCGGCGGTTTTGCGTCGTGGCCTGGAGGGGAGCTGTTGGGATGCTGCACGCCATTGGTCTCGACGAGGTGCAGGAATCGGCGTATCGCACGCTTGTGGGGCTGGGTGCCGCCGAAGTGCCGGAGCTGGCGCACCGGTTGACGCTGCCGGAGGAGGAGGCCGTACGGGCGCTGCGGCGGCTCGAGCGGCAGGGGCTTGCCGCGCAGTCGTCCGCCCGGCCCGGGCGGTGGGTCGCCGCCCCGCCGAACGTCGCGCTCGGGGCGCTGCTCACGCAGCAGCGGCACGAGCTGGAGCAGGCCGAACTCGCCGCCGCCCGGCTCGCCGAGGAGTATCGCGCGGAGGCCGCCGAGCTCGCCGTGCACGACCTGGTCGAGGTCGTCACCGGCGCCGGCGCCGTGGCGCACCGCTTTCTGCAACTCCAGCTCGGCGCCACCAAAGAGGTGTGCGCGCTGGTCACCGGTAAGCCCACCGCCGTAACCGCCAGGGACAATCGCGCCGAGCCGCAGGCCGCCGCCCGCGGCGTGCGCTACCGCGTCGTCATCGAGCGCGAGGTGCTCGCCCACCCCACCGGCATCGCGGAGGCGGCCGCGGCGCTCGGCCGGGACGAGGAGGTGCGCCTCGCCGACCGGGTGCCGACGAAGCTGGTCGTGGCCGACGGCACCGTGGCCATGGTGCCGCTGACCGGGCGGGGCACGGAGCCGTCCGCGCTGGTCGTGCACGCGAGCGGGCTTACGGATTCGCTCACCGGGCTCTTCGAGAGCGTGTGGCGGCAGGCGCTGCCGCTGCGGCTGTCCGCCGAGGACGGCGTGGCCGAGACGGGCGAGAACGGGCCCGACGGTACCGATCTGCAGATTCTGTCGCTGCTGCTCGCCGGGCTCACCGACGCGAGCGTCGCGAAGCAGCTCGATCTGGGTCTGCGGACCGTGCAGCGGCGCGTGAAGCGGCTCATGGAAATCGTCGGCGTCGCCACCCGGCTGCAGCTCGGCTGGCACGCGTACGAACGGGGCTGGGTGTCCCGGGGCGTGGAGAATTCGTGAACACCCGGTAATGCTCCGTGGCGGATCCTATGACATAAGCAACACACAAAAGCGGCAACCCAATTCGGCGACCCGGCCGAATCCCCGTGTTTACGCGGGAGAAGCCGCCTCGGCCGCCGGGAAGCGGCGTTCGGCGGGCCGATCAGCCGTTCTCCACTTGCTGCTAACTTCTGCCGCCACCGGGGGTTCGGGGGTGCCCCCGGAGAACGCAGCATCCGACGGGAAGGAACCCCCATGCAGGCCGCGGCACTACCGGTGGACGGCTTCACCTACGGAGCGCTGACCCCGATCCTGGGATACGCGGCCGCCTGCCTGGGCGCCGCGCTCGGTCTCCGCTGCACGCTGCGCGCCGTGACCAGGTCCGCCGCGGCCCGGGCCCGCTGGCTGGTCCTGGGCGCCATCGGGCTGGGCACCGGCATCTGGACGATGCACTTCATCGCGATGACCGGGTTCAGCGTCGAGGGCCTGGACATCGACTACGACGTGCCGGTCACCTTCGCCAGCCTCTGCGTGGCCATCCTGGTCGTCGGCATCGGCAGCTTCGTCGTCGGTTACGGCGGCCGCGGCCCGGTGCCCTTGATGTCCGGCGGCGTGATCACCGGGCTCGGCGTCGCGGCCATGCACTATCTCGGCATGGCGGGCATGCGGTTTGCCGGGCACATCTCGTACGACACCACGACGCTGCTGATGTCGATCGTCATCGCGGTGCTCGCCTCAACGGCCGCGCTGTGGCTGGCCGTGACGATCACCGGCTTCGCCCCTGCCATCGGCTGCTCCCTGATCATGGGCGCCGCGGTCTGCGGCATGCACTACACCGGCATGGCCGCGCTGCACATCACGGCCGCGCCCGGCACCTCCGAGGAGGGCAGCCAGTCACTCGCCACCCTCGCGCCGATGCTGATCGGGCCGGTGCTGCTGCTGTTCTTCGTCGGCCTCTTCGTCTGCATGGACCCGGACCCGGTGGCGCGGGAGCGGCGGCGCGCCGACCGGGCGACAGCGGACGTCTGAGCGACGGGAGCACCCTGAGCGCCGGGGTAGCCGCCGGGGCAGCCGAGCGCGGCGGCGCCTACCGCCCCTTCCGCTCCCGCCCCTCCGCGGCCTCCGCCTCGCGCTGCTTCCAGTGCTTCCGCTGCTCCGCGCGCAGTCGCGCGTCCGTGCGCATCGCGATGCGCCGGTTCTCGCGCAGCAGCTTGCGGTAGCTGTCCAGCCGCCGGTACGGCAGTTCGCCCGACTCCACGGCGTCCCGCACCGCGCAGCCCGGCTCGCTCTCGTGCGCGCAGTCGTCGAAGCGGCAGCCCGCGGCCAGCGCCTCGATCTCGGCGAAGACCTGGCCGAGGCCCTCCTCCGCGTCCCACAGCGCGACACCGCGCAGCCCCGGGGTGTCGATCAGCACGCCGCCGCCCGGGAGCGGCAGCAGGTCGCGGGTGGTCGTGGTGTGCCGGCCCTTGCCGTCGCTGTCGCGGATCGCGTTGACCTGCTGGGCGGCCTCGCCCAGCAGGGTGTTGGTGAGCGTGGACTTTCCCGCGCCCGACGGGCCGAGCAGCACGGTCGTGCCGCCCGCGACCACGGCCCGTAGCGCCTCGACGCCCTGGCCGGTGGACGAGCTGACGGCGAGCACCGGCACGCCGGGCGCCGCGGCCTCCGTATCGGCGAGGAGGTGGCCGAGGACCACCGGGTCCTCGACGAGGTCGGCCTTGGTGAGTACGACCACCGGCTGCGCGCCGCTCGCCCAGGCCAGCGAGAGCATTCGTTCCAGCCGGGCGAGCCGCAGCTCGTGGGCGAGGGGGACGGCGACGACGGCGTGGTCGACGTTCGCGGCCAGCACCTGCCCGTCGGAACGCTTCGAGGACGCCGACCTGAGGAACGCGGTACGACGGGGCAGCAAGGCCCGTATCACCGGCAGCTCCCCCGGCTCCAGGGCCGCCCAGTCGCCGGTGCACGGCAGCCGGGTCGGATCGGGTCCCGAGTCGGTGGCGAGGCCGGCCCGCACGGTGCCGGCCGCCGTGACCGCCTCGCAGCCGCCGCGGTCGACGCGGACGATACGGGCGGGGCTCAGCCCCTCGGCCTCGTACGGGCTGAAGGCGTCCGCGAACGCCTCGTCCCAGCCGTAGGCGGCGAGGAGGTCAGAACTGGAGAGGTGTGGCAAGAGAGTGACCCTTCAGGGTGATGGGGAACTGCGTCGAACTGGGGCCCTGGCCCCGGAAGTAGACGGTCATGGTCCTCACCTCCCTGCTCGGGTTCCGGCATGCGCCCGCAGCGTAAGCGGCGGTGCGCGCCGGTCGCCATTAGTTTTCTGGGGGTGGGTGTGAACGACGACATCGCGGCACTGCTGCAGGAGTACGCCGACCTGCTGTCGATCACCGGCGGCGACGCCTTCAAGGTGCGCGCGTACGAGCGCGCGGCGCGCGCCGTGGGCGGGCACGGCCAGGACGTGTCGCAGCTGGACGCCAAGCAGCTCAAGGCCATCCCGGGCGTCGGGGCCTCAATCGCCGACAAAGTCGCCGAGTACCTGCGTACCGGCAAGGTCGAGGCGGTCGAGCAGGCGCGGGCGAAGATCCCCGCGGGCGTGCGGGAGCTGACCGGGATCCCCGCGCTCGGCCCGAAGCGGGCGCTGCTCGTCTACGAGGAGCTGGGCGTGGACTCCGTCGAGGCCCTGGCCTCGGCCATCGACGAGCGGCGGCTGCGCGGGCTGAAGGGCTTCGGCCCGAAGAGCGAGGAGAAGCTGCTGCACGGCATCGAGCTGCTGCGGGCGGCGACCGGGCGGGTGCCGGTGGATGTGGCGACGGAGCTGGCGCAGTCGCTGGTGGCGCGGCTGTCCGAGGTGGACGGGTGCGTGCGCTGCGCTTACGCGGGCTCGCTGCGGCGCCGCAAGGAGACGGTCGGCGACCTGGACATCCTCGCGGCGGCCGAGGACTCCGGGCCGCTGATGGCGGCCTTCGCCGAGCACGGCTCGGTGGCGGAGGTGATCGGCCGCGGTGCGACGAAGACGTCGGTGCGGACGACGGACGGGGTGCAGGTGGACCTGCGGGTGGTGCCGCCGGCGGCCTGGGGCGCGGCGCTGCAGTACTTCACCGGCTCGAAGGAGCACAACATCCGCACCCGCGAGATCGCGGTGCGCAAGAAGCTCAAGCTCTCGGAATACGGGCTGTTCCACGCCAAGAGCGGCCGCCGCATCAAGGTCGAGACGGAGGAGGACGTCTACGCCCGGCTCGGCCTGCCCTGGATCCCGCCGCCGCTGCGCGAGGACCGCGGCGAGGTGGAGGCGGCGCAGAAGGACGAGCTGCCGCGGCTGGTGACGGAGGACGACCTGCGCGGCGACCTGCATACGCACACGGATCTGACGGACGGCCTGGACTCGCTGGAGACGATGGTCGCGGCGGCGAAGAAGCGCGGCTACGCGTACTACGCCATCACCGATCACGCGCCTGACCTGCGCATGCAGCGGATGACGAAGCAGAAGATGCTCGCCCAGCGGGAGCAGGTGGCGAAGCTGGACGCGAAGACCAAGGGCATGAAGCTGCTGCACGGCACGGAGCTGAACATCGGCCCGGACGGGTCCGTGGACTGGCCGGGCGACTTCCTGGCGGCCTTCGACGTCTGCGTCGCCTCCGTCCACTCACACTTCGACCAGCCGAAGGACGAGATGACCCGCCGCTTCATCGCAGCCGCCGAGAACCCGCACGTGCACATCATCGGCCACCCGACGACCCGCAAGGCGGGCAAGCGGCCCGGCGTCGAGGCCGACTGGGACGCGGTTTTCGCGGCCTGCGCGCGTACGGACACGGCGCTGGAGGTGAACGCCCACCCCAACCGCCTCGATCTCCCGGACGACCTGATCCTGCGGGCCCGCGAACACGGCGTGCGCTTCTCGGTGGACAGCGACTCGCACTCCGTACCGGACCTGGGGAACATGCGCTACGGCGTCGGCATCGCCCAGCGCGGCTGGCTGACGCCGGACGATGTCATCAACACATGGCCGCTGCAGAAGCTGCGCCGCTTCCTGAAGCGCTAGCGACTATCGCGATCGGCCCCGGCGTCCACCCGCCGGTCCGCCCCGTTGCGCCGCCCGCGCAGCCGGCGGATCCGCCCGCCGACGCTCTCGACCGGGAGGAAGCGCGTCCAGCGCCCCCCGGCCCCGTCCGGCCGCGCCCCCTCCTCGCCGTCGTCCTCCCACTCGCGCTCGCGGCCCTCGGTCCACTCCTCCTCCGAGGAGTCCCCGTCGAGTCCGCGGGTACGGGCCACCCGCTCGGCCGCGGCCTCCGCCACGATCTGGGCCGCCGCCTCCTCGCGCGCCCTGGCCGTCTCCGCGCGCCCGGACTCGGTCGCCACGGACGGCCACACCCGGTCGAAGGCGGCGTTCACCGCGGCGCCGACCAGCACCGCGAAGGCCGAGACGCCCATCCACAGCAGGGCGGCGAGCGGGGCGGCGAGGGAGCCGTAAATGGTCGGCCCCTCGATGGTATTCACGAGGTAGATGCGCAGCGCGAAGCTGCACAGCAGCCACATCCCCAGCGCCACCAGCGCCCCCGGCATGTCCTCCCGCCAGGGCGAGCGCACCGGCACCGACACGTGGTACAGCGTGGTCAGGAAGGCCACCGACAGCACCACCACCACCGGCCAGTACAGGCCCCGCACCACCCCGCCGCTCTGCGGGACCAGCGACACCACCGCCTCGGGTCCTGCCACCATCAGCGGCAGCGCGACCACCCCGATCACGAGGCCGACGATGTAGAGCAGGAAGGCCAGCAGCCGCGTCTTGACGATGCCGCGCAGCCCGTCGAGCCCGTACATGACGGTGATGGTGTCGATGAAGACATTCACCGCCCGGGAACCCGACCACAGGGCGATGCCAAAGCCGAGCGAGATGATGTCGGGCCGGGTGGAGCCGTCTATGACGTCGTCGAGCAGCGGGCGGACGAGCTGGTTGACGCCCTTCTCGGTGAGGACCTTCTCGGATGCTTCGAGGATGTTGCTCCGAATGGTCTCCATGTCGATGAAGGAGTCGAAGTAGCCGAGCAGTCCCAGCAGCCCCAGAAGCAGCGGCGGCAGCGACAGCAGCGAGAAGAAGGCGGCCTCGGCGGCCAGGCCGATGACGCGGTAGCGCATGCAGGAGCCGACGGTGTCCTTCAGCAGCAGCCAGGCGACCGTGCGTTTGGGCAGGTTCCGGTAGAGCGCCTTGGCTCTGCCGAGCCGGCCGTGCGGCCGCTCCCGTCCTTCCGTACCCGCTCCCACCTGCTTACCGTATCCGTCATGGCAGCCAGCACTCACACCGTGACCAACCAGGCTCCGCCACTGGTGGGGTACGACGTCTATGAGGCGGATGCGGCGCTTATGGCCGCGATCGACCGGCATGTCGACCCCGGCCGCCGTGCCGAGGCGCACGCCGAGCTCGGTGCGCTCGGCCGCCGGGCGGGCTCGGCGGAGGCGCAGGAGTGGGGCCGGCTGGCCAACGACCACGAGCCGGTGCTGCGCACCCACGACCGCTACGGCAACCGCATCGACGAGGTCGAGTTCCACCCGGCGTGGCACCACCTGATGAAGCAGGGCGTGGCCGGCGGCCTCGCCGACGCCTGGTCGCGTCCCGACGGGCAGGTGCGGCGGGCGGCGGCGTTCCACGTCTGGACGCAGGTCGAGCCGGGCCACGGCTGCCCGCTGTCGATGACCCACGCCGCGGTCCCCGCGCTGCGCGCGCAGCCGGATCTGGCGGCGGTCTGGGAGCCGCTGCTGACCTCGCGTGCGTACGAGCCGGGGCTGGACAAGCCGGCGACGCGGAAGGCGGGCGCCGTCGCCGGGATGGGCATGACGGAGAAGCAGGGCGGCTCGGACGTACGGGCGAATACGACGCGGGCCGAGCCGATCGCGGACCAGGAGGGGGCGTACGCGCTCACCGGGCACAAGTGGTTCTGCTCGGCGCCGATGTCGGACGCCTTCCTGGTGCTGGCCCAGGCGCCCGGCGGCCTGACCTGCTTCCTCCTCCCCCGGGTGCTGCCGGACGGCGGCCGCAACACCTTCCGCATCCAGCGGCTGAAGGACAAGCTCGGCAATCGCGCCAACGCCTCCAGCGAGGTCGAGTTCGACGGCACGACGATCGGCTGGCGGGTCGGCGAGGAGGGGCGCGGCGTCCGCACCATCCTCGACATGGTCGCCGCCACCCGCGTCGACTGCGTCGTCGGCTCGTCCGCGATCATGCGTCAGGCGCTGACGCAGGCGGTGCACCACGCCGAGCACCGCAGCGCCTTCGGCGGTCTCCTTGTCGACAAGCCGCTGATGCGCAATGTGCTCGCCGACCTGGCGCTGGAGTCGGAGGCGGCGACGACGCTGGCGCTGCGGCTGGCGGCGGCGTACGACGAGGACTCGGAGTCCTCGCGCGCCTTCCTGCGCCTCGCGGTCCCGGCCTCGAAGTACTACGTCACCAAGCGCTGCACCCCCATGGTCGTCGAGGCACTGGAGTGCCTCGGCGGCAACGGCTATGTGGAGGAGTCGGGCATGCCGCGGCTGCTCCGCGAGTCCCCGCTGAACTCGATCTGGGAGGGCTCGGGGAACGTACAGGCCCTGGACGTCCTGCGCGCGATGCAACGCGAATCGGGCGCCCTGGACGCGGTCCTCACGGAGCTCGGCGAGACCCGCGGCGCGGACCACCGCCTGGACGCGGCGGTGAAGGACTTCCTGACGGAACTGTCCGACCTGGACGCGATCGAGGCGCGGGCGCGGCGAGTGGTGGAGCGGCTGGCGCTGGTCATCCAGGGCTCGCTGCTGGTCCGATACGCCCCGGAGGAGGTCGCGGACGCCTTCTGCGCTTCGCGCTTGGGCGGCGACTGGGGGCATGCATTCGGCACGCTGGCGCCGTCGGGCGGGCTGAGCGCGATCGTGGAGCGGGCGCGGCCGGTACGGGGGTGAGCGGAAGCGTCGCGGGTCTGGGGGCGGGGGCCCCCGGGCTTTCCGTCCCGCCTGCGCGGGGGTCTGGGGCTGTCTCTTATACACAGCTGACGCTGCCGACGATTACC
>NZ_JAAKZV010000287.1 GCF_011044975.1 Streptomyces coryli | reverse complement strand
GGACCGGGGCCGGCTCGGGGGCCTTGGCGGCCTTCTTGCCCTTGGCCGCCTGCTTGCCCTTCTTGCCGCCCTTCTTGGCGGACTCCTTGGCGGCCTTCTCCCCCTTCTTGGCGGGCTTCGCCGCCTTGGGCTCGGTCTCCGCCAGCGCCCGCGCCAGCTTCGACGGCGCGGCGGACGGCCGCAGGCCGCCCTCCAGCAGCCGGGCCTCGACGGCGTCGAGAAACGCGGGCTCCTGGCCGTCCGCGAGCTCCACCTCGACCTCGGTCCAGGCGGCGGTGCGCAGTTCGCCGCCGGTCAGCCGCTTCGCGGTGACCCGGTCGATGGAGGCCTCGGCGAGCAGCGCCCCCTCGGCGCCGAGCAGTTGGCACACGGTGCGGCGGGACTCGATGCGGACGAGCGGGTTGAGCGCGCTGTCCCGTACCCGGGAGCGGACCAGGGCGGTGAGCCGCGCCGGGATCTGCTCGGCGGGCGGGGCCTGGATCTCGTCCCGTACGCCCGGGGAGACCGGCAGCTTCAGGTGCCAGCCGGCGTCGTCGCCGCCGGTGCGTCTGCGCAGGGTGATGCCGTCGGCGGCGAGCCGCTGCCCGGCGGTGTCGAAGTAGGTGGCGTCCAGGGCGTCGGTGCCCTTGTCGACGACGGCCTCGACGCCGGGAACGCCGGTGAGGTCGGGCAGCGACTCCTCTTCTCCCGCGAACTCGTACTTGCGCTCGATCTCCCGCACTGTGTCCGCCATGGCCTGAATCTAGCCGCGGATCCCGCTCACAGGCAGGGGGCGAGCCGCCTGAAATGTGACATTGACCGCACAGGCCCCATGAAACCGCAGGTCACAGAGGTGAGCGAGATGAGGTCCGCGCAGAATGGATAGTCTGCCCGGTTAACGTCATCTACATGCTTCCGTCCCTTTCCACCCGGCGCCGGCGGGTGCTGAAGTGGATCCTGCTCACCGCTGCCGCCCTGTTCGTCGCGGGCGCCGGCGCGGTCGCGTACGGCTATACGACGACCAAGATCCCGGCCGCCAACGAGGCCGCGCTCGCGCAGAACAACACCTTCCTCTACGCGGACGGCTCGCTGCTCGCCAAGGACGGCGACGTGGACCGCGAGAACATGCCGCTCAGCCGGGTCCCTGAGCACGTCAGGCACGCGGTCCTGGCCGCCGAGAACCGGGACTTCTACCACCGGCCCGCGGTCGACCCCGTCGCCATGGCCCGGGCGGGCTGGAAGACGCTGCGCGGCGACGGCGTGCAGTCGGGTTCGACGATCACCCAGCAGTACGTGAAGAACCTCTACCTCACCCAGGAGCAGTCGGTCACCCGCAAGGCCCGGGAGATCTTCATGGCGGTGAAGGTCGACCAGCAGATGTCCAAGGACGACATCCTCGAGGGCTACCTCAACACCAGCTACTACGGCCGCGGCGCGTACGGCATCCAGGCCGCCGCGCACGCCTACTTCGGCAAGGACGCGGAGGACCTCGACGTCTCCGAGGGCGCCTTCCTGGCTGCGGCGCTCAACTCCCCCACCGCGTACGACGTGGTCGCCCACCCCGAGAACAAGAAGATGGTGGAGCGCCGCGTCACGTACGTCCTCGACGGCATGCGCAAGGAGCACTGGCTCTCCGCGAAGGGCCGCAAGGCCGCCGGCCTCCCGGAGCTGACCGAGCAGGGCGACGACCGCGGCCTCTCCGGCCAGCGCGGCTACCTGGTCGAGGCGGTGAAGTCGCACCTGATCGACTCCGGCGCCCTGACGGAGAAGGAGCTCGCCGCGGGCGGCTACCGCATCACCACCACGATCCAGAAGCCCCGGCAGAACGCCCTGGTCAAGGCCGTCGACGACGAGCTGGTGGCCAAGCTCTCCGACTCCCGCAAGGCCGACCAGAGCGTCCGCGCGGGCGCGGCCTCCATCGACCCGCGCAACGGCGAGGTGGTCGCCCTCTACGGTGGCCGCGACTACGCCGAGCGCTACGTCAGCAACGCCACCCGGCGCGACTACCAGGTCGGTTCGGTCTTCAAGCCGTTCGTCTTCACCGCCGCGCTGGATAAGGGCGCGACGACGGCCGACGGGCAGCCGATCGGCCCCGACACCGTCTACGACGGCACCAGCCGCCGCCCGGTGACCGGCTTCGCCGGCTACAGCCCGCAGAACGAGGACGACATCTCGTACGGCCGGATATCCGTGCAGCGCGCCACCGACGCGTCGGTCAACTCCGTCTACGCGCAGATGGCGCAGGACACCGGCCCGAAGGCGGTCCGCGACACCGCGGTGGCGCTCGGCATCCCGGCGGACACCCCGGACCTCAACGCCTACCCGTCCATCGCCCTCGGCCCGGCCACCGCCTCGGTCCTGGACATCACCTCGGCGTACGCGTCGCTGGCGGCACACGGCCAGTCCCACGAGCCGGTCTTCGTCAAGAAGCTGACGCGGCAGGGCGACGAGGTCGCGCTGCCGGAGCCGGAGCAGAAGCGCGCGGTGTCCCGCGAGGCCGCCGACACCACGACATCCGTCCTCCAGGGCGTCGTCGAGGACGGCTCGGGCGCCGCCGCCCAGGCCACGGGCCGCCCCGCGGCCGGCAAGACGGGCACGGGCGAACACAACCGCTCGGCGTGGTTCTCCGGCTACACCCCGGAACTGGCCACGTCGGTCGCCCTCTTCGGCCAGGACCCGAAGACCGGCGCGCAGACGTCCCTGCACGGGGCGCTGGGCGAGGCGCGGATCAACGGCGGCGGCTACCCCACGCGCATCTGGGCGGCGTACCAGGAGGCTGCTCTGAAGGGCCTCCCGGTGACGACCTTCGACCTGCAGGACCAGGAGCCCGTGGCCCCGATCGTCCCGCCGACAGAGGGGCCCCAGGCCCCAGTCGCACCGGAGCCGACGGACGAGCCGGAGCCCTCGCGCGAGCCGGAGACCTCCGCGCCACCGGAGATCCCGGACGCGGACCCCCAGGACACCCCGCCGGCGGAGCCGGACCCCGAGGAGCCGACGGAGCCGGAACAGCCCGACCCGGCCGCCCCGCCGGAGGCGGATCTGTAGCGGCCGGCCCCGGGCGCAGCCCGTGCGTTACGCCGACATCGGCCGCTGCACCGCGATCGACTGCAGCAGCCCCACCGCGATCCACACGGCGAACATCGACGACCCGCCGTACGACACGAACGGCAGCGGCAGTCCCGCCACCGGCATGATGCCCAGCGCCATCCCGATGTTCTCGAAGGACTGGAAGCCCAGCCAGGCGATGATGCCGGCCGCGACGATCGTCCCGTAAAGGTCGCTCGCGTGCTGCGCGATCCGGCACGCGCGCCACAGCACCACGCCGATCAGGACGAGGATGAGGCCCGCGCCGACAAAGCCGAGCTCCTCCCCCGCGACCGTGAAGATGAAGTCCGTCTGCTGCTCCGGCACGAACTGCCCGGTCGTCTGGCTGCCTTCGCCGAGCCCCTTGCCCAGCGCACCACCCGAGCCGATCGCGATACGGGCCTGGTTGGTGTTGTAGCCGACCCCCGCCGGGTCCAGCGCCGGGTTGGCGAACGCGGCGAACCGCGCCACCTGGTACTCGTCCAGCATCCCCAGCGAGACGATCACCACCGCCCCGCCCACCGCGGCGCTCACCAGCCCGATGACCCACCGGTTGGAGGCCCCCGACGCGAGCAGCACGCCCAGGATCGCCATCGCGATCACCATCACCGAGCCGAGGTCCGGCATCAGCATGATGATCAGGATCGGCAGCGTGGCAAGTCCCAGCGCCTGCAGCACCGTCCGGTGGTCCGGGTGTTCCCGGTCCCCCGCGTCGACCCGGGCCGCGAGGATCATCGCCATCCCGAGGATGATCGTGATCTTCGTGAACTCCGACGGCTGCACGGTGAAGCCGCCGCCCAGCGAGAGCCACGCGTGCGACCCGTTGATCGTGACGCCCAGCGGCGTCAGCACCAGGATGATCAGCAGCACCGACGCCGCGTACAGGAACGGCACCGCACCGCGCAGCGTCCGGTGCCCCAGCCACACGGTCCCCGCCATCAGCGCGAGGCCGATCGCCGTGAACATCACGTGCCGGAAGAGGAAGCCCTCACCGATGTCATCGCGAACGCGCGTCGCCGACCACACCAGCGCGGAGCCGATCACCGACAGCGCGATCGCCGCCAGCAGCAGCTGCCAGTCCAGCCGCCGCACCAGCGACCCGGGTGCGGTCAGCTTGCCCCACGTGCCCTGCTGGGGCTGATAGCGGCGGATGTAGAAGCCGCCCGAGGAAGAGCTCATCACGGCGACTGCACCGTCCCATCGGCCGAGATCTTCGGCAGCTTGCGCTGCGGCGCCGGCAGCAGGGCCTTCTTCGGGTTGATCTTGCCGTCCTTGTTCACGCCGTACAGGGCGTTGTAGACCGCCCGCACCGCCGGTGCCGAGGCTCCCGATCCCGTACCACCCTGGGAGATGGTCATCACGATCGTGTAGTCCTTGGTGTACGTGGCGAACCACGACGTCGTCTGCTTGCCGTAGACCTCGGCCGTACCGGTCTTGGCGTGCATCGGGATCTGCTTCTGCGGCCACCCTTCGAAGCGCCATGCCGCGGTGCCCCGGGTGGCGACACCTGCCAGCGCTTTGTCTATGGCCTTACGGGTGCCCTCGCCCATCGGCAGCTTGCCGTGCGACTTCGGCTTGATCTCGTTGACGTCCTTGCCGTCCGGGCTGATCACGGCCTTGCCGACGGTCGGGTCGTACATCGTGCCGCCGTTGGCGATGGCCCCGTAGATCACCGCCATCTGCAGCGGGGTGACCTGGGTGTCGCCCTGGCCGATGGAGTAGTTGACCGCGTCACCGGCGCGCATCTTCATGCCCTCGAGGCAGTTCTCGCGGGCGATCTGGGTGACGTAGTCCTTCTTCTTGGACTTGGCCTGCTTGCACCAGCCGTCCTTGTTGGCGCGCCAGTAGTCCGACTTCCACTTACGGTCGGGGACCCGGCCGGCGACCTCGTTCGGCAGGTCGATGCCGGTCTCTTTCCCCAGCCCGAACTGCTTGGCGGTCTTGAAGAACCAGTCCTTGGGGTTCTTCTTCGGCTTGTTGCCGCCGTCCTTCTGCCACTCCTTGTGCGCAAGGCGGTAGAAGACGGTGTCGCAGGAGACCTCGAGCGCCCGGCCGAGGTTGATCGAGCCGTGGCTCTGCGACTCGAAGTTCTTGAAGACCTGGCCGCCGATGTTGTACGAGCTGGAGCACTGGTAGCCGCCGTCGAAGGGGTACCCGGCATTCACCGCGGCCGTGGTCGGGATGACCTTGAAGATCGAGCCCGGCGCCGACTGACCCTGTATGGCCCTGTTCAGCAGCGGGTAGTTGGACTTCTTGCTGGTCAGCTTCTGGTATTCCTTGCCGTCGATGCCGCCGACCCAGGCGTTCGGGTCGTACGTCGGGTTCGACGCCATCGAGACCACCCGGCCGGTCTTGGCCTCCATGACGACCATCGCGCCGGAGTCGGCCTTGTAGTTGCGCTCGGTGTTGCGGTCGAACTCCTTGCGGGCGGCCTTCATCGCCTTGTCGAGCTCCCGCTCGGCGATGCCCTGCACCCGGGAGTCGATGGAGGTGACGAGCGTCGAACCGGGCACGCCCTTCTGCCCCTTCGCCTCTCCTATCACCCGGCCGAGCTTGTCGACCTGATAGCGCTTGACCCCGGCCTGGCCGCGCAGGTCCTTGTCGTACGAGCGCTCAATGCCCGAGCGGCCGATCTGGTCGGTGCGCAGCAGCGGGTTCTTGCTGTCCTCGGCCTTCGTGATCTCGTCGTCCGTGACGGGCGAGAGATAGCCCAGCACCTGCGCGGTGTTGGCGCCCGCGGGGGCGGCGTAGCGGCGCAGCGCGGCGGGCTCGGCGGAGATGCCGGGGAACTCCTCGGCGCGCTCGCGGATCTGCAGCGCCTGCCGCGGGGTGGCCTCGTCGGTGACCGGGATGGGCTGGTACGGGGAGCCGTTCCAGCACGGCTTGGGGGTCTCGGAGTCGCAGAGCCGGACCTTCTGGATGACGTCCTTCGGCTGCATGCCCAGCACGCCGGCGAGCTTGGTGAGGACGTTCTTGCCGTCGTCGTCCATCTTCATCAGCGCCGTACGGGAGGCGGAGACGACGAGGCGGGTTTCGTTGTCGGCGAGCGGGACGCCGCGGGCGTCGAGGATCGAGCCGCGCACGGCGGGCTCGATGACCTGCTGGACGTGGTTGCCGGAGGCTTCCTTCTCGTACTCGTCGCCGTTGCGGATCTGCAGGTACCAGAGCCGCCCCCCGAGGGTGAGCAGGAGCGAGAAGACCAGCACCTGAATGGCGATCAGGCGGATCGTGACTCGGGTGTTCCTGCCGGTGGCCGGAATATTGGTCACAGCCGTTTGACCCCCTTGATCTTGCTCACCTTCACCTTCGAGGGCGCCTTGCCCGTGAAGACCCCGCCCTTCTGCCGGCCGATCAGGCCGCGCCCGCGCCTGCCCCCGCGCCCGGACGCGGTGCCCGCGGCCAGCCAGCGGTACGCGGAGTCACCGGCGGCCGAGCCGGCCGTGCCCTCGGTGCCGTCCGCGACCACCTCGCGCTCCGCCTTCCGCGCCAGCGCCATGATCGCGGGAACCACGAACGGCGCCAGCAGCAGGTCGTACAGCGTCGAGGAGAAGATCAGCCCGCCCAGCCCGACACCGCGCGCCGAGCTGTCGCTGACCAGCGCGCCCACGCCCGCGTACAGCAGCGTCGAGCAGATCGCCGCCACGGCGACCACCACCATCGGCCCGGCGGCCGATCTGACCTGGCCCTTCTCCGGCTTGACCAGCCCGGCGAAGTAGCCGATGACGGCGAGCACGAGCGCGTACCGCCCCACCGCGTGGTCGGCCGGCGGGGCGAGGTCGGCGAGCAGGCCCGCGCCGAAGCCGACGAGCGCGCCGCCGGTGTGCCCGTAGACGAGGGCGAGGCCGAGGACGACGAGGAGCATCAGGTCCGGGACCGCCCCCGGGAGGTGCAGCCGGGCGAGCACGCTCACCTGGATGACCAGGGCCACGACGACCAGGGAGGCCGCCAGCAGCAGACGGTTGACGTGCATCGTTCTCAGTTCCCGTCGTCGAGGCCTTCGTCAGGGTTGTTGCCCGCGTCGTTCGCGAACGGCTCGTCGACCGGCTGGCCGTCCTCGCCCTCTTCGGGCTTGGCGGTGACCGTGACGGTCGGGGCCGGCTTCGGCTTGGCCGGCTTCTCCGGCAGCACGGTGTCGCGCGGGTCCTCGCGCGGCGGCTGCACGACGACGCCGACGATGTCCAGTTTGGTGAAGGAGGCGTACGGCTCGACGTACACGGTCCTGGTCAGGTCGCCGCCGACCGGCATGACCTTGGTGATACGCCCTATCGGCACGCCCGGCACGAACGGCTTGTCGGCCTCGGAGCCGAAGGTGACCAGGCGGTCGCCCTTCTCCACCTTCGCCTTGCCGTTGAGCAGCTGGACCCGCATCGCGCGCTCACCCTGGCCGGTGGCGAAGCCGAGCTCGTTGGACTTCTCCAGCCGGGTGCCGACGGTGAAGTCCGGGTCGTTGGCGAGCAGCACGGTGGCGGTGGTCGGGCCGACGGTGGTGACCCGGCCGACCAGGCCACTGCCGTTGAGCACGGTCATGTCGCGCTTGAGGCCGTCCTGTTCACCGGCGTCGATGGTGACGGTCCAGTTCAGCCCCTGGGCCGCTCCTATGGCGATGACCTGCGCGCCCTTGATGCCGTACTGGCCGGCGCCGGCGGTCTTCAGCAGCTTGTCGAGCTCCCGGGCGCGCTCGCGGTTGCGGTCGTCGCTGCCCAGGCGCTGGCGCAGCTCGGCGTTCTCCCGCTCGAGCTTGGCCACTCGGCTGTGCCGGTCGTCGGAGTCCCGTACCGCCGCGATCGCGTTGCCGACCGGGTCGACGACGGTGGCCACGCCGTTCTCCACCGGCCCGAAGGCGGTGGCGGCGCCGCGCTTGGCGGAGTCCAGCGGCGAGTCGTCGCCGCCTCGAATGTCCAGGGTGATCAGCGCGAACGCGACCGTCACCAGCAGGAGCAGCAGGATTCTGCTCTCTCGTGTGTCCCTCACGAGTTAGTTCCCCCGCCCCTTCTATCTACGGGGCTGAGCGTCGAGCACCTGCTGCAGAGCCTCGAACTCCTCGACACACTTACCGGAGCCGAGCGCCACGGAGTCCAGTGGCTCCTCGGCGATATGGATCGGCATCCCGGTCTCATGCCGCAGTCTCTCGTCGAGCCCGCGCAGCATGGCGCCGCCTCCGGTGAGGACGATGCCGCGGTCCATGATGTCGCCGGAGAGCTCCGGCGGGCACTTGTCAAGTGTCGTCTTAACGGCGTCCACGATCGCGTTGACCGGCTCCTCCATGGCCTTGCGGACCTCGGCGGAGGAGATGACGACGGTCTTCGGGAGGCCGGAGACGAGGTCGCGGCCGCGGATCTCGGTGTGCTCTTCCTTGTCCGTGTCGTACGCCGAGCCGATCGAGATCTTGATGCTCTCCGCGGTCCGCTCACCGAGCAGGAGGCTGTACTCCTTCTTGATGTGCTGGATGATCGCGTTGTCCAGCTCGTCGCCGGCGACCCGGATCGACTGTGCCGTGACGATTCCGCCGAGCGAGATCACGGCGACCTCGGTGGTGCCGCCGCCGATGTCCACGACCATGTTGCCGGTGGCCTCGTGGACCGGGAGCCCGGAGCCGATCGCGGCGGCCATCGGCTCCTCGATGATGTGCACCTGGCGGGCGCCGGCCTGGGTGGACGCCTCGATGACGGCGCGGCGCTCGACTCCGGTGATGCCGGAGGGGACGCAGACGACGACGCGCGGCCTGGCCAGATAGCGGCGCTTGTGGATCTTCAGGATGAAGTAGCGGAGCATCCGCTCGGTGATCTCGAAGTCGGCGATGACGCCGTCCTTCAGCGGCCGCACGGCGACGATATTGCCGGGCGTGCGCCCGATCATCTTCTTCGCCTCGGCGCCGACGGCCAGGATGCCGCCGGTGTTTGTATTGATCGCGACGACGGAAGGCTCGTTGAGAACGATGCCGCGGCCTCTCACATACACCAGCGTGTTGGCCGTCCCAAGGTCGACGGCCATGTCACGGCCGATGAAGCTCATGTTGTTCCCCATGGGATACGTCAGGCCTTCCGAGCTCTGGTGTGTGGTGGGCGATGATCGGCGGCGGCCAGTACGTCTACCGGTCCCGTAGGGACATCGTAGTCACGCGAGGTCGATACGAGTGAGACGCCACCCGGCCGAATCTTGGCCCGTGTCGTGCGTTCCGTCTTCCCGGGGTGGGGACGGCATATGCCAAACGAGCGTCGGGAATTATTAGTTTCTTCTGACTCGACGTCAGGCTGTCACCGCGGGTGAGCTGCAAGTTCACCTGCGGTGACGGTTCTCGCCCACCCACCAACCCGTC
>NZ_JAAKZV010000286.1 GCF_011044975.1 Streptomyces coryli | reverse complement strand
CCGCTGCGGCGGGCGCGGGGGCCCGGCGGAAGCGGGCCTTCGGGGTCGGGACAGCCGTGGTCATGCCTCTAAGGTGCGGGTGCGGGATCTCGTAGCACAAGCGAGATTCCGTGAGAGTTATCGCGTAGCATCGCTTACATGTTGAACCTGGAGCGCCTGCGCACCCTCTCCGCCGTCGCCCGGCACGGCTCGGTCAGTGCTGCGGCCGAGGGGCTGCATGTCACGACGTCCGCCGTCTCGCAGCAGCTGTCCAAGCTGGAGCGGGAGGCCGGCCAGCAGCTGCTGGCCAAGAACGGCCGCGGGGTGCGGCTCACCGACGCGGGCCGGCTGCTGTCGGAGCATGCCGACCGGATCCTGTCGCAGGTCGAGGTCGCGCAGGCGGATCTGGAGGCGCATCGCGGGCAGGCGGTGGGCGAGCTGCGGGCGGCGGCGTTCCCGACCGCGGCGCGCGGGCTGTTCCCGGCGGCGCTGGCGTCGCTCCGGGCGGAGCATCCGCAACTGCGGGCGCGGCTGCAGGAGATGGAGCCGGACGCGTCCGTGCCGGCGGTGGTGCGCGGGGACGCGGACATCGCGGTGGTGCTCGACTGGTACAACAAGCGGCTGCCACTGCCGGCGGGGCTGGCGCGGGAGGCGGTGCTCGACGACGTGGCGGATGTCGCCGTACCCGCGGATCATCCGCTCGCGGGCCGCGCCGAGGTCGATCTGGAGGACTTCGCCGAGGACGACTGGATCTCGTGGCCGGACGGCGAGTTCTGCCATGACTGGCTGATGTTCACGCTGCGCGGGAAGGGGATCGAGCCGCGGATCGCGCACACGGCGGAGGAGCATCACACGCAGCTCGCGCTGATCGGGGCGGGGCTCGGGGTGGCGGTGACGCCGCGGCTCGGGCGCGGTCCGGTGCCGGAGGGCGTGCGCTGCATTCCGGTGCGGAACACGATGCGGCGGCATATCTACGCGATCTGGCGGGCCGACGCGGACCGGCGGCCCTCGATCCGGGCGGCGATCGCCGCGCTGCAGATGGCGGGGGCAGGGCTCGCCGGCTAGATCTTCCGGAAATCCCAGGACGTGATCGACTCGGGCTTCAGGCGCAGCCACGCGTGCCGGCCGTCGTGGGGGAGCGAGTCGACGCCGAAGTTCTTGCGGTAGAAGAGCGGTTCGACCGCCTCCAGCTCCGGGCAGGGCTCGCCGGTACGCGGCGCCTCGCCGACCCGCTCGACCTTGCCGGACAGCTCGGCGCCGCGCAGCTCGCCGTACTCATGGCCGGCGTCGACCACGACCGACACCCGCGGATCGGCCTGCAGTTGGGCCCAGCGGCGGCTGCGGGTGATCGAGTACAGCCACAGCGCCTCGCCGTCCCAGAGGAACCACAGCGGGCTGACGTGCGGGGCGCCGTCCGCGCCGACCGTGGCCACTCGGCAAGTGCGCTGCTCCGCGAGGAACGCGTCCAGTTCCTGCGGGGACATCATGATCCGGCGGCCGCGCTTCTGCTCCCCGGTGAGGGCCATGAACGTACCCGCCTCTCCTGCGTCTGGTATCTGACACTGCGTCAGGTAATCATGTAGGCTCTTCGGTCCACGGGACAAGGGGGGTACGTCATGGCGTCGGACGACCGGCTGGCCGAGCAGCTCGATCCGGCCACCTGCGTGCTGCTCACCGTGGAGTGCCAGAACGGCGTCGTCGGCAGTGACAGCGCACTGCCCGAACTCGCTCGCGCCGCCCGTGAGTCCGGCGCCCTGGACCGCGTCGCCCAGCTCGTCGCCGGCGCCCACGAGACCGGCGTGCAGGTCATGCACGCCGTCGCCGAGCGCCGCCCGGACGGCCGCGGCGCCAACCGCAACGCCCGCCTCTTCCGCGCCGCCGAGCGGCTGCCGGTGCAGCAGCTGTCCGGCACCACCGCGGTACGGCTCGCCGAGCCCATCCCGCTCGCCGACGAGGACCTGGTGGTACGGCGGCTGCACGGGCTCTCGCCGATCGCCGGCACCGACGTGGACGCCCTGCTGCGCAACCTCGGCTGCCGCACCCTCGTCGTCACCGGCGTCTCCGCGAACGTAGCCATTCCGAACGCGGTCTTCGACGCGGTCAACTTGGGCTATACGGCCGTGGTCCCGGCCGACGCCCTCGCGGGCGTGCCCGCGGACTACACCCCCGTGATGGTCCGCAACACGCTCGCGCTGGTGTCCACCGTCACCACCACCCGCGACGTGCTCGCCGCCTGGAAGCGGCCGCCGCGCGGACAGCGGACCGGCTGATCAGCCGCGGGTCAGCTTTCCGCCCTCGGCCTGCACCTGCACCTTGGGCAGCGGCTTGGTGGCGGGCCCGTTCTTCACGCTGCCGTCGGTGATCGCGTACTTGCTGCCGTGGCAGGGGCAGTTGATGGTGCCGCCGGCCACGTCGCCGACGGTGCAGCCCTGGTGGGTGCAGACGGCGGAGAAGCCCATGAACTTCCCCTCCTCTGGCTGGGTCACGACGACCTTCTCGCCCTTGAAGACCTTGCCGCCGCCGACCGGCACCTCGGACGCGCTGCCCAGCGCCTTCCCGCCGGACTCTGGCTCCTCGCTCTTCTCCTCCTCGGGAGCCTCTTCCTCCTTGGGCTCTTCCTCCGGCGCCGCGTCGTAGCCCGACCCTCCGCCGGAGTCGCCGTCGCCACAGGCGGCGAACGCCGCGGCGAGCCCCGCCGCGCCGACCGCCGCGACGACGGTCCTGCGGGCGGTGACATGCGGTGGTTTGCGGTGCTGCGTCATCGGTGGCCTCCTGCCGTGGGGACGGTTCACCCCTCGGATACGCGGCGGAGGACCGATGCGTTCAACGCCTCACGACGCGGGCCGGACGGCCAGGTCTTCCAGCGTCGCCCGGTCGAAGCGCGGGCGCGCGCCGAGCCGCGCCACGGTGTCGGCCGCGGCGGCCGACGCCAGCGGGGCGGCGTCCGCCACGGCGAATCCCTGTGCCAGCAGCGCGGTCAGCGCGCCGATGAGCGCGTCACCGCCGCCGGTGGGATTCACGCTGCGGACGGGCAGGTGCGGCAGCCGGAGTTCGAGCCCCTCGTCGCCGACGACCACATCGCCGTCCGCTCCGGCCCCTACGATCACCGTGCCCGGGCCGCGTCCGCGCAAGTGCCGTGCCGCCGTGAGGCCGGTGCCGAAATCCGTAACGGGGCGGTCCGCGAGCGCCGCCGCCTCCGTCGCGTCGCACCGCAGCACGTGGGTGTGCTCCAGCACGGCGGCGACAGTGCCGGGGTCGCCCGAGCCGTCCACGATCACGGTGGCGCCGTGCTCGTGGGCGACCCGGCAGACGGTCGTGGCGGTGTCCTCCCGTACCGCCGTCGACAGCAGCACGTACGCATGATCCGCGCACCGCGCGGCGATCGTGTCCGCGGCGGGCGACAGCAGCTCCGTGGCGCCGGCCGCCTCGACGTAGCGCCGTCGGCCGCCGGGCTCGACCAGGTGCACGATGTGACCGGTGGGCCGGTCGGGCGTGACCTCGACCGGTGATACGTCAACGCCGAGCGCGGTGAGTTCGCGGCGGGCGGCCGCGCCCGCCTCGTCGGCGCCGATCTGGCCGAGCAGCGCCACCCGGGTGCCGAGCGCTGCGACGGCGACGGCCGGATTGGCGCCCTTGCCGCCGGCTTCGATACAGAACTCCCGTACCCGGGCCGCGTCTCCGCGCCCGGGGAGGGCGTCGATCAGCACGGTGATGTCGCGCGCGACCGGCCCGACCGCGAGCACGCCGCCGCCGCGCCGGTCCTTCAACGGCTGCCCGCCACCCGCTCCTCGACCGGCGCGAACAGCGCCGCCGCGGTGGCCGCGTGCTGCGTGCGCAGCGTGGCGAGCTGCTGCCGGGCGCGGTCGATGAGCTCCGCGAGGCGGCCGGGGTCCAGCCGGGAGTCGCCGTCCGCGACCGCCGCCAGGGTCTGCCACAGCCGGAGCTTGCCCTCGACGCCCAGCTCCAGTGCCTCGAGCTCGATCAGCGTGCTGAGCCCGGAGCGGCGCAGCAGCCGTCCGTTCGGCTTCAGCCTCGCGATCTTCTCCGTCGCCCAGGCCGCGCACCGCTTGTACCGGCGCACCGGGATGTCCAGATCCGCCATGATCTCCAGCAGCGTCTCCCGGTCTTCCTCGATCTCGGTGGCGAGGAGGACGAGCGCCCCGTCGGCCGCGGACCGGGGATGGGTCTGCGCGGCCCGGCGCGCGAGCCCGGCGCCCGATGTGGCGCCGGCCAGATGGTCGTTGAGATAGATCGCCAGCAGCTTCCGGGCCGGGCCGCCGGCCGGGAACGCCGGTTCGGAGGTCGCCATGGTCGCCTTCCGGATCGCGGACGTGCACGGTCGTCGGCCGGGTGCCCGCCCGACCTCGTACGAAACGGTGCTCGGCCGGGCCGAAGGGCCGTATAACCTGGCCAAATGCTCAGAGAGGTGACAGCGACGCGCTATGTGACGCCCCTGCGGGAGGGCGGGTCGCTCCCCGGGATCGTCGAGGGTGACGATCTCGGTACGTACGTCATGAAGTTCACCGGCGCGGGACAGGGCCGCAAGACCCTCGTCGCCGAGGTGATCTGCGGGGAGCTGGGGCGGCGGCTCGGGCTGCGGGTGCCGGAGCTGGTGCGGATGCAGCTCGATCCGGTGATCGGGCTCGGTGAGCCGGACGAAGAGGTGCAGGACCTGCTGAAGGCCAGCGGCGGGCTGAATCTCGGGATGGACTTCCTGCCCGGCTCGATCGGCTTCGATCCGCTCGCCTTCGAGGTGAGTGCCAAGGAGGCGGGGCAGGTCGTCTGGTTCGACGCGCTGATCAACAACGTCGACCGGTCGTGGCGCAATCCGAATCTGCTGCTCTGGCATCAGCAGCTGTGGCTGATCGACCACGGCGCCACGATGATCTGGCACCACAGCTGGAAGAGCGCCGAGACCGCGGCGGCCAAGCCGTACGACGCCTCCGACCACGTGCTCAGCTCCTTCGCCCCCGACCTCGACGCCGCGGCCGCGGAGCTCGCGCCGCGGGTCACCGAGGAGCTGCTGACCGAGGTCACCGCGCTCGTCCCCGACGAGTGGCTGGCCGGCGAGCCCGGCTTCGACACGCCGGACGAGCTGCGCGCCGCCTATGTGCGCGCCCTCCTCGCCCGTACGGACATCCGCGACCGCATCGTCCTCGGCGAGCGCAGCGCGGACGGCCCGTCGAAGGTGCCCGCCTGGCTGGCCAGTGAGCTGCCGCAGAGGGGGCGCAAGTGAAGCGGGACGTCTTCGAGTACGCGCTGCTGCGCGTCGTGCCGCGGGTCGAGCGCGGGGAGCAGATCAACGCCGGGGTGCTCGTGTACTCGCGAGCGAAGTCCCTGGTCGCGGCCCGTACCCACCTCGACGAGGCGCGGCTGCTCGCGCTCGATCCGGACGCCGATGTGGCGGGCGTGCGGGCCGCGCTGCGCGCCGTCGAGGGCGTCTGCTGCGGCGGCACGGAGGCCGGGCAGGCCGCGGGCGACGACGCCGGACGGCGCTTCCGGTGGCTGATCGCGCCGCGGTCCACGGTCGTGCAGCCGGGTCCGGTGCATACGGGCCTGACCGCCGACCCGGAGGCGGAAGCGGACCGGCTGCTGGAGCTACTGGTGCGTAGCCCCACACAAACCCGCCGTTGACAGGGCGCCACCGGACTTCTAGCGTCACCTCTGCTGAGCGTACTAAGCGGTTGCTCATCTAGCGGGCTCATCCAGGGCGAGGAGAGAAGCAGCATGTCCACCACGGAACAGCGGGTCGCGATCGTCACCGGCGCGGCCAGGGGAATCGGCGCCGCCACGGCCGTCAGGCTGGCGGAAGAGGGCCGGGCCGTGGCCGTACTCGATCTCGACGAGGCGGCCTGCAAGGACACCGTCGAGAAGATCACCGCGGCGGGCGGCAAGGCCATCGCCGTCGGCTGTGACGTATCCGACAGCGCGCAGGTCGAGGCGGCCGTCGCGCGCGTCGCGGCCGAGCTGGGTGCGCCGACCGTGCTGGTGAACAACGCCGGCGTGCTCCGCGACAATCTGCTGTTCAAGATGAGCGCCGACGACTGGGACACGGTCATGAACGTGCACCTGCGCGGCGCGTTCCTGATGTCCAAGGCCTGCCAGAAGCACATGGTCGACGCCGGCTTCGGCCGCATCGTCAACCTGTCGTCGTCCTCGGCGCTGGGCAACCGCGGGCAGGTCAACTACTCGGCGGCCAAGGCCGGTCTGCAGGGCTTCACCAAGACCCTCGCCAAGGAGCTCGGCAAGTTCGGCGTCACCGCCAACTCCGTCGCCCCGGGCTTCATCGTCACCGAGATGACCAAGGCCACCGCCGAGCGCGTCGGCATGGGCTTCGAGGACTTCCAGGCCGCGGCCGCCACCCAGATCCCGGTGCAGCGCGTGGGCCGCCCGGAGGACATCGCCAACGCCATCGCCTTCTTCACGGGCGAGCAGGCCGGCTTCGTCTCCGGCCAGGTCATGTACGTCGCCGGCGGACCGCTCAACTGACGAGGGAGACGACGATGACTGAGCTCAGCGGAAAGGTCGCGCTCATCACGGGCGCGAGTCGTGGCATCGGATACGGCGTCGCCGAGGCGCTGGTGGCCCGCGGCGACAAGGTGGCCATCACCGGGCGTAATGAGGACGCCCTGAAGGAGGCCGTCGAGAAGCTCGGCGCCGACCGGGCCATCTACATCGCGGGCAAGGCGCACGACGAGGCGCACCAGGTGGCGGCGGTGGAGCGCACCATGGAGGCGTTCGGCCGGGTGGACTACCTGGTCAACAACGCCGGCACCAACCCGGTCTTCGGGCCGATCGCGGACGTGGACCTGGCCGTCGCCCGCAAGGTCTTCGAGACCAACGTGATCTCGGCGCTCGGCTTCGCCCAGCAGACCTGGAAGGCCTGGCAGTCCGAGCACGGCGGCGCCATCGTCAACATCGCCTCGGTGGCGGGCGTCAGCGCCTCGCCGTTCGTCGGCGTGTACGGCGTCAGCAAGGCCGCGATGATCAACCTGACGCAGCAGCTGGCGCACGAGTTCGCGCCGTACGTCACGGTGAACGCGATCGCGCCCGCGGTGGTGAAGACCAAGTTCGCGACGGCGCTCTACGAGGGCCGCGAGGAGGAGGTCGCCGGGAAGTACCCGATGGGGCGGCTCGGCGTACCGGCCGACATCGGTGGCGCGGCGGCGTACTTCACCTCGGAGGCGTCGGCGTGGGTCACCGGTCAGACCCTCGTGATCGACGGCGGGCTGTTCCTCAACGCCGGGGTGGCGTAGCGCTGTCGGTGACTGTCAGTGGCGTGGCATAGGGTTTTGCGCATGCTGCCGGAATCCTGGATGCCCGTGCTCGGCGCGGAGCTCGAGAAGCCGTATTTCAAGGAGCTCACGGAGTTCGTCGAGCACGAGCGCTCCCGCGGGCCGGTCTATCCGCCCCGCGAGGAGGTCTTCGCCGCCCTCGACGCCACGCCGTACGAGGACGTGAAGGTGCTCATCCTCGGCCAGGACCCGTATCACGGGGAAGGACAGGGCCACGGCCTGTGCTTCTCGGTCCGGCCGGGGGTGCGCATCCCGCCGTCCCTGCGGAACATCTACAAGGAGCTCAACGCCGACCTGGGCGTCCCCGTCCCGGACAACGGCTATCTGATGCCCTGGGCCGAGCAGGGCGTCCTGCTGCTCAACGCGGTGCTGACGGTCCGCGGCGGCGAGGCGAATTCGCACAAGGACAAGGGCTGGGAGCGCTTCACGGACCGGGTCATCCACGCGGTCGCGGCGCGCAAGGACCCGGCGGTCTTCGTCCTCTGGGGCAATTACGCGAAGAAGAAGCTCGGCCTGATCGACACCGACCGGCATGTGGTGGTGCAGGGCGCGCATCCGTCGCCGCTGTCGGCGAAGAAGTTCCTCGGGTCGCAGCCGTTCTCGCAGATCGACGCGGCGATCGAGCAACAGGGGCATACGGCCATCGACTGGCGGATCCCGAATCTGAGCGCTTCGTAAAGCCGTTGCCGGGGCGCGTGGGCGCGGGCAGGATCGGTGGGCATGACGGACACCGAGAGGCGCGCCCCCGACGGCTTCGACCCCGACGTTCTCGCCTATTACGAGCAGGGCAAGGAGGACCGCCGGCTGCGCGGCGAGGGCCATGCCGGTGCCCGGCTCGAGTTCTTCCGCACCCAGGACGTGCTGCGCCGGGTGCTGCCGCCCGCGCCCGCCCGGGTGCTCGATGTCGGCGGCGGCAGCGGCGTGCATGCCGAGTGGCTGGCCGCGGACGGCTATGCGGTGGACCTGATCGACCCGGTGCCGCTGCATGTCGAGCAGGCGTCCCGGCTGCCGGGCGTGACCGCGCGGGTCGGCGAGGCGCGGCAGCTCGACGCGCCCGACGCCACGTACGACGCGGTGCTGGTCATGGGCCCGCTCTACCACCTGACCGAGCGTGCGGACCGAGTGCGGGCGCTGGCGGAGGCGCGCCGGGTCGTACGGCCCGGCGGACTGGTCGCGGCGGCGGTGATCAGCCGGTACGCGGCGCTACACGACAACCTGCTGACGGGCAACTACTTCAACCCCGAGACGCGGGAGATGATCGACCGCTCCACCGTGGACGGGCTGTTGCAGGCCAAGCGGCTGTTCACCACGGCCTATCTGCACGATCCCGCGGAGCTGGCGCCGGAGTTCCATGAGGCCGGGCTCGGCGAGGTCGTCTTGCGCGGACTGGAGGGCGCGGCCTGGCTGATCCGGGAGGTGGACGACCACCTCGAACATCCCGAGCGCCGGGCCGTCGTGCTCGACGCGCTGCGCGCCGTCGAGACCGCCCCGTCGCTGCTCGGCGTCAGCGGACACATCCTGACCACGTCCGTACGCCTCACCGAAAGCGCGGCCGCCGGAGGTTAGCGTCGTACCCGTGCGCGACGAAGCGGAAGCCGAAGCCGAAGTGCCGATGCGGATCGGGCAGGCCGTCATGCTGCACCGGGGCGGTGACCGCGCGATGGCGCGGGAGCGGCTCGGAGGGCTGTGGACGGAGCTCGGCGCGGACGGCGACGCCGTGCAGCAGTGCATGCTGGCGCACTATCTCGCCGGGGTGCAGGACGATCCGTACGACGCGCTCGCCTGGGATCTGCGGGCGCTGCAGGCCGCCGCCGGGGTGGCGCACGAGCCGGCGGTCCGCGGCTTCTACCCGGCGCTGTACCTGCGGCTCGGCGTGGACTACGCGCGGCTGGGACGGCTCGCGGAGGCGCGCCGCGAACTGGCGCGGGCGCAGACCAGCGCGGCTCAGGCCGGGGACGGTGACTTCGCGGCGGGGGTACGGGCGGGGATCGGGCGGCTTGCGGCGCGGCTGGAGGCGGCGGCGCAGTAGCGGGACCTAGTCGGCGTGGTCGCCGTACGCATCCCGGCAGATCTCCGCCTGCTTGCTGCCCGCGGGCCACTGGCCGTAC
>NZ_JAAKZV010000285.1 GCF_011044975.1 Streptomyces coryli | reverse complement strand
GCCCCAGCTCGCCGCCGCCCCCGCATCCCTCACCCGCGCCGGGGTCTTCGGCGGCCTCTTCGCCCCGGTGGACCGCACGGACCCGGCGAAGGCGAAGATCGAGGACCACCTCGACGACCTCTTCGCCTACTACCGCGACCAGCGCGAGCAGCGCCGCTGGTACGGCTTCTGGGACTACGGCGACATCATGCACACCTACGACGCCGACCGGCACCAGTGGCGCTACGACGTCGGCGGCTACGCCTGGGACAACTCCGAGCTCTCGCCCGACCTTTGGCTGTGGTTCGCGTACCTGCGCTCCGGCCGCGCCGACATCTTCCGGTTCGCCGAGGCCATGACCCGCCACACCGGCGAGGTCGACGTCTACCACCTGGGCGAATGGGCGGGCCTCGGCACCCGGCACGGCGTCCAGCACTTCGCCGACAGCGCCAAGCAGCAGCGCATCTCCACCGCCGTCTACCGCCGCGCCTACTACTACCTCACCGCCGACGAACGCACCGGCGACCTGATGCACGCGCTCGTCGACTCGGACGAGACCTTCCTCGTGCTCGACCCCATCCGCAAGATCCGCGAGGAGCCGTACGAGCCGGACCCGCACGCGCTGTCCATCGGCTTCGGTACGGACTGGAGCGGCCTGGCCGCCGCCTGGCTGACCGAGTGGGAGCGCAAGGGCCCCAAGGCCCAGAAGGCGGAGGCGCGGCTGCGCGCGACGATGGAGACGATCGCCGCCCAGCCCAACGGCTTTGTGCAGGGGAAGGGACTGTACGACCTGGACACCGGCCGGTTCGCGGTGGCGGACAAGGCCGCGGTCGAGGTCTCGCACCTCTCCGCGATGTTCGGGCTCGTCGAGATGTGCGCCGAGCTGATCGACCTGATCGAGATGCCGGAGTTCACCGAGGCGTGGCTGGACTACTGCCGCTACTTCAACGCCACCAAGGCCGAGCAGAAGGAGCGCTACGGCACGGACTTCGGCAACCTGCTGCTCTTCCAGGGCCACTCGCGGATGGACGCGTACGCCGCCGTGAAGGCGAAGGACGACAAGCTGGCCGAGCGGGCGTGGGCGAAGTTCCACCGCTCGGACGGCTACACCGAGTCGATGGACTGGAGCAGCACCGAACTCAACGGCCCGCAGGTCCTCGAGCCCGGCTACGAGATCCCGGCGATCTCCACCAACACGACGGCGCTCTACGGCCTTGCGGCCATCCAGAACCTGGCGCTGGTGGGCGACAAGCTGTGAGCTTCCGCCGCCGCCGCAGGCTGCGGAACAGCAGCCCCGCGCCGGCGGCTTGGAGCAGCAGCTGGGTGCTCAGCGCGATCCGGTAGTCCGTATCGGTGAGGTCCAGGGTGACGCCGATCAGCAGCATGGCGAGGAGGGCCGCGGTGTAGCCGCCGATGTTGGCGAGGCCCGTCGCGGCGCCGACGCGGTGGGCGCGGCTGCCGGAGCGGGCGATGTCCAGGCCGAAGACCGCGGCCGGGTTCCCCAGGCCGAGCACCGCCGCGAGCAGGAACAGCACCGGCAGCGGCGCGTGCCCGCCGGGCCACAGCAGCACCACGCCCCACGCCGCCGTGGTGGCGGCCGCGATCGACAGCACGACCGGGATACGGCGACGGGGCCGGCGTCCGGAGATCACGCCGAACACCGGCCCCAGCGCCATGGTGACGACGAGCGGTGCCGCGGTCACGTAGCCGGCGGTCGTCTCGGAGACCCCTTGGCTCTCCGTCAGAAAGGGGAAGCCCCAGAGCAGCACGAAGACCTGGACCGGGAAGTGCACGGTGAACATCAGCCACAGCCCCACCGGCGTCGACGGCTGCCGCCACGCCTCGGCGAGCGACGTACGCAAGGAGTCGCCCGCCGGGCCGGGTTCGGCGGCGCCACCCGGCGGCGCGTCCCGGATGCCCAGCCAGGCCACCGGGATCAGGACGGCGGTCGCCAGCGCCACGGCGTAGAACACCGGCTCCCAGCCGAAGGCCCGCAGCGCCGCCGACAGCGGCGGCACCGCGGCCAGCCCGCCGGCCGTGCCGACGACGACCGTGACCTGCGCCAGCACCGGCGTACGGCCGGCGGGGAACCACGCCGCGATCAGCCGCAGCACGCTGATCATCACCATCGCGTCCCCGCACCCCAGCAGCGCCCGCCCGGCCAGCACGGTCGCGAAGTCGTCGCCGCCCGCCACCAGCGCCTGCCCGGCGGCCATCACGGCGAGGCTCAGCGTCAGCATCCGCCGCGGCCCGTACCGGTCGGCGAAGAGCCCGACCGGGATCTGGGTGGCGGCGAAGACGCCGAGCTGCACCGCGCTGAACGCGGACAGCGCCGTCGCGTCGATCCCGAGCCGCTCGGTGGCGGTGGGGCCGGCGACGCCGAGGCTGCCGCGATTGAAGACGGCGACGACGTAGGTCAGCGCCCCGGCCGCCCAGCCCACCCAGGCGCGCGCGGAGATGCGCGTCTCCGCCCGCGGCTCGCCCACGCCGAGCTGTTGCTGCTGCTGCCGCCGCGCGCCCGCCACCGAACCACCTGCCCCGGAGAGAAGGCCCGCCAGCATGAGCCGCGAGGGTGAACGCGGCCTGCACGGCGCGTAAATGACCGCCTTACGCCGAGTCCCGCACCACCAATTCGGTCGGCAGTATCACCGCCGCCGGGTCCTGGCCGCCGATCCGGGCCAGCAGCAGCCGGATCATCTCCGCGCTGATCCGGTCGTACGGCTGCCGCATCGTCGTCAACGCCGGGCGGGACTCCAGCGCGGCCTCCGAATCGTCGAAGCCGCCGACCGCGATGTCCTCGGGCACCCGGCGGCCGGCCCGCTCCAGCACGGTGAGGACGCCCTGCGCCATCAGATCGGACGCCACGAACACCGCGTCCAGGTCCCGGGCCCGGCCCAGCAGTTGCTCCGCGGCCGCCGCGCCGCTGCCGCGGCTGTAGTCGCCGGCGGCGACGAGCGCGTCGTCCGCGGCGAGGCCGCACTCGGCCAGCGCCTCCCGGTACCCGGCCAGCCGGTCCACGCCGCCGGAGGTGTCCAGTGGCCCGGTCACGGTGGCGATCCGGCGCCGCCCCGTCGCGTACAGATACCGCACCATCTCCCGCGCCCCGCCCCGGTCGTCCGCCGCGACATGCGCGATCCTCGCGCTCGCGTCGGCCGGCTTCCCGCACACGACCAGCGGCACCTCGGCGGCGTGCAACTCGGCGGTGACGGTGTCGCCGTGGTGGCTGGATATCAGCAGCACGCCGTCGACATGGCCCGCGGCGATATAGCGCATATTGCGCCGCCGCTCGCCCTCCGTACCCGCGATCATCAGCAGCAGCGGGATGTCATGCGCCGCCAGCTCCGCGGTGCAAGCACGCAGCAACACCCCGAAGTTGGGATCGTGAAAGAGCCGCTCCTGCGGCTCGGTCAGCAGAAAAGCAACCGACCCCGACCGCCCGGTGACCATCTGCCGCGCGGCCCGATTGACCACATACCCGGTCTCCTTGATCGCGCCCTCCACCGCCGCGAGCGCCCCCGCACTGACATTCCGCCCACCCTGCAACACCCGGGAAACCGTCCCCCGGGAAACCCCCGCCACCCGCGCCACATCATGAATGGTGGGAACCCTCCGCCGGTCCGTCGCCATGACTGGAGATCTTCCTCTTCTTCCGCTCGCTGCGCAGCGTGACGCCGTACCCGTTCCAGGAGGGCAATCGCTTGCGCTAAGGTCTCGCGGCAGCTGCGAGGGGGCGTGGATGCAGGCCGGTGATGTGCTCGATGGCCGCTACGAGTTGGTGCGCCGGCTGGAGGCCGGCGGCATGGGCGAGGTCTGGGAGGGAACCGACCGGCGCATCCGGCGCCGCGTGGCGCTGAAGCTGATCCGCGAGGAGGCGGACCCGGCCGTCGTGGCGGAGCTGGTCTCCCGGCTCGGCCGCGAGGCGACCGCGGCGGGCCGGCTCGCCCACCCGCACATCGTGGCCGTGTACGACTACAACAGCATCGAGCGGGACGACATGCCGCTGGTCTACGTCGTCATGGAGCTGGTGCAGGGCCGTTCGCTGGCCCGTGAACTGCGGGACCGGCTGCCACCGGTGCCGCGTGCCCTGGAATGGGCCACCCAGATCGCCCTGGCGCTGGAGGCGGCACACGATCCGGAGGTCGGCGTGGTGCACCGCGACCTCAAACCCGGGAATGTCATGATCACGCCCGGCGGGCTGGTGAAGCTCCTCGACTTCGGAATCGCCCGGTTCATGGAGGAGAACGACACCCACCATTCCAAGCTCACCGGCGCCCGCATGGTCGGCACCCCTTCGTACATGGCGCCCGAGCAGTGCCTGGCCCGGCCTGTCGACGGGCGGACCGACCTGTACGCCCTGGGCTGCCTGCTGTTCGCGATGCTCACCGGGCAGCCGCCGTTCCCGAAGGACCGGGGCCTGCTGCAGGTGATGTACCAGCAGGTGCACGAGGCGCCACCGGCTCCCAGCGCGCTGCGCGGTGCCGCCGCCGTGCCGCCCGAGCTCGACGACCTGGTGCTGTCGCTACTGGCGAAGGACCCGGCGGAACGGCCGCCCGACGCCGGCTCCGTCGTCGACCGGCTGCGCGCCATCGACCTGATCACGCAAGGAGACAGGACCCCGCCGCAACTCCCGCCGCCCGCGCACCCGGCAGCCGCCGGTCCCCAACGGGCCGACGAGAGCGAGACGTTCGACACCGCGAGCATCAGGGAGGTCGTCGTCGAGATCGTCACGGATCCGGACGACGACCTGCTGCCCGTACGCGAGGAGCTACGCCGCCGCCGCGACGAGGCGCTGGACGCGACCGCGTCCTGGGAGGCGGTGCTGCAGCTTCGCCGGGTGCGCGCGGAGGCCAAGCGACTGCTGGGTGACCGCGATCCGCAGCTCCTCGACTTCGACTTCGACCTCGCCTGCGCGGTGGCCAGGGACGGCAGCCCGCAGAACGCCTCGTGGATGCTCGCCCAGCTGCTGCCCGCGATCGCCCGCGAGAACGGTCCGATGGACCGCCGCACCCTCTACGCCCGCAGCCTGCTGCCGTGGTTCCAGGCGGAGGCGGGCGACCACGCCGAGGCCGCCCGGCTGTACGGACAGCTCGTGCCGGACCTGCGCGGCGCCCTCGGCGATGACGATCCCCTCACCCAGAGCGCGGCCTTCCAGGAGGCCGTGCAGCAGCGCCGTACGGGAGACGCGGGCAAGGCCATCCAGCTGCTCACCCGGCTGTTGCGGGAGCTGGCGGAGCACGGCTCCGGCGCCGGTGTGCCGGGGACGCCGGTCGCCGCGGCCCGCGCCGAACTCGCCCGCAGCATCCTGCAGATGCGCGACCCGAACGTGCCCCGGCGGCTCAGGGAGTCGATCCCGGCGATCGGCTCCCTGCTCGGCAGCGGCGACGAGCAGGTGCTGGGAGCGCGCTTCGTCCTGGTGGACTGGATCGCCGCGACCGGCGCCGCCCACGAGGCGCTGCCGGCGCTGCGGGTGCTGATCACGGACATGGCGCAGACGCTCGGCGACCACCACCTGCTCACCCTGCGCACCCGCTTTCGCCTCGCCGAGCAGTCCGCCACCTCCGGCGAACCCGCCAACGCGCTGCACCACTTCCGCGCGCTGCTGCCGGACCTGCTCGAGGTGCTCAACCCGGACGACCAGCTGGTGCTGGCCACCCGCCTCCAGATCCTGCGGCTCGCCGCGCACTACGAGAATCCCGTCCGCGCCCTGCCGCACTGGCACGCGCTCACCGAGGACGTGGCCCGGGTGCTGGGGGAGGACCACCAGCTGTCCGTCGAGGCCCGCTTCCACCTGGCCCTCTACACGGCCGAGTCGGCCAATCCCACTGCGGCGCTGCCGCTGTTCGACGCGGTGCTGCAGCGCCGGATCGAGCTGCACGGCCCGGACGACGAGCTGAACCTGCGCGGCCGCTACGCTCAGGCGCATGCCCTCGAGCACGTCGGGCTCGCGAGAGAGGCGGAGAAGCTGTGGAAGCAGCTGCTCCGCGACGTCGCCCGCGCCCTGGGCCGCAGCCACAAGCTGACCGAGGCGGTCATCCGCCGCTCCGGCCGCAGTCTGCCGGAGCGGCCGCCGATCCCGTAGCAGGAGGTGTACTGCCCGTGCCCAGCCCCCGCAGTGCGATACGCGTCGAGCGCGACGGACCCGTGACCACCGTGATTCTCGAGCGGCCCGAGGTGCGTAACGCCGTCGACGGGCCTACGGCGGCCGCGCTGGCCGACGCGTTCCGGGAGTTCGAGGCGGATGAGGCGGCGAGCGTGGCGGTGTTGTGGGGTGCGGGTGGGGTGTTCTGTGCCGGGGCTGATCTCAAGGGGATCGGTACGGAGCGGGGGAATCGGGTGGCGGCTGATGGGGACGGGCCGATGGGGCCGACGCGGATGCGGCTGGAGAAGCCGGTCATCGCCGCGGTCAGTGGGCATGCCGTGGCCGGGGGGCTCGAGCTGGCGCTCTGGTGCGATATGCGGGTTGCTGAGGAGGATGCGGTCTTCGGGGTGTTCTGCCGGCGGTGGGGTGTGCCGCTCATCGATGGCGGGACCGTGCGGCTGCCGCGGCTGATCGGGGAGAGCCGGGCGATGGACATGATCCTGACCGGGCGGGCGGTGCCGGGGCCCGAGGCGTATGCAATGGGGCTGGCTAATCGGCTCGTGCCGACCGGGCAGGCGCGGGCCGCGGCCGAGGAACTGGCGGCGCAGATCGCCCGTTTTCCGCAGACCTGCATGCGCGGGGACCGGGCCTCCGCGCGCGGGCAGTACGGGCTGACGGAGGACGCGGCCATGGCCGCCGAGCTGCGGTACGGCAGTCAGGCGCTGGGGGAGGCGCTCGAGGGTGCGGCGCGGTTCGCGGACGGTGCCGGGCGGCACGGCAGCTTTCAGGCTTTCGAGGGTTAGTGCAAAGACACGGCTCGGCGGACGCCAGGTATGGGCAAAGCTCCAGTTAACGCGATGGAAAAACAACCGGGCTAGCGTTCCCGAACATCCTGCCGACCGATCAAGATCGGCACGGAAGAGCCGATACCCGAGGTGAGTGCCGTGCAGCTGACCCCTCATGAGCAGGAGAGACTGCTCATCCACGTAGCCGCCGACGTGGCCGAGAAGCGCCGGGCCCGCGGAGTCAAGCTGAACCACCCCGAAGCCATCGCGCTGATCACCGTGCACATCCTCGAGGGCGCCCGCGACGGCCGTACGGTCGCGGAGCTGATGAACTCCGGGCGCAAGGTGCTCACCCGCGCCGATGTGATGGAGGGCATCCCCGAGCTGATCCACGACGTGCAGGTCGAGGCGACCTTCCCGGACGGCACCAAGCTCGTCACCGTCCACGACCCGATCGCGTGAGCATGAGTACGAGCATGAGCATGAGCACGAGCGCGAGCAGCAGCCCGAAGGAGCCACGACCCGCCGTGATCCCCGGAGAGATCATCCCCGCCGACGCGCCCCCGGTCCAGCTCAACGAGGGCCGCCCCGTCACCCGCCTCACCGTCCTCAACGCCGCCGACCGCCCCGTACAGGTCGGCTCCCACTACCACTTCGCCGAGGCCAACCCCGGTCTCGACTTCGACCGCGCCGCCGCCCGCGGCAAGCGCCTCGGCGTCGCCGCGGGCACGTCCGTGCGCTTCGAGCCGGGCATTCCGGTCGAGGTCGAACTGGTGCCGATCGCGGGCGCGCGGCATGTCGCGGGCCTGCGCGGCGAGACCGGAGGTGCCCTCGATGGCTGAGCTCAGCCGCGCCGCGTACGCGTCGCTCTTCGGCCCGACCGCCGGCGACCGCATCCGGCTCGCCGACACCGACCTGCTCGTGGAGGTAGAGGAGGACCGTTCCGGCGGTCCCGGACTCGCGGGCGAGGAGGCGGTCTTCGGCGGCGGGAAGGTGATCCGCGAGTCGATGGGCCAGTCCCGGGTGACGCGCGCCGAGGGCGCTCCCGACACGGTCATCACGGGTGTCGTCGTCCTCGACCACTGGGGTGTGGTGAAGGCGGATGTGGGCATCCGCGACGGCCGTATCGCCGCGCTCGGCAAGGCGGGCAATCCGGACACCATGGACGGCGTCCACCCGGACCTCGCCATCGGCCCGGAGACGGAGGTCATCGCGGGCAACGGCCGCATCCTGACCGCAGGCGCCATCGACGCGCACGTGCACTTCATCTCGCCGGGCATCGTGGACGAGGCGCTGTCCGCCGGCATTACGACGATCATCGGCGGCGGTACGGGCCCGGCCGAGGGCACCAAGGCGACGACGATCACGCCGGGGTCCTGGCATCTGGAGCGGATGTTCGCGGCGCTCGAGCACTACCCGGTGAACATCGGCCTGCTGGGGAAGGGCAACACGGTCTCGGCCGAGTCGATGCGTGCCCAGCTGCGCGGCGGTGCGCTCGCCTTCAAGATCCACGAGGACTGGGGCGCGACACCGGCGGCGATCGACGCGTGCCTGAACGTCTGCGACGAGTCGGGCGCCCAACTCGCCATCCACACGGACACCTTGAACGAGGCGGGCTTCGTCGGCGACACCCTCGCCGCGGTCGCGGGCCGCACCCTGCACGCGTACCACACGGAGGGCGCGGGCGGCGGCCACGCACCGGACATCATCACGGTGGTCTCGGAGCCGAACGTCCTCCCGTCGTCGACGAACCCGACCCGCCCGCACACCGTCAACACCGTCGAGGAACACCTCGACATGCTGATGGTCTGCCACCACCTCAACCCGGCGATCCCCGAGGACCTGGCCTTCGCCGAGTCCCGTATCCGCCCGACGACGATCGCGGCGGAGGACGTGCTGCACGACCTCGGCGCGATCTCCATCATCTCGTCGGACGCGCAGGCGATGGGGCGGGTCGGGGAGGTGATCCTGCGCACCTGGCAGACCGCGCATGTGATGAAGCGGCGGCGCGGCTCGCTGCCGGGTGACGGCCCCGCGGACAACGGACGGGCGCGTCGATACGTCGCCAAATACACCATCAACCCGGCGGTGGCCCAGGGCCTGGAGACCGAGGTCGGCTCGGTGGAGCCGGGCAAGCTGGCGGATCTGGTGCTGTGGGACCCGGCGTTCTTCGGTGTGAAGCCGCTGCTGGTGCTGAAGGGCGGCCAGATCGCGTACGCGCAGATGGGCGACTCCAACGCGTCCATCCCCACGCCGCAGCCGGTGCTGCCGCGCCCGATGTACGGGGCGCTGGGCGCGGCGCCGGCCCGCAACTCGCTGAACTTCGTGACGGAATCGGCGCTGGAGGCGGGGCTGCCGGATCGGCTGGGGCTGGGCAAGCGCTTCGTCGCGGCGGGCTCGACGCGCGGCCTCACGAAGGCGGACATGCGCGAGAACGACGCGCGCCCGCGGGTGGAGGTGGACCCGGATTCGTTCACGGTACGGGTCGACGGCGAGGTCATCGAGCCGGCGCCGGCGGCGGAACTGCCGATGACGCAGCGGTACTTCCTGTTCTGAGGGGCGAGCGATGACGATCGAGATGACCCCGCCCTTGAGCCAGACGGAGCGAGTTCAACGGGCGGGCGGGAGG
>NZ_JAAKZV010000284.1 GCF_011044975.1 Streptomyces coryli | reverse complement strand
AGCCGTGTTCGGGGCCGAAGACGCCGACGATGTTCAGCTCCTTTTGGGCCGCCATCGAGTCGACCACGTGCGCGGTGGAGCGCAGCACGCCGGTCGGGTTGGAGACCACGCCGACCTTGCGGCCGCGGAGCATCGACCAGCCCTGCTGCGCGGCCACATCCGCGCCCAGGAGAACAGAGCCGACGTCCACCGTGGCCGCCGATGAGCTGCTGGTCAGCAGCTGCGAGGCAAGTGCGGCGGCGCTGCCGGCCATGAGCGAACGGCGCGAGGGAGCACTGGGCATCGGCGGAGGTTCCTTTCGCACTGCTACCGGGCGCTTCGGACGCGAAAGCTAACCCGGTACCGCAGCGGCGAACAGAGTCCTCACGCGTTACCAGAGGTGTACAACACTCGCGCCGCGAGTCAGCGGAGCGGCTCGCCGAGGTGGACCGTCGTCACCTTGGTCTCCGTGTCGCTGTCGACCAGCCGGCCGTCGGCGTCGAAGGCCTCGGCGCCGTCGCTCATGCCGAAGTCGTTGTCGTTGATGAGCGCCAGCGTCGAGCGGCCGGTGACGGCGACGCCCTCGATCTTGCCGGGTACGCCGTCGAGCTTGCCCAGGTCGACGACGAGCTTCTTGCCGAGCACCGGCACGCCGTCCGCCGCCGGGTCCTTCAGCTGCTCCAGCGCCGGCGCGGTGGCGCCGGCGTCCCAGCGGCCGCCGAGAATGTCGTGCCCCTCGTCGAGCCGCACCTTGTGCAGCCGCGCCGCCTTGTCCGTGCGCTCCTGCACCAGCAGCGTCTCCCGGCCGAGCGCGACCAGCGACGAGATCTTCAGCTCCGAGGTGTCCTCCTCGCCCGGGTCGACGACGGACACCGGGTCGAACCGGTAGGCGTACTCCGCGGTCACGGCCTCGCGCCCGGGCGAGAAGCGGATCAGCCGGGTGGTGCGGGAGGCCTCGCCGGACTCCTCGTCGGGATTCGCCAGCGGGCTCTGCACGGCCGCCACCAGGTCGCCGCCGGGGAGCTGCGCCAGGCCCTCGAAGCCGCGGTTCGTCGCCCGCTTCAGCAGGATGCCGGGGAGCGCCTCGACGACGGGGTAGCCGGCGCCCTTCAGGTTCAGCCCCTTCGGTACGTAGCGGGCCAGCACCTCGCCGTCGGCGGCGACGTGCACGAGGGACGGGCCGTACTCGTCGGCCAGCCAGAAGGAGCCGTCGGCCGCGCGCACGATGCCCTCGGTGTCGAGGCCGTTCGGGTCGTACGGGAGCTTCGTCGAGGCGTTGTAGGTGTACGGCGCCTCGTCGCGCGACTCCTGGTTCGGCAGCCCGGTGACGGCTTTGCCGGCGCGGGTGGTGATCGGTATCGAGTCCAGGACCCGCACGTGGTCACCCGTCACCCGGATCTTCACCAGCGCCGGGTCGAAGCCGGGCACCGGGAAGGTGCGGCGCTTCTTGCCGTCCACCTTGATCTGGCCGTTCGGCCCGCGGTCGGTGACGGTCCAGAACTCGCCCTTGCGCCCCGCCGGGAAGATGTCGCTGCCGATGCCGCCGAGGTCCACGCCCCGGTCGTCGGCGACGGTGCCCGGCAGCATGCCGTTGCTGAACCCGGCGAGCGGAATGTCGGGCAGCGTGGCCGCACCGGTCACCCGCGGCGCGGCCGCGCCCTCCCCGCCCACCGCCTGGCCGGCGGCGACGACGCCGGCGACGACGGCGATCGGCAGCGCGAGCGCCAGGGCGCGGTGCGTCGTACGGCGAGCAGGCATGCGGGGAACCTCCGGTCCGGGAACGTGGGTGCGCCGCGGGCGGTGGCTGCCCGCGGCGCGCCCTCAGGCTTGCGCCCGCGGCCCAACACGGTGTGATCCGGAGGTGAACGGGAGGTCAACGAACCGCAGCGGTGCTGGTCACCCGCCTGCTACGGCCGCCTCGGCGCGTTCCCACGCGGCGGCGGTCCCCGGGTCCGGCTCGTAGCGCCGTAGCGGCAGCGACTCCCGTAGCAGCCCGCGCAGCTCCGGCAGGCCGCCGCTCACCGTGCCCGCCGCGCGCGCCTGCACCAGCATGTTGCCGTACGCCGCCGCCTCCACCGGGCCCGCGATGACCGGCAGGCCGCAGGCGTCGGCGGTAAGTTGGCAGAGCAGTTCGTTGCGTACGCCGCCGCCGACCACGTGCACGACGCGTACCGGGCGGCCGGAGAGCCGCGAGGCGTCCCGTATCGCCCGGCGGTGGGCCAGGGCGAGGGAGTCGAGGATGCAGCGGACCGTCTCCGCGCGGCTCCGCGGCTCCGGCTGTCCGGTGCGGCGGCAGGCCGCGGCCAGCCGTTCCGGCATCCCGCCCGGCGCGATGAACTCCGCCGCGCCCGCGTCGACGACCGAGCGCAGCGGCGGACAGTCCGCCGCGGCCGCCAGCAGCGGCGCCAGGTCCGGGTCGCCCCAGTCGCGCAGGCACTCCTGGAGGAGCCACAGCCCCATGATGTTGCGGAGGTAGCGGACGGTGCCGTCGACGCCCAGCTCGTTGGTGAAGTTGGCGCGGCGGCTGTCCTCCGACAGCACGGGCGCGTCGAGCTCCAGGCCGGCGAGGGACCAGGTGCCGGTGGCGATGTAGGCGAAGTCGCCGCCCTCGGCCGGGACGCCGGCCACAGCGGACGCGGTGTCATGCGAGCCGACCGCGGTGACCGGCACCGGCCCGGACAGCCCCGTCTCCGACAGCACCTGCGGCAGCAGCTCGCCCGCCCGGTCGCCGGGCTGCCGCAGCGGCGCGAACAGGCCCAGGTTGATGCCCAGGGCGTCCGCCACCGGCGCCGACCAGGTGCGGGTGCGCGGGTCGATGAGCTGCGTGGTCGAGGCGTTGGTGAGCTCCGTGCCCGCCTCGCCCGTGAGCCAGTACGCGATCAGGTCCGGGATCAGCAGCAGCCGGCGGGCGATACCCAAAGCGGGCGTGCCCTGGGCGGCCGTCAGTTGATAGACGGTGTTGAACGGCAGGTGCTGCAGGCCCGTCGCCGCGTACAGCTCGGCGGGGGAGAGGACCGCCGACACCTTCTCGGACATGCCCTCCGTGCGGGCGTCGCGGTAGTGCACCGGGTTGCCGAGCAGCGCGCCCGAGGCGTCGAGCAGCCCGTAATCGACGGCCCAGGAGTCGATGCCGACGGAGGCGACCGGACCGGCCGCCCGCAGACCGTCGAGGACGCCCTGATACAGGGCGAGGATGTCCCAGTGCAGCGTCCCGCCCGTGCGCACCGGCCGGTTGGGGAATCGGTGCACCTCCTCCAGACCGAGCCCGTCGGGAGCGACGCGGCCGAGCATCACCCGGCCGCTGCTCGCCCCCAGGTCGACGGCGGCGAAGGCACTCATCGCAGGAACGCCGCCGCGACCCCGGCATCCACCGGGATGTGCAGCCCCGTCGTATGGCTCAAGTCCCCGCTGGTAAGCGCGAAGACGGCATTCGCGACATGCTCGGGCAGCACCTCGCGCTTAAGCAGCGTCCGCTGCGCGTAGTACGCCCCGAGCTCCGACTCCTCCACCCCGTATACCGCCGCCCGCTTGGCGCCCCAGCCGCCCGCGAAGATGCCGGAGCCGCGGACGACGCCGTCGGGGTTGATGCCGTTGACCCGGATGCCGTGCTCGCCCAGCTCGGCGGCGAGCAGCCGCACCTGGTGGGCCTGGTCGGCCTTGGTGGCGGAGTAGGCGATGTTGTTGGGGCCGGCGAAGACGCCGTTCTTGGAGACGATGTAGACGATGTCGCCGCCCATGTCCTGGGCCGTCATCACGCGGGCCGCCTCGCGGGAGACGAGGAAGGAGCCGCGGGCCATGATGTCGTGCTGCAGGTCCCAGTCCTTCGCGGTGGTCTCCAGCAGCGGCTTCGAGAGCGAGATGCCGGCGTTGTTGACCACCAGGTCGACGCCGCCGAAGGCGAGCACGGCGTCGGCGAAGGCCGCGGCGATCTGCTCCTCGGAGGTCACGTCCACCGTGACATGCACTGCCTTGTCGGGACCGCCCAGCTCCTCGGCGACCGCCGCCGCGCTCTCGGCGTTGAGGTCGGCGACCACGAGGCACGCCCCCTCGGCGACCAGCCGCTGCGCCGTCGCCTTCCCGATCCCGGAGCCGGCCCCGGTGACCAGCGCCACCCGGGTGGCGAGGGGCTTCGGCGGGGGCATCCGGCGGAGCTTGGCCTCCTCCAGCTCCCAGTACTCGATGCGGAACTTCTCCGCCTCCTCGATGGGCGCGTACGCGGACACCGCTTCGGCGCCGCGCATCACATTGATCGCGTTGACGTAGAACTCGCCCGCCACCCGCGCCGTCTGCTTGTCCTTGCCGAAACTGAACATGCCGACGCCCGGGACCAGCACGATCGCGGGATCGGCGCCGCGCATCGCCGGCGAGTCCGCGGAGGCGTGCCGCTCGTAGTACGCGGCGTAGTCCTCCCGGTAGGCCGCGTGCAGCTCGCGCAGCCGGGCGATCGCCTCCTCCAGCGGGGCGGCAGGTGCCAGGTCGAGGACCAGTGGCCGCACCTTCGTACGCAGGAAGTGGTCCGGGCAGGACGTGCCGAGCGCGGCCAGCCGCGGGTGCTCGGCGCGGGAGATGAAGTCGAGGACGACGTCGGCGTCCGTGAAGTGCCCGACCTGCGCCCGGTCGGTGGACGCCAGACCGCGGATCACCGGCGCCAGCGCCGCCGCCCGCTCCCGGCGCGCGGCCTCCGGCAGCGGCCCGTAACCCTCCAGCACCGGCCCGAACGGCTCGGCCTTCCCGCGCTCCTCCAGGAAGGCTTCCGCGGTCCGGATGATGTGCAGCGAGTTGCGCTCGCACTCCTCGCTCGTGTCCCCCCAGGCGGTGATGCCGTGGCCGCCGAGGACGCAGCCGATCGCCTGCGGGTTGGCCGCCTTCACCGCGGCGATGTCCAGGCCGAGTTGAAAGCCCGGCCGCCGCCACGGCACCCACACCACCGTGTCGCCGAAGCACTCGGCGGTGAGCTTCTCGCCATCCGCGGCGCACGCCAGCGCGATGCCGGAGTCCGGGTGCAGATGGTCGACGTGCGCGGCGTCGACCAGGCCGTGCATGGCGGTGTCGATGGACGGCGCGGCGCCGCCCTTGCCGTGCAGGCAGTAGTCGAAGGCGGCGACCATCTCGTCCTCGCGGTCGACGCCCGGGTACACCTCCGTCAAAGAACGCAGCCGGTCCAGCCGCAGCGCGGCCAGCCCCGCGGGCTTCAGCGTCCCGAGATCGCCCCCGGAGCCCTTGACCCACATCAGTTCTACGGGCCCGCCCGTCACCGGGTCCGCGCCCGCACCCTTCGCCGAGGTGTTGCCCCCGGCGTAGTTGGTGTTCCGCGGATCCGCGCCCAGCCGGTGCGAGCGCTCGATCAGCTCGTCGTACGCGGCCATCAGGCACCCCACCCCATCTGGTCGCCGCCGACCCGCTCTGCGGCGATCTTCTCGGCCCAGCCGGTGCGCCGGTACGCCGCCACGGGGTCCGGATCGAGTCCCATCTCCTCGCGCACCTCGGCCAGCAGCGGCCGCACATCCGTGTTGTACGCGTCCATCAGCACCGCGTTCGCGTCCAGCACGTCCCCCGATGCCTGCGCCGCGCCGAGAGCCTCGCGGTCCACGAGCAGCGCCTTGGCCGTCGCTTCCTGGACGTTCATCACCGAGCGGATGATCGCCGGGATCTTCGCCTCGATGTTGTGGCACTGATCGAGCATGAAGGCGATGTCCGGGACAAAGCCGCCGCCCCGCACCACCTCGTACATGATCCGGAACAGCTGGAACGGATCCGCCGCCCCCACCATCAGGTCGTCGTCCGCGTAGAAGCGGGAGTTGAAGTCGAAGCCGCCCAGCTTCTTCTCGCGCAGCAGCAGCGCCACGATGAACTCGATATTGGTGCCCGGCGCGTGATGCCCGGTGTCCACGACCACCTGCGCCTTCTCGCCCAGCCGCAGGCAATGCGCATAGGCGGTACCCCAGTCCGGGACATCCATCGTGTAGAAGGCCGGCTCGAAGAGCTTGTACTCCAGCAGCATCCGCTGCCCGTCGCCCAGCCGCTCGTACACCGCCGACAGCGCCTCCGCCAGCCGGTCCTGGCGGGCGGCGATGTCGTCCTGGCCTGGATAGTTGGTGCCGTCCGAGAACCACAGCTTCAGGTCCTTCGACCCGGTCGCGTCCATGATGTCGACGCACTCCAGCAGATGGCCCAGCGCCTTGCGCCGCACCGCCGGGTCCGGGTTGGTCACCGAGCCCAGCTTGTAGTCGTCCTCCTGGAAGACATTGGCGTTGATCGCGCCGAGGCGCAGGCCGCGCTCCTTTGCGTACGCGGACAGAGCGGCGTAGTCGTCCACCTTGTCCCAGGGGATGTGCAGGGCGACGCTCGGCGCCACGCCGGTCGCGGCGTGCACCTGGGCGGCGTCGTCCAGCTTCTCCCACGGGGTACGGGGGACGCCCGGCTGCGCAAACACCTTGAAACGCGTGCCGGAGTTGCCGTAGGCCCAGGACGGTGTCTCTATCGCCTGGGACTTGAGCGCGGCCTTGATCATGCCGGTGCCTCTGCTTTCGGATGCTCTCGGATTTCAGGAGTACTGATGGGTGCCGGGGCCCGCCTGCACGGATTTGTCGCTGCCGGGCAGCCAGACCTCGGCGGTGGAGTTGGGCGGCACGGTGAGCTGCAGCCGGAAGCCGCCCTCGGTGCTCCACTCGGTGGCGACCGGGCCGTGCAGCGTGTCGAAGCGGGCCCGGCAGGAGGTGACCTCGCCGCCCGGGCGCGGGCGGATGACGAGGTGCGAGAAGCCGGGCTCGCCGGGGGAGATGCCGGCGATGTTCTCGTACATCCACTGGCCGACCGAGCCGTAGGCGTAGTGGTTGAAGGAGTTCATCCCGGCGTCCTGGAAGGAGCCGTCGGGCTTGATGGAGTCCCAGCGCTCCCACATCGTGGTCGCGCCCTTCTCGATCTGGTAGCCCCAGCCGGGGAAGGTGCGCTGGTGCAGCAGCCGGTACGCGACGTCGGTGTGCCCGGCCTCGGTGAGCACGGGCAGCAGCCGCGGGGCGCCGAGGAAGCCGGTGGACAGATGCCAGTCCTTGGACTTGATCAGCTCCACCAGGCGGTCGGCGGCCGGCTTGCGGTCGGCGTCGGCGAGGAGGTTCATCGACAGGGCGAGGACATACGCGGTCTGCGTGTCGCCCTTCACCCGGCCGCCCTCGGTGACATACGCCGTCCGGAACGCGTCCCGGACAGCGCCGAACAGCTGCTCGTACGGGCCGGGGTCCTTGCCGAGCACCTTGGCGGTACGGGCGACGAGGTCGGCGGAGTGGGCGTAGTACGCGGTGCCGATGACGTCCTTCGGGGTCTCGTCCTGGATGTTCAGCCAGTCGCCGTAGCCCTCGGCGGGGCGCAGATAGCCGCTGCTGTGTGCCTTGAGGTAGTCGAGCCACTTCAGCATCGCGTCCCAGGAGTCCTCGAGGACGCGGGTGTCGCCGTACGCCTGATACAGCGCCCATGGCACGGTCGTACCCGCGTCGCCCCAGCCCGCCACCCCCTTGCCGACGCCGATGAAGGGGGCGACGTCCGCGAACGCGCCGTCCTCGGCCTGGTCGTCGCGCAGGTCGGCCAGCCACTTGGTGAGGAAGCGGGCCGACTCCATGACGTAGCAGGCGGTGGGGGAGAAGACGTTGATGTCGCCCGTCCAGCCGAGACGCTCGTCGCGGGCCGGGGTGTCGGTGGGGATGGAGAGGAAGTTGCCGCGCTGGCCCCAGGTGATGTTGGAGTGCAGCTGGTTGAGGGTGGCGTCGTTGGTCTCGAAGTCGAAGGTGAAGGGCGCGTCGGTGTGCTTCACCAGGCCGGTGATCGCGTCCTGCGGGGGCTTGCCCGGGTAGCCGGTGACCTCGACGTAGCGGAAGCCGTGGAAGGTGAAGCGGGGCTCGTACGTCTCCTCGCCGCCGCCCCTCAGCGTGTAGCGGTCCGTGGCGCGGGCCGTGCGGAGGTTCGCCGTATAGACCGTGCCGTCCGGGTTCAGCACCTCCGCGTGCCGGAGGGTGACCGTGGCGCCGGCCTTGCCGCGCACGCGCAGGCGGGCGGTGCCGACCATGTTCTGGCCGAGGTCGAAGACGAAGACGCCGGGCTTGGGCTCGGTGACCTTGCGGGCGGGGAGTTCCTTCATCGTCCGTACGGGGCCGTCCACTTGCGCGACCGTCTTCGCGGTCACCCCGGAGAGCTCCTCGGTCCGCTGCCAGCCGGCGTCGTCGAAGCCGGGCTCGGTCCAGCCGGCCGTCTCGCGGCGCGCGTCGTACTCCTCGCCGTGGATCAGGTCGGCGGCGGTGACGGGACCCGCGGCCGCGCGCCACCCGGGGGCGGAGGCGATGGTCTCGGTGCTGCCGTCCTCGTAGGTGACCTCCAGCTGGGCGCGCACCGCGGTCCGGTCGCCGTACTGATGCGCGCCGAACCAGGCGATGCTGCCCGCGTACCAGCCGGGGGCGAGCTCGAAGGCGAGCGCGTTGCCACCGCCCGCGAGGTGCTCGGTGACGTCGTAAGTCTGGTACTGGACCCGCTTGTTGTAGTCCGTCCAGCCCGGGGCCAGGCAGTCGGTGCCGACGCGGCGGCCGTTGAGCCGCGCCTCGTAGACGCCGAGGGCCGTCGCGTACAGGCGGGCGCGGGCGACGGGCTTCTCCGGCAGCCGGAACTCGTGTCGCAGCTGGATCGCCGGGGTGTGCAGGGGCACCACCTTGCCCCAGGGGTCGGAGCCCCACGGGCCCAGGACCTTGGCGGGCTGCCAGCCCGCGTCGTCGTACCCGGGGGCGGTCCAGTCGCCGGCGGGCTCGTCCGCCGCCGCCTTCCAGGTGCCGTCGGTGGTGACGGTGCGCGTGCCATCGGCGGTGGTGAGTTCGAGGGCGGCCAGCAGACCGGCCGCGCCTGCCGTGTCGTTGGTCGCGGCGACGGCGAGGACGGCGGGGCCGGTCTTGAGCTGTGCCGTGACATCCACGACCGCGGGCCGGCGCCAGTTGTCGGCCGCCGAGTCGGCCGCGACGCCCGCGACTTCCGCGCCGTTGAGGTAGGCCGTATAGCCGTCGTCCGCGGTGATGACGAGGCGGGCGCGGGTGACGCCCTCGGGGATGTCGGCCCGTCCGCGGAACCAGCGGGTCGCGGCGGGGGCGTTGCCCGCGGGGTCGCCCGGGTGCCAGAGCCAGGAGGCGTCGTCCAGCTTCGGCGCCGAGGTGAGCGCGGCGGGGGCGGCGATCCACTTCGCCCGCCAGGCGTCGGGGGAGAGCAGGCCGGTCTCCCACCAGGCGGGGGCGGACCAGTCGGTGGCTTCGCCGGTCTCGTCCCAGACGCGGACCTGCCAGTGATAGCGGGTACGGGGCTTCAGCTCCGGTCCTTCGTACGCGACGAGCGCGGACCTGGCGGAGTCGACCTTGCCGCTGTCCCAGACGTCGGGCTCGGCGAGGCGGTCGGGGGAGGTGGCGACGCGCACCTGGTACGCGCTCTGCCGCAGGCCGTCGCGGCCGGCGAGCGGCCAGCTGAGCCGGGGGCGGGGGGTGTCGAGGCC
>NZ_JAAKZV010000283.1 GCF_011044975.1 Streptomyces coryli | reverse complement strand
CCCAGAACCGCCCCGCACCGACCACCGGCCCGCTGCCCGCGGAGCCCGCCCCTGGCCGCGACCCCGCCAAGCTGCTCACCGCACTCCCCCCGGCCGAACGGGCCGCGTGGGTCGCGGGGTTCATAGAGACACACGGCCTCACCGAGGCCTTCCGCCTGCTCGGCGTGTGTACGGTCCCGTGGCCTGAGGTGCTCGGCCAGGCCGTCGTCGACGCCCTGGAGATCGCCCGGGACAGCGGCAGCTATCCGTGGAGCTTCAGCGGGGTGATGGGGCTGGCCGAACGTTCCCTGGACCCGGCCCACGCCGACCGCCTGGAGCTGCTCACCGCGATACGCGAGGAACCGGAAGACAGCTCACCAGGCGCCACCGGCTACTGGTCGGAGGCCTTCCAACGCCTGGTCAGCACCCTCCGCATACGCGCAGCGCTGCACGCGGAGCTCAATGCCGCGGAGCTCAGTGGCTAGCTAGCCGCCCGCTCCTGCCGCACATTCGCGTTCACCCAGTCGACCACCGAAGCCGTCGTCGCGCCCGGAGTAAAGATCTCCGCGACGCCGAGCTCCTTCAGCTGCGGGATGTCGCCGTCCGGGATGATGCCGCCGCCGAACACCTTGATGTCCGCGGCATCCCGCTCCTTCAGGAGCTCCAGCACCTTCGCGAAGAGCGTCATGTGCGCGCCGGAGAGGATGGACATGCCGATCACATCCGCGTCCTCCTGGATCGCGGTGTCGACGACCTGCTCCGGCGTCTGGTGCAGGCCGGTGTAGATGACCTCCATGCCGGCATCGCGCAGCGCCCGCGCGATCACCTTGGCCCCGCGGTCGTGGCCGTCGAGCCCTGGCTTCGCCACCACCACCCGGATCGGACCTGTGACACCCATCAACGCCTCCATCGCCGTCGGCCGAACTCACGAACTCGCCGGTACGTGTGTGAACGAACGTTATCCCCAGCATCCCCCACCCAGCCGTTTCATGGTTCGTACCGAGGGGGAAATCACACGCAGGACAAATATTCACCGGCGTCGGCCGAAGGATGACGGCCACGCTGGGGAGCCGCAGCCAGGCCGCCGGGCCTCCGCGCTGAGCTGTCACAGCACCACACACCGACACACCGACACACCGACAGCACCGACAGCACCGACAGCACCCACATCACCGACACCACGCGCCCCGTCCGCCGCGCTCCGCGGCTTCCCGCCATACGCACACGGGGGAAGCCATCAAGATCAACGCATTGGCCACGTTCACCACGCTCGTCAGGGTCCGCCTGCTCGAGCTCCTGGTCCTCGCCGGCCATCTCATGCTCTATCCCTCCGGCGTGCTCGCCGAGGCCAGACCGCCGGACACCGATCAGGCCGACACCGCCCGGTTACCGACCGAGGGCCGCAGCCATCCGCCGGTGCTCCTGCTGCACGGCTTCATCGACAACCGCTCGGTCTTCGTGCTGCTCCGCCGCTCCCTGCTCCGGCACGGCTGGCGCCACGTCACCGCCCTCAACTACTCGCCGCTGACCTGCGACCTCCGCAAGGCCGCCGAACAGCTCGGCCGCCATATAGAAGAGGTATGCCACCGCACCGGCCACCGCGAGGTCGATCTCGTCGGCCACAGCCTCGGCGGCCTCATCGCCCGCTATTACGTGCAGCGCCTGGGCGGCGCCGACCGGGTCCGTACGGTCGTCACCCTCGGCACCCCGCACTCCGGCACCCGCATCGCCCCGGTGCTCAGCGCGCACCCGATCATCCGGCAGATGCGCCCGGAGTCCGACGTGATCAAGGAGTTGACGCTGCCGGCACCCGGATGCCGTACCCACTTCTTCGCGTTCTGGAGCGATCTCGACGAGCTGATGGTTCCGGTACATGCGGCGCGGATCGAACATCCGGACCTGAACGCCCAGAACGTGCCGATCAAGGGCGTGGGCCATCTCGCACTACCCGTCCACGGGGCGGTCGCGGGCGGGATACGGCAGGCTCTCGCCGGTGCCGAGGGTGCTCAACCGGCGGCCGGGACGCGGGAATCGGGAGGTGCGTCCGTGGCCTGAACCTCGCTCTGAGTCGTGCAAAATTCGAGCAAATGCCCTGAACTCGCCTCGTCGAAACCTCCAGAAGATTGTCGCGGCCGTTATCAGCCGGGTACAGTCGCGCTCGTTCTTCTGCTGCCGAGGCGAAAGGGACGTGGTGAACGATCATCACCCGTCGGGGACCGACTCCCCGGACGTCCCGGGCGCGGACCCCTGGAATACCCAGGGTTACGACACCGGCACGTACGCCGCAACGGGTTTTGACACCGCCACCGGCCAGTACGACACCGGCCACTACGACGCCTCCTACTACGCGACGACCACCACGACGACGCAGTGGGACGGCTACGACGGCTCGTACGACGCGAGCACCGGCAGCTTCAGCACCGCCGACTTCGGCACCGGCTCCTTCGATACGGGCTACGGCACCGGCGGCTACGACGTCTCCGCCGCCTGGGACACCCCGGCCGCGGGCATCCCCCGCCAGCCGGGCCCCGAGGACGCCGACTACGGCTACCCCGCCGCGAGCACCACCGCCACCGGCGAGTGGGACACCGGCACCTGGTCCGCCTCCCCCGGCGTCGACACCTCGGGCTACGCCACCGGCAGCTTCGATACGGGAAGCCTCGACACCGGCAGCTTCGACACCACGGCGTTCAGCGCCTACGGCACCGGCGCGTACGACACCACCGGCTACGACTCCGCCGCCCCCACCTGGGATACCTGCGAGCAGATCGCCGACGCCTTCGACCCGGCCCGCTTCGACGCCGAGGCCTACGCGGCCCCGCCGGAGTACCCGGCCACCCCCGACGTCTCGTACGACGTGCACGACGCCGCGGGTCTTGAAGCCACCGCCGCCTGGGACCTCTCCGAGCTGAGCGGGACGGCCGAGCACACCGCCACGGACGACCGGCACGAGCCCGCCGCCCCCCAGTCCGAGGCCGGGCACGAGCACGACTACGGGCACGAGCGCGAGCACGAGTACAAGCCCGAGCACGAGTACAAGCCCGAGCCGGCGAAGCCCGACACCGAGGCCGCCGCCCTCTCCTTCACCGCCCTCGAGGCCCGCACCCGCAGCCGCCGCCGCACCCCCAAGCGCTCCGCGCTGCTGACCGTCGCCGTGCCGTCCATCGCCGTCGTCGGCGTGGCCGGCGTCGCGGCCGCCACCGTCAGCGGGGCCGTGGGCGGTGACGACGGCAAGAGCAAGACGCCGCAGGCCGCCCCCGACCCGTCCGAGGTGCAGCCCTCCGCCGCGAACAACAAGCTGGACACCCAGCTCAGCGGACTCTCCGAGGACGCCGGTGACTTCGCGGGCCGTGCGAGCCGTACCCAGGAACGTATCGACCTCAAGGAGCGCCAGGAGGCCGAGCGGAAGCGCAAGGCCGAGGAGGCCGCGCGCAAGGAGGCGGCCCGGCCGAAGTTCGTGCTCCCGGTCTCCGACCACGGCCTGTCGGCGCTCTACGGCCAGGCGGGCGTCAACTGGATGTCCGTGCACTCCGGCATCGACTTCCCGGTCAGCTACGGCACCCCGGTGAAGGCCGCGACCGACGGCACCGTCTCCACCAAGTGGGGCGGCTCCTTCGGCAACATGGTCATCGTGACCGCCAAGGACGGCACCGAGACCTGGTACTGCCACCTCAGCAGCGCCCGGATCCAGTCCGGCGAGGTGAAGGCCGGCGACACCATCGCGTACTCCGGCAACTCCGGCAACTCCACGGGCCCGCACCTGCACTTCGAGGTGCACCCGGGCGGCGGCGACGCCATAGACCCGCTCGGCTGGCTCCAGGACAAGGGCCTCAACCCGCAGTAGAGCCGAGGCCCCGGCCCGTACGAAACGCGTGCGAAACGGCCCGAAGGCCGCCCCGCCCCACAGCTACCTACAGCTTCTCCACCGGCGCATACCGCAGCAGCAGCTTCTTCGGCCGCTCGCCGCCGCCGAAGTCCACCGTGGCCTGCGCCTTGTCGCCGCTGCCGGTGACCTCCACGACCGTGCCCATCCCGAACTGGTCGTGCGTGACCCGGTCCCCGACCGCGAGCGCCACCGCGGGCCGCTCCTTGGCCCGCCCGGTGGCGAAGCCGGAAGGACCCTGCCGCGTACGCACCGACGACAGCGCCGCCGCGGCCGCCTCCAGCGGCGAACGGCCACCGCCGCCACCACCGCCACCCACGGACCGGCCACCGCCGCCCGCCGAGCCGCCCTTCCGCTTCCACGTCACATACGCGTCCGGGATCTCCTCCAGGAAGCGCGACTGCGGGTTGTACGAGGGCTGGCCCCAGTTCGACCGCATCACCGAGCGGGTCAGATAGAGCCGCTCCTGCGCCCGCGTGATGCCCACATACGCCAGCCGCCGCTCCTCCTCCAGCTCCTTTACGTCCCCGAGCGCGCGCATGTGCGGGAAGACGCCGTCCTCCATGCCGGTGAGGAAGACGACCGGGAACTCCAGGCCCTTGGCGGTGTGCAGCGTCATCAGCGTTATGACGCCGGAGCCGTCGTCCTCGTCGTCCGGGATGTCGTCGGTGTCGGCGACCAGCGCGACCCGCTCCAGGAAGTCGGAGAGCGTGCCAGGGCCCTCCTCCTCGCCGCGGTCCTGCTCGAACTCCAGGGCCACGGCGGCGAGTTCCTGAAGGTTCTCGATCCGGGTCTCGTCCTGCGGGTCGGTGGACGCCTGCAGCTCGGCCAGATAGCCGGTCTGCTCCAGCACCGCCTCCAGGACGGTGGCGGGCCCGGCGCCGGACTCCACGATGGTGTACAGCTGCTCCATCATCGTGTTGAACCGCTTGATGGCATTGGCCGACCTGGCCGCCATCCCGTACGCCTCATCGACCCGCACCAGCGCCTGCGGGAAGGAGATCTTCTCGCGCAGCGACAGCGCCTCGATCATCGCCTCGGCGCGGTCGCCGATGCCGCGCTTGGGCACATTGAGGATGCGGCGCAGCGGGACGGCATCCTCGGGGTTGGCGAGCACCCGCAGGTACGCCAGCACGTCCCGGACCTCTTTGCGCTCGTAGAAGCGGACGCCGCCGACGACCTTGTACGGCAGGCCGACGCGGATGAAGACCTCTTCAAAGACCCGGGACTGCGCGTTCGTACGGTAGAAGACCGCGACGTCGCCCGCCTTGGCCTCGCCCGCGTCCGACAGCCGGTCGATCTCGTCGGCGACGAACTGCGCCTCGTCGTGCTCGGTGTCGGCGACATAGCCGGTGATGGTGGCGCCGGCGCCGGCCTGGGTCCACAGGTTCTTCGGGCGGCGGTCGGAGTTGCGCTCGATGACGGCGTTGGCCGCGCTCAGAATCGTCTGCGTGGAGCGGTAGTTCTGCTCCAGCAGGATCGTCCGCGCGTTGGGGTAGTCCTCCTCGAACTGGAGGATGTTGCGGATCGTGGCGCCGCGGAAGGCGTAGATGGACTGATCGGCATCGCCCACCACGCACAGCTCGGCGGCGTCGTCACCCCGTCCCACCAACTCCTTGACCAGCATGTACTGGGCGTGGTTGGTGTCCTGATACTCATCCACCAGCACATGCCGGAAGCGGCGGTGATAGTGCTCGGCGACGTCCGGGAACGCCTGCAGCAGATGCACCGTGGTCATGATCAGGTCGTCGAAGTCCAGCGCGTTGGCCTCGCGCAGCCGCTGCTGGTACATCGTGTAGGCCTCGGCGAGGGTCTTCTCGAAGCCGTCCGTCGCCTGGCCCGCCCAGTCCTCCGAGTCGATGAGCTCGTTCTTGAGATTGGAGACCTTGGCGCTCAGCTGCTTCGGCGGATAGCGCTTCGGGTCCAGGTCGAGGTCGCGGCAGCACAGCGCCATCAGCCGCTTGGAGTCGGCGGCGTCGTAGATCGAGAAGGACGATGTGAAGCCGAGCCGCTTCGACTCGCGGCGCAGGATGCGCACGCAGGCGCTGTGGAAGGTGGACACCCACATCGCGTTGGCCCGCGGGCCGACGAGGGACTCGACGCGCTCCTTCATCTCGCCTGCGGCCTTGTTCGTAAAGGTGATCGCGAGGATCTCGCCGGGGTGGACGCGGCGCTCGGCCAGCAGATGCGCGATGCGGTGGGTCAGCACCCGGGTCTTGCCGGAGCCGGCCCCGGCGACGATGAGCAGCGGCGAGCCGGCGTGCACGACCGCGGCGCGCTGCTGCTCGTTCAGCCCGTCGAGCAGGGCGTCGGGGTCGGTTACGGGCCGGGGGGTGCCGTCGCGGCGGTATCCCCCGGGGGCGTTGCGCTGCGGCTGGGGCACGCTCGCGTCCAGGGAAAGCTGACTGTCGTCGAAGAGGCTGCTCATCGTCCACCGAGTCTAGGCGGCCGGGCTGACACTCCGCCCCGGTACCGCCCGAGGACGGGATCGCCCTATGCCGGACATAGCGGGGTGCCGAATGTAAAGATCACAGCTTGGTATCGGACAAACCGAACACCAGCCTTCACATTCACCCCACAGAGTGGCTACGGTTCATCGCCAATGGACGTCCGAATCCCCCCGCCGGTACCCGCCGGCCGCGGACGACCCCGCCGGAACCCCCACCTCTGCCGGCGGCTCACGGAAGGAGTGGCGAGCCTTGGCTGCGCACCGTAAGCCGCGGACCCGAATACTCGCGTCGTCCGGCACCGCCGGCCGTCGCACCGCCGTCGGCATGACGGCCGCGCTGGCCTCGGTGACCCTGCTCTCGCAGAACGCCGGCGCCGACGACAAGCCCTCCCTCTCCGAGGTGCAGAAGCAGGTCGACGAGCTGTACCACCAGGCAGGCGTGGCGACGCAGAAGTACAACCAGGCCAAGGAGCGCACCTCCACCCAGCGCACCACGGTGAACAAGCAGCTGGACGAGGTCGCCGAGCGCACCCAGAAGCTCAACGACGCCCGCCGCACCCTCGGCTCGTACGCCGCCGCCCAGTACCGCAACGGCGGCATCGGCCCCGAGGCGACGCTGATGCTGGCGGACGACCCGCAGTCGTACTTCGAGCAGAACCACCTGATGGACCGGCTCACCGGCCGCCAGCAGGAGGCCGTCAAGGACTTCCGCAGCCAGCAGACCGCCGCGAACAAGAAGCGCGCCGAGGCGACGAAGAGCCTGGAGACGCTCACCAAGTCGCAGGAGGAGCTGCGCACCTCCAAGGCGACGGTGCAGAGCAAGCTCTCCGAGGCGCGCAAGCTGCTGTCGAAGCTCACCGCCGAGGAGAAGGCCCGGCTGGCGGCGATCGAGCGCGCGAAGGAGGCCGAGGCCAAGCGCAAGGCCGAGGAGGCGGCGCGCAAGGCGGAGGCCGAGCGACAGGCCGAGCTGGAGCGGCAGAAGCGCGAAGAGGCGCAGCAGGAGGAGGACGCCGGCTCGGACTCCGGCTCAGGCTCCGGCGACTCGGGCTCCGACTCCGGCTCCTCGACCTCCCAGTACGACAAGGTCCTGGCCTTCGCCAAGGCCCAGCTCGGCGAGCCGTACGTCTGGGGCGCCACCGGGCCCAACTCCTGGGACTGCTCGGGCTTCACCCAGGGCGCGTACAAGGCGGCCGGCATCTCACTGCCGCGCACCACCTACGACCAGGTCAACATGGGCACGAAGATCACCAACAAGTCCGACCTCAAGCCGGGCGACATGGTCTTCTTCTACGAGGACGTCACGCACGTCGGCATCTACGTCGGCAACGGCCAGATGATCCACGCCCCGAAGCCGGGCGCCAATGTGCGGTACGAGTCGGTCGACTACATGCCGTTCCACTCCGGCGCCCGGGTGCTGTAAGGCCGTAAAAGAGCGGGTCTTACGTCCAGACGGTGGCGATGAAGATGTTCGCCACCGTCAGCAGGCCCACCGTGCCCAGCAGCTTGGCGTCCACCTTCTCGTCGTCGCGCTTGACGTAGACGAGGCCGAGGATCACCACCAGCAGGGCCAGCTTCACGCCGATCTTGAGGTTGTTGACCTCCTGGTCGTCGGCCTGGTTGAGGCCGACCAGGAGGATGCCGGTGACGAGCATGGTGAGCGCGCCGTGCAGCATCGGCGGGGTCATCCGCGCGGTGCCCTCGCGCATGGCCTTCATCTGCACCAGGAAGCCGCCGAGCAGCGACGCGATGCCGATGATGTGCAGGGCGACGAAGATGTTGATGAGTACGTCCATGGGCGGAGCGTAGCCAGCACATAGCAGGCGTCCAGCCTCGGGGTCGCCTCAACCGCCGCATCGGTCACACCCGTAGGGAAAAGCCGCAGTTGACCGTGATCGTACGGTCACATTCCGTCACCACCGGGCCGGAAGACGGCCAGTCTCCGCCAACGGGCGGCTTCCTCCCCACCGCCAGGTTTAGCGTCCCGGGTCAGGTGGCCGACTCCCCACCGCCGTCGCTCCCGAAGGACGGCAGTCGGTCGCCCCCGCCGAATCCGGCGGCGGCCCCGCTCCCCCTGTCAGGGCCGCCGCCGGACGCGGCGGAACCGGACGGAAGGAAGTGACCGCCCTCGTGGCGTCGCACAGCAAGCCGCAACCCCGCCCGCGGCGGCGGGCGGCCGGCCTCTTGGCACTGGCCGGCGCCGCCTCCGCGACCGCCCTCGGCGGCCCCGCGCAGGCCGAGCCGCCCATGACCCCCGCCCAGACCAAGGCGAAGGTCGAGAAGCTCTATCACGAAGCGGAGCAGGTCACCGAGAAGTACAACGGCGCGAAGGAGAAGGCGGGCAAGGCCGAGGAGGCGCTCGGTGAGCTGCGCGACGAGGCGGCCCGCAAGACCGCGGCACTCAACTCCGCGCGCAACCGCCTGGGTTCGCTCGCCACCCGCCAGTACCGCAGCGGCGGCGTCGACCCGTCGCTGCAGCTCGCGCTCTCCTCTGACCCCGACTCGTACCTGAACAAGGCCGCCCTCGCCGAGCGCGCGGGCAGCCGGCAGGCCACCGCGGTGGCCGGTCTCGCCGGCCAGATGCGGGCGGTCGAGCGGGTGCGGGGCGCGGCGTCCGCCAAGGTGCGCGAACTGACCGCGGCGGAGGAGCGGCTGCGCGGCCACAAGAAGACCATCGAGGGCAAACTCGCCGAGGCGCGACGGCTGCTCAACTCGCTCCCCGCGGATCAGCGCGATGCGCTGCTGCGGGGCGGCGACCACGGTGGCGGCACCGTGAGCCGCGCGGTCCCGCGCGGTTCGATCAAGGCGCCGAACGCGCGGGCGGCGCGGGCGGTGGCGTTCGCGTACGGGGCACTGGGGAAGCCGTATGTGTGGGGCGCGACGGGCCCGAACGCCTTCGACTGCTCGGGCCTGACGCAGGCGGCGTGGCGGTCGGCGGGGGTGGCGCTGCCGCGCACGACATACACGCAGGTGAACGCGGGGACACGGGTCCCGAGGAGCGGCCTGGCGCCCGGCGACCTGGTCTTCTTCTACGGCGGCCTGAGCCACGTAGGCATGTACATCGGCGGCGGCCAGATGATCCACGCGCCGCGGCCCGGCGCACCGGTCCGGGTGGCCCCGGTGGACTCAATGCCTTTCGCGGCGGCGGTACGTCCCGCATAACGCCGCTGCGCGCCGGGCCTCTTCCCACCCACCCGC
>NZ_JAAKZV010000282.1 GCF_011044975.1 Streptomyces coryli | reverse complement strand
GTGTGGGGGTGGTGCACAGGCCTGCGGCGAGGGCGAGGACCAGGGCGGCGGTGAGCGAGGCGCGGCGGCGGGATCGCGACATGGTCCGTAGGGTCCCGCGATGGCATGGACAGGGCAATGGACTAATCCACTTGATTCATGGACTCCGCCGCCGTGGGGGCTCCATCGCGGGCCCCTCTCGGGTCCTCGTGGGTCCTCGCGGGCTCCGCTGGAATTTTCCGTTCCGGGCCCGCCGGCCAGAATGTCGGTGGTTCGGGATAACGTTCGGTAAGCAAGGAAGCGCACGGACTGGGGAGGCCGGCATGGCGGATCGGGTGGCACCGGAGGCGGTCACCTGTGGTGAGGCGATGCTGCTCATGCTCGCGGAGCCGGGGGTGCCGCTGGAGCGCGCCGTCGCCTTCCGCCGGTCGGTAGCCGGGGCGGAGTCGAATGTCGCCGCCGGGCTGGCCCGGCTCGGTCATCACGCGCGCTGGCTCGGCCGGTTGGGCGCGGACCCGGCGGGCGAGGCGGTGCTGCGCGAGCTGCGCGCGGACGGTGTCGACGTGGCGTATGTGGACCGCGACGCGGAGGCGCCGACCGGGCTGCTGCTGCGCGACAGCCACCCGGCGCGGGCCATCGACGTGCAGTACTACCGAGCCGGATCCGCCGCGTCGCGGCTCGCGCCCGAGCACATCCGGGCGGAGGCCCTCGAAGGTGCCCGACTGCTGCACATATCCGGCATCACGCCCATGCTGTCGCCCTCCGCCGCCGAGGCCACCGCCAAGCTGATCGAGCTGGCCCGCGCGGGAGGCACCACCGTGTCCTTCGACCCGAACGTCCGCCGCAAGCTGGCCGCGCCCGCGGCCTGGGCGGCCACGGTCGGCCCCCTGCTGGCCGAGGCCGACCTGATCCTGGCGGGCGAGGACGAGCTGGAGCTGCTGACCGGCAGCGACGCCGACGAGGCCGCCGCTGAGCTGCTGCGCGGCCGCGCGCACACGGTCGTCCTCAAGCGCACCGACCACTCCGCCACGGCGCTGACGGCCGACGGCGGCTCGTACCAGCAGCCGCACTTCTCCGTCCCGCTCGCCGACCCGGTCGGAGCCGGGGACGCGTTCGCCGCCGGCTATCTCTCCGCCTGGCTGCGCGGGCTGCCCGCGCAGCGCGCGCTGGCCGAGGCGGCGTGCGTCGCCGCGCTGGTCGTCCAGGCCGCCACCGACACGGACGGCCTGCCCTCGGCCGCCGCCCGCGACCGCGCCCTCGCCGCCTTCACGGACGGCGGCGACTCGGTGCACCGCTGATACCTCCGCTAGTGAGCTCCATTGATGCAACACCCGAAAGGAACCGCCTTGTACCGCTGGGAGATCACCCAAGCCGCGCTGGCGCAGCGGGTGTTCGCGATTGTCCGCAGTGACTCGTACGACCACGCCGCCGACACCGCCGACACCCTGCTCTCGGCCGGGATATCCAGCCTCGAGATCTCGCTGACCACCCCCTTCGCGCTGGAGCTCGTCTCCACGCTGCGCCGTGAGGTCGGCGACGACGCGGTGATCGGCGCGGGCACCGTCCTCGACGCCGCCTCCGCGCGCATGGCCGTCGACTCCGGCGCCCGCTTCCTGGTCTCGCCGAACCTCGACGCCGACGTGATCGCCACCGGCCACCGCTACGGCATCCCGGTCTTCCCGGGCGTCTCCACCCCGACCGAGATCGTCCGGGCCCTGGAGCTGGGCGCGGACGCCCTCAAGCTCTTCCCGGCCTCCGGCCACGCCCCGTCCTGGATCAAGGACGTCCGCGCCGCCCTCCCGCAGGCGGCCCTGCTGCCCACCGGCGGCGTCACGATCGAGAACGCCCCCGACTGGATCGCCGCCGGCGCCGTGGCCTGCGGCATGGGCTCGGCCCTGTCCGCGGGCGACCGCGAAGAGGTCGCCAAGCGCACGGTGGACCTGCTGGCCCGGCTCGCAGAGGCATGATCGGAGCGGCGAAAGCCCCGGTGTCCCCGGGTCTTTCGCCGCCTCCGGCGATCGTCAGTTGAAGAGGGCCGAGGCAAGAGGCCCGACGAATGACGCGACGATCACGAGGACCGCAACGACGAATCCGATGATGCCGAACGCGCGGGCCGCGCCGGTCTGCGGCTGACCACCCTTGGCGAGGCCGGCGAGCCATGCCGCCGCAGCGCCGAGAACCGCGGGTGCGCCGGACCAGAAGACCGGGACGGACACCAGCGCCAGCACGCCGAGCACGATGGCTCCGACCCTGGCCCGGGCGGGCTTGCCGGCCAGGGGCAGCGCGACCGCCAGTGCGAGCACGAGACCGATCCCGCCTACGAGGGCAATGCTCTGGATGCTCTCCACGGGACCCTCGGAACGGTACGGGTCCTTGTCGGTGAACAGGATCTCGGCCACCTGGAAGCAGATGTTCACGACGGTGGAGAGCACGAACGCTCCACCGACCAGAACCGGTGCGGACAGACCGAGTGCGGTGCGATTGCCGGTTGTTGCTGCTGCGGACATGGTGGGTACGTCCCCTCCGAGTGTCCCGGCTGGTCCGGGTACGGCTTCACCGTGCCGACTCGCCTGTCCCGGGCGACAGGCCCGCTGTGTCCCGGCCCGTCCCGGCGGTGTCCCTGCCTGAACCGGCGGTGTCCCGGCCGGTCCCGCAGCCGCGTCCGCCGGGTTCCACACCGCGCTATGTGGCGCACTATGGAGCCGTGACCGACTCCGTCATAGCCTCTCGCGGAGTGTCGCGTTCCGTGGTGGGGGCGGCGCTGGCAACCGCGGCGGGCGTGACACCCGGCCTTCTCGGCATGAGCTCCGACGTGCTGCCGACCGGCGCTCTGTACGGCCTCGGCTGGCCGGCGTTCGGGGTGGCCTCGGCGTTGCTGCTGGACCGTGACGCGCTTTCCCGGCTGGGGCGGGTGTTCGCCTCGCTGGCGCTGCTGCCGGCAGCCGTGTCCGCGGTGGCTCTGCCGGCCGTGCCGGCCGCCGACGATGGGCAACCGGGCTGGTCCCGTATCGAACGATGCTGGGAATGGCTCGGCATCGCGCCGATCGTCGCCGCGCTCGCGGTGATCGCCTGGGGCATGGATACGGCCGCGGACCGCATGTCGCGGCGTCGGCTGGTCTGGCTGGTCGTGTGGTCGAGCGCGCTGGTGGTCTCGGTTCTGACCGCGTCCTTCGGCGGCGACGCACGGGTGGTTGCCGCCGTGACCACGCTCGGCCTGTGGGGACGGCCGCCGCGATGTACCGGCTCGCGACGATCCGCGAGTTGCGGCCGATCGGTGAACCCCTGACCGATGCCGCGATCGCCGTCGCCCTGCTCCTCTTCGGCGCCGCGGTGGGGACCGTGGTCCGTATCGGAGGGGTGCGGGCCCGCATCCCGGAGCCGGACCTGGCCGGCGCGTTCGCGGCCATCGTGGCGGCCGCGCTGGTGCTGCCCGCGGGGCTGTGGCTGCGGCGGCGGCTGCTGGCACGCCGTTACGGGCCGGGGACACTCTCCGCCGCCGACGTCGCGCAGATCACCGCCGGTCTGCACACCCGCACGGATGCGCGCGAACTGCTCGGCAAAGCGGCGGCGATGGTGGCCGCGGCCAGCGGGCACCGGCAGGTCGGTCTCGTCCTCGGCCCGGACGTCCCCGAACCACCGGCGCACTGGGTGCTGTACCCGCTCGTCGTCGGCGGGGACCGGGTCGGCACCCTCTACCTCGAACCGCGCCACCCCGAGGGACCCGAGCCGCGGCAGGAGCGCACCGTCGGGCAGCTGCTGCCCACGGTGTCGCTCGTGGCCAGTGCGGTGGGCCTCGCCGTCGAGGCCGACCACGCCCGCCAGGACGTGGCACGCCAACGCGACGCCGAGCGGGGCCGGATCCTCGGTGATCTGCACGACGGCCTCGGCCCGATGCTCATCGGGATGGGTATGCGGGTACGGGCCGAGCTGCGCAGCCGGCCGACGCCGTTACTCGAGGCGCTGGCGGGTGAACTGGCGGACTGCCGTGGCGACTTGCGCCGCATCGTCTCCGGACTGACCCCGTCGGTCCTGCACGACAGCGACCTCGGCACCGCGCTGCGGCGCCTCGCCGGGTCCTTCACCGGGTGGGGTCCGGCCGTGACCCTCTCCACCGGCATCGACGGCGACCTTCCGCCGGCGGTCGCCGTCGCCGTCTACCGGTCCGTCGCCGAAGGCATCACCAACGCTCTCCGGCACGCCCGTGCCGACGAGGTCCGCGTGGATGTCAGGACCGGCCCGGGCGGCATCATTCTGGTCGACGTGCACGACGACGGCACCGGCGGCCCGATCACCCCCGGCGTCGGCCTGTCGTCGCTGCGGCGCCGCGCGGAGGAGCTCGGCGGCACGCTGCACATCGCCGCCGGGCGCGCGTCGGGCACCCGGCTCCATCTGGAGCTGCCCACCGGGAAGGCGGCCACGTGATCAGGGTGCTGGTGGTCGACGACCACCCGATCGTGCTCGCCGGACTGTCGGCCCTGGTCGAGTCGGACAGCGACCTGGACCTGGTCGCCGCGGCGCGTTCGGCCGCCGCGGCGCTCGCGGTGTCCGCCGAGCCCGACGTCGCCGTGCTCGACCTGCAACTGCCCGACGGCGACGGCATCAGCCTCGGTGCCGCGCTCAAGCAGCGCTGGCCGCTCGTCCGCGTCCTCGTGTTCACGATGCACGCCGACGACCGGTCCGTGATCCGCAGCCTCGGCTCAGGTCTGGACGGCTATCTGCTCAAGGACTCCGACCCGGACGACGTACTCGCCGCGATCCACTCGGCCGCGCGCGGCACCCTGGTGCTCGGCCGCGGCGCCCAGGCCGCCGTGGTCGCGGCCGCCGCGGCGGCACCCCGGCCCACGGCCCTGGACGCGCTGGACTCCCGTGACCTGGAGATCCTCGCACTGCTCGTCCAAGGCCTGCCCACCTCGCAGGTGGCCGCACGCCTCTTCCTGGCCCCGAAGACCATCCGCAACCGCGTCTCCGCCATGCTCGACAAGCTAGGCGTCGCCACTCGCGACGAAGCCATGGCGCTGGGCCGCGCCGGCGGCCTGGGCACACGGCCGGGCTAGGGCGAGTTCCCGCCCGTGAGTACCCGCTGCTCGCCCGCCGGGATCGCGCACGGCGTGCCGCCCGCGTTGGTGAGGCCCTCGGGGCTGAGGGACCAGGTCGAGATCTGGGTGCCGCCGTAGCCGCTGCGGATGGTGTTGTTGAAGAAGCGGTCGTGGTACGAGGCGCACTGGCGGGAGATGTTGTTGTCGATCGCGCACTGCGTGTCGCAGAACTCGCCGCGGTAGTACGACGCCCGCCCGGCCCGGGTGATGTCGTTGTATTCGATCGAGTTGTAGTTGCTCATGTTCCGCGACTTCACCACGTAGCCGCTGACGTAGGAGAACTTGTTCCGCACGACCTGATTGCCCGAGCTGAAGTGCGTGATGTACAGGCCGTGGATGTTCCCCTGATACGGGGCGGCGTTCTCGATGTTGATGAAGTGGCTGTTCTCCACCCGGTTGTTGGACGAATTGGTGAGGACGATGCCGCCGTAGCCGAAGGTCGAGCCGCCGCTCCACTTGCTGCCCAGGTTGCGGAATTGCATCCCGAAGAACGTGTTGCTGTTCAGGCCCTTGCTGCCGCGCACCTGCAGCGGCGGGTTGTAGTTCTCGTCGGTGACATCGCGCTCCGAGTCGCCGTAGACCGAGACGCCGCCGGCCGAGTAGTACTCCACCCGCAGGTAGCGGAAGTCGAGATTGCTGTCGCCGCCGTCGTACAGCGGGTCGGCGGTGTCCCTGGGCAGCCGCGGCTGCAGCCAGAAACCGGGGCAATAGGCGGTGCCGCACTTGGCGTTCTTGAAGACCGGCAGGCCGCCGGCGGGGGTCCCCTGCCCCGGCACGTAGTCGATCGGCATGAAGGACACCGAGTGCCCGGGCACGTAGAAGCGCCACTCGTGGAAGGGCGGCGCGGTGTACGTGCCCTGCTTGATGCGCACCTCGACGTCGGTGGTCGGCTTGTGCTGCTGCAGCACCTGCTGGACGCGGGGGAGGGTGGCGATGGATTGCGCCGGGCTGAGGCCGTCGTTGGCGTCCGAGCCGCCGGCGCCGGCGGGGGCCATGTAGACCGTGAAGGCGGCCTCCGGGGCGGCGGGTTCGGCCGAGGCCGAGACGGCGGTGATGCTGCCCGTGACCAGCAGGACGGCCGCGCCGATGACGGCCAGGAGCTTGCGGGTCGTGGTCTTGGATCTCCTGCGTATTTCCATGGCTACCTTCCCGCGCGCCAGCGCAGCAGTTCGGCCCCGTCGCCCGCGAATACGTCGCCGCTGCTGTGCAGCAGCATCCGGTAGACGGGCCGGGCGGTGAGGACTTCGGGTTTCCAGGAGGGGGGTTTCAGGCGGTAGAGGCCGAGGTTCGGCATCGTGCCGTACAGGTGCTTGTCGCGCGGGTTGAAGCGCAGGTCGGCGAGGGCGTAGCCGCCGTCGACGGGCCACTCGTAGGGGGCGAGGCGGCGGGAGGCCACCTTGCGGCTCGCGGGGTCGCAGCGGAAGAGCACGCCAGCGGTGGCTCCCCACAGGACGCCGCGCCCGTCGAACGTGAGGGACGAGACGGTCCGTTCCCCCTCCACCGGGGTGATCTCCCAGAGCTTCCTGCCCGCCTCGACGTCCCAGGCGAAGAGCCGGGCGTCGGTCTGCGGCTCGGTGGCGCCATAGCCGCCGTAGACGGAGGTGCCGACGTACAGCACGCCGCCGGCGTGGGCGAGGGCCATGATGCTCTGGTCCTTCACCAGCCCGGTGTGCTCGGTGTTCCTGCCGGTGGCCGGGTCGTGGAGGATCAGGGAGCCGCCCAGGTAGCCGCTCTTGTTGACGGTGCCGACGGCGAGGCGGCCGTCGGGCAGGGAGGCCATCGCGAAGGGGCGGTCGCCGTACGAGGCGTCGCCGTTGTACACCTCCGCCGGATTCACCTTCCCGGCGTCGTCGATGTTGTTCCACGCCCAGGGCTTCGCGGGGTCGTACGCGTAGACGCGCCCGCGTGGATACGCGCCCAGGTACACCGCGCCCTGGTGTGCCGCTGAGCCCATCACCTCGGAGAAGCGGTGGGTGTCGCCCTTGCCGGTCTCCGGGTCGATGAAGCCGACCGAGCCGGTGCCCGTCCCCCCGGTGACGATGCGGCCGTCGGGCGCCTCGCTCAGGGAGCGCACCCGGACCGGATTGCCCTCGACCTGCGAGGCGAACAGCTTGCTCTTGCCGCTCTGAGGGTTGTGCCAGAAGATCTCGCCGGTCCAGATCATGCCGATGACGGACTGGCCGGGGAAGTCGGGCTGGCCGGCGAGGGTGCCGAAGCCGAGCGAGCGCAGCTGGGAGGTGAAGGTGAAGGCGAGGCTGGTGGGGGCGAGTTCGCGGGTGGCCGGGTCGTACGACATGAGGGTGTCGCGCTGCGAGAAGTAAACCTTGCCGGTCTCGTCGAGCTGGGTGACGTCGAGGCCGGCGACGTCCTTGATCTGGTCCTTCCAGGTACCGGCGGCCAGGTCGCGGACGAGCAGGGTGCCGGTCAGGCCGGTCTTGGTGAGGCGGGTGAAGAGCAGGTCGCCGACGATGTTGATGTCGTAGACGACCTGGTCGGGGTCGGTGCCGTCGGGCAGGGCGAGGTCCTGCTTGACGCCGGTCGCGGCGTCGATGGCGACCAGGTGGGCGTGCGGCTGGGTGCCGGCGTAGACGGTGCCCCGGTGCCGGCCGACGCTGCGGACGTAGGCCTGGCCGGCGGCGGCCTGCCCGTAGTCGTGGACATCGCCGGTGGCCGGGTCGTAGCGGAAGACCTTGCCGTTCGGGTACGTGCCGCCGTAGACGTTGCCGTCGTCGTCGAAGGCCAGCTTGTACAGGTGGCTTTCCGACGGGAACAGCCTGCCGAGATCGTCGAGGGTGTCGCCGCCGGGCCGCAGCCGGTGCAGCTTGCCGGTGCCGGTGGCGGCCACGTAGACGGTGCCGTCGGGGGCCACGGCCACGCCGTACGAGCTGGCGCCGCGGCCGAGGTCGAAGCGGTGCCGCAGTGCGCCGGTGGCGGCGTCGACCACATAGAACGTGCCCAGGTCGTTGTCGCGCTGGGCGACCGTGTAAACCAGCGGCTTACCGTCGGCGTCCGCGCCCACGGCGCCGCCGACGCAGGTGGCGAAGCTCATCGGGATGCCCAGCGAGGTCAGTTCGCCCTTCGGGGCGGCCGCCGCCGGGCCGGTGGATGTCGCGGCCGCCGCCCCGGTCGCCAGGGACAGGGCCAGAAACTCTCTCCGTGTCTTGGGGCTCACATGCCCACCCTTCTTTTCGGTCTGGGCCGAAAATAGGGATCAGGCGGGCAACCGTCAATGCACACAGCAGACTTGGGCGGGAGGGGGTCTAGCCTGTATCGCCCAGCTGCCAGCCACCGGAGGTGCTCGTGTCCGAGGGGACCGGAATAGTCGATCTCACCGTGGATGCCGAGGAGTTCATCGCGGACCCGTATCCCCGCTACGCCGAGCTGCGGGAACGCGGTGCCGTGCACCGGGTGTTGACGGAGGCCGGCGAGGCGTACCTGGTGGTCGGTTACGACGCGGTGCGCGAGGCGCTGAACGACTCCCGGCTCACGAAGGACTTCCGGGCGATGGTCGGCGTGCGGCGGCCCGAGCAGGGCGTGAAGCCCATCGACGTCCACATGCTGACCACCGACCCGCCCGACCACACCCGGCTGCGCAAGCTGGTGGCGCGGGAGTTCACGCCGCGCCGGGTGGCGGCGCTCGAGCCGCGCGTCCAGCAGATCACCGACGACCTGATGGACGCGATGCTGGCGGCCCCCGACCGCCGCGCCGACCTGATGGACGGGCTCGCCTACCCGCTGCCGATGACGATGATCTGCGAGCTCCTCGGCGTACCCGACCGGCAGCGCGACGACTTCCGCCGCTGGTCGAACGAGATCCTCTCCCCGACCAGCCCGGAGGCGGCGGGCGCGGCGGTGGCCGCCATCGAGCAGTACATGGACGAGCTGATCGAGGACAAGCGCTGCACCGCCCCGGCCGACGACCTGCTCAGCGCCCTGATCCGCACCCGCGCCGAGGACGGCGACCAGCTCTCCCACCACGAACTCATCGGCACCGCCTTCCTGTTGCTGATCGCCGGCCACGAGACCACGGTCAACCTCATCGCGAACGGCACGCTGGCGCTGCTGCGCCACCCCGAGCAGCTGGCGGCCCTGCGCGCCGACCGGTCGCTGCTCGACGGCGCGGTGGAGGAGGCGCTGCGTTACGACGGGCCGGTGGAGGGCGCCACCTTCCGCTACTCCCTGGAGGACGTCGACTACGGCGGCGCGGTCATCCCGGCCGGCTCGGTCGTCCACGTCGTCCTCGCCTCCGCCGGCCGCGACCCGAAGCGCTTCCCGGCCCCCGACGCCTTCGACATCCGCCGGGCGGGACAGAGCCACGTGGCCTTCGGCCACGGCATCCACTTCTGCCTGGGCGCACCGCTGGCGCGGCTGGAGGGGCGGATCGCCTTCCGCGCGCTGCTGGACCGCTGCCCGGAGCTGGCGCTGGACGCGGATCCGGGGGAGCTGGAGTGGCGGTCGGGGCTGATCATCAGGGGGGTGCGGAGGTTGCCGGTGCGGTGGTGAGGGGCTGAGG
>NZ_JAAKZV010000281.1 GCF_011044975.1 Streptomyces coryli | reverse complement strand
CCCGCACCGCACCCCAAGGCACCCCGGCGGCGCCACCGTCACCATCCGATACCAAGCCCCCCGCCCCACCTCCGGTAGCGTCGTACGGGATGAAAACGATCGAAGAGTGCCGCAAGGCGCTCGACCGGCTTTCCGAGAACATGGGCGGTGCCGGCGGTGATGTGAAGAAGGCCGCGAGCCTGGACCGGTCGCTGAGCTGCCACATCACCGATCTGGATACGACCTTCACCGGACGGCTGCGCGACGGCCGTATCCAGGACCTGGTCTCCGCTCCCGGCGCCCCCGCAGAGCGCGCCCAGATCCGCCTCGCCATGTCCAGCGACGACCTCGTCGCGCTGGTCGAGGGTGAGCTCAACTTCGCCAAGGCGTGGGGGCAGGGGCGGGTCAGGCTCGAGGCGGGCGTGATGGATCTGCTGCGGCTCAGATCCCTGCTGTGACCGACTCCCGCGTGCGCGCCTTGCGCGCCGCCGGCACCACCAGCGGCGTGCCGGTCTCCGGATCGGGGATCACCTGGCAGCGCAGCCCGAAGACCTCCTCCACCAGCTCCGCGTTGACGATGTCACCCGGCGCGCCCTCCGCCACGACATCGCCCTCCCGCATGGCGATCAGGTGCGTGGCGTAGCGGGCCGCGTGATTCAGGTCGTGCAGCACCGCGACCAGCGTGCGCCCCTGCTCCTCGTGCAGCTCCGCGCACAGGTCGAGGACCTCGATCTGGTGCTGGATGTCCAGATACGTCGTCGGCTCGTCGAGCAGCAGCAGCGGCGTCTGCTGCGCCAGCGCCATCGCGATCCAGACGCGCTGCCGCTGACCACCGGACAATTCGTCGACATATCGATCGGCCAGCTCGCCGACGCCGGTCGCCGCCATCGATTCCTCGACAATTCGCTCGTCGTCGCGCGACCACTGCCGCAGCAGCCCCTGGTGGGGATAGCGCCCTCGCGCCACCAGGTCGGCCACCGTGATGCCGTCCGGAGCGATCGACGACTGCGGCAGCAGCCCCAGCGTCCGCGCCACCTTCTTCGCCGGCATCGAGCCGATCGCCGTGCCGTCGAGCGTTACGGACCCGGTCGACGGCTTCAGCATCCGGGACAGGGCCCGCAGCAGCGTCGACTTGCCGCAGGCGTTGGGGCCGACGATCACCGTGAAGGACTGGTCGGGTATCGCCACCGACAGGCCTTCCGTGACGACCCGCTGGTCGTAGGCGAGGGTGACGTTCTCGGCTGCGAGACGGGACACGTGTGCACTCCTGAGGTCGTTCATATCCGGCCCGCCTTGCGCTCGGCGGCGAGCAGCCACAGCAGGTAAACGCCGCCCAGCATGCCGGTGAGCACGCCGACGGGCAGCTGGTCGGCGCCGAAGAGCCGCTGCGAGCTCCAGTCGGCGACGAGGAGGATCACCGCGCCCATGCAGGCGGACGGAAGCAGATTGGGCCCTGGAGCCCGGGTCAGACGGCGGGCGAGCTGCGGGGCGGTGAGCGCCACGAAGGCGACCGGGCCCGCGGCCGCGGTGGCCACCGCCACCAGCAGCGTCGCGGCGACCAGCGTCACCAGCCGCACCCGCTCGGCGCCGATGCCCAGCGCGTACGCCGTGTCGTCGCCCATCTCCAGCATCCGCAGCTGCCGCCCGTATCCGACGGTCAGCGGGATGAGTACGGCACAGACGGCCAGCAGCGGCCAGACCTGGGCCCAGTCGCGGCCGTTGAGCGAGCCGGTCATCCACAGGACGGCGCGGGCGGCGTCGGCGATCTGGGCCTTGGTCAGCAGATAGCCGTTGACGGCGACCAGGACCGCGGAGCCGCCGATGCCGATCAGGACGAGGCGGTAACCGTGCACGCCGCGCTTCCAGGCGAGCGTGTAGACCGCGACGCCGGTGACGACGGCGCCGATGAGGGCACCCGCCGCCGTCTCCATGGGGCCGCCGTGCAGCACCACGATGGCAAGGAGCGCGCCGGCCGTGGCGCCATGGCTGAAGCCGAGCATGTCGGGGCTGCCGAGCGGATTGCGGGTGACGGTCTGGAAGACCGCGCCGGCGATCCCGAGCGCCGCGCCGACCAGCAGGCCGACCAGCACGCGCGGCAGCCGCAGTTCGTTGACGATGAATTCCTGCGCGGTCGTCCCGCCGCCGAAGAGCGTCTTGACGACGTCCGCGACGGCGATGTCGAAGTCGCCGCTGCCGATCAGCAGCACCCCGGCCGTACAGGCCAGCAGGAAGAGCGCCGCCGTGACGACGAGTGCGCGGACGTCGAGGCGCAGCGAGAGGCCGCCGGCGGTGCGCAGTGCGCGAGCGGGCTTTCCGCTACGGGCCGGGGCGGCCGGCCGCGCCTTGGTCAGGGTCTTCACAGCTGCGCCAGCTTCCGTCGCCGTACGAGATAAATGAACACCGGCCCGCCGATCACCGCGGTCACGATGCCGACCTGCAGCTCCGCGGGCCGCGTCACGACCCGGCCGACGACGTCCGCGCCGAGCAGCAGCACCGGCGACAGCACCGCCGTGTACGGCAGGATCCAGCGCAGGTCGGGCCCGGTGACGGCGCGCACCATGTGCGGCACCATCAGGCCGACGAAGACGATCGGCCCGCAGGCGGCGACCGCGGCGCCGCACAGCAGCGTGGCGGCGATCATGGCCAGCGCGCGGGTGCGGCCGAGGTGGGCGCCGAGGGCGCGGGCGGAGTCGTCGCCGAGGGCCATCGCGTTCAGCGGGCGGGCGAGCAGCAGCGCCAGGACGATGCCGACGGCGATGAACGGGAGCACCTGCTTGACGGTGTTCATATTGGCCGCCGCCAGCGAGCCGACCGTCCAGAAGCGCATCTTGTCGAGCGCGGCGGTGTCGAAGAGCTCGACGGCCCGTACGTATCCGAGCAGGGCCGCGGAGGCCGCGCTGCCGGCGAGGGCGAGGCGGACCGGCGTGGCGCTGCGGCTGCCGCCGAGGGCGTAGACGACGACCATGACGGCGGCGGCTCCGATGAAGGAGAACCACACGTAGCCGGTGAGCGAGTTGATGCCGAGGAAGCTGATCGCGGAGACGACCGCGGCGGCGGCGCCGGCGTTGATGCCGAGGACGCCGGGCTCGGCGAGGGGATTACGGGTCAGCGCCTGCATCACGGCGCCGGCGAGACCGAGGGCGGCGCCGACCAGCAGGCCGAGGATGGTGCGCGGCAGCCGCAGGTCGCGGATGACGACGTCGTTGTCGGTGCCCGTGTTGTCGAACAGGCCGTGCCAGACGTCGCCGACGGGTATCTGCTTCGCGCCGACGGCTATGGACGCCACCACGATCACTGCGAGAAGGGCTACGGACAGCAGCAGGCCCGCGGCGCGCGCTGAGGTGCGGCGGCGCGATGGGGGCTCGTCGGGGGCGGCTGCTTCGCTCTCCCGTGGGGGACTGTCGACCAACACAGGGGTTAGGTTAGCCTAACCTGCACCTGCGGATCGAGAGGGACTCCCATGTCAGGCGCCACATCCATGCCTTCTGCCGCCCGATCCCGCCGCGGCTTCCTGGCCGCCGGCGGCGCCCTCGGCCTCGGCGCACTGCTCGCGGCCTGCGGCGACGACGAGGGCGGCAAGACCTCCGGCAAGGGCGGCGGCGCCTGGTCGTTCAAGGACGACCGCGGCAGAACCGCCAAGGCGTCGGGGACCCCGAAGCGGATCGTCGCCTACGTCGGCGCCGCCGCGGCATTGCACGACTTCGGCATCGAGTGCACGGGCGTCTTCGGCCCGACGAAGCAGCCGAACGGCAAGCCCGACGTCCAGGCGGCCAATCTCCCTGTCGACAAACTGACCAGCCTCGGCAATGCCCACGGCCAGTTCAACGTCGAGAAGTACGCGGCCCTCGAGCCCGACCTCCTCGTCACGAACATGATCATTGCCCCGGCCCTCTGGTACGTCCCCGACGACAGCGCGAAGAAGATCGAATCGCTGGCCCCCACGGTCGGCATCCGCACCGGCAAGACCACCTTGACCACCTCCATCCAGCGCTACGCCGCGCTCGCGGAGTCCCTCGGCGCCGACCTGAAGGCGGAAAAGGTCACCAAGGCCAAGGCCCGTTTCGAGGCCGCGGCCGAATCGGTGCGCCAGGCCGCCAAGGCCCGCCGCGGCCTGAAGGTGCTGGCCGTCTCGGCCACCCCCGACCTGCTCTACGCCGGCTTCGCCGAGGACTTCTTCGACCTGCGCTACTACGCGTCGCTGGGCGTCGACTTCGTGACTCCCCGCAAGCGCGACAAGGGCGGCTACTGGGAGTCCGCGAGCTGGGAGAGCCTCGACCGCTACGACGCCGACCTGATCATCGTCGACCGCCGCACCGGCAACCTCCAGCCCGACCAGCTGAAGAAGTCCAAGCCCACCTGGCGCGACCTCCCCGCCGTCAAGGCCGGCCAGGTCATCCCCTGGCAGAACGAGGCCCCGCCCAGCCACGCCGGCTACGCCCCCCTCATCGAGCAGCTCGCCACAGCCCTCCAGGACGCGAAGAAGGTACGCGCATGACGACCACCAGCGCCACGCCCGCCACCGCCACCCCCTTCCGCTTCTTCGACCTCGAGGTGCTGCGCGCCGAACGCCGCTCCCCCACGATGATCCGCATCGTCATGGGCGGCCCCGAGCTCCCGTCCATGGCCTCGGCGGGCCGCGACCAGCGCCTGAAGCTCTTCTTCCCGCACCCCGGCCAGGACGCGCCGGTGATGCCGGACGACGACGGCTCGGACTGGTACGGGGCGTACCAGGCCCTCGACCCGGCGGTCCGCGGCATCATGCGCACGTACACGATCCGCGCCCTGTCCACCGACGAGCTGACGGTCGACTTCGCGGTCCACGGCGACGAGGGCCCGGCCTCCCGCTGGGCGCTGGCCGCCGCCCCCGGCGACCGGCTGGCGGCTCTGGCCCCGGCGACCGCGGACAACGTGGCGTACGACTACCGCCCGCCGTCCGACACCGACTGGGTCCTGCTTGCCGGCGACGAATCCGCCCTGCCGGCGATCGCGAGCATCCTGGAGACCCTCCCGGCCGGCCTCCCGGTCCGCGCCTGGATCGACGTGGCAGAACCGGCCGACATCCAGGGTCTGCCGACGCCGTCACCCGACGCGGAGATCGTCTGGCAGGTACGAGGCGTCTCCCGCCCCACTCCGGAGGAGATCGCCGCGGCGTCGCTCCCGGAGGGCACGCCCTACGCGTGGATCGCCGGAGAGTCCGCGACGGTGAAGGCCATCCGCCGCCACCTGGTCCGCGAGCGCGGCATCGACCGCAAGCGGGTCACCTTCAGCGGCTATTGGCGCCGGGGAACGTCGGAGACCCAGCTGCTGGAGAAGGGCGAGGCGGCGTAACCCAAGCCCCCTACAGCCCAAGCCGGGCAAGCGCCTTCCCGGAGTCCAGCTCGCAGCCGCCCTCACCGGCAAAAGCCCAAGCGGCAGCGCACAGCGCCCGCAGACCGTCCACCGCGTGCCCCTCCCCCTCGAGCTCAAGCACCCCCCGCGAGGCATCCGCGCGAGCCCGCCATCCGCCGCACTCCCCGTCCGCCGTCACCTCGGGCTGCCCCGTCAGCAGCCCCCGCAGATCAGCGTCCACATAGGTAGGCCGATGCTGCGGCGACGCCGCCACCAGCTGCGCCCCATCAGTCACCCCGGTGAGCACCAGCAGCGAGTCGACCCCACCGTTGAACGCCCCCTCGATATCCGTATCCAGCCGATCCCCCACCACCAGCGGCCGCTCCGCCCCCGTCCGCAGAATCGTCTCCCGGTGCATCGGCGGCAGCGGCTTCCCCGCGACCTGCGGCCCGTCCGCACCCGCCGCGCCGGCGGCGATCCGTACGACCTCCACCGCCGCACCATTCCCGGGCGCGATCCCCCGACCGCTCGGAATCGTCAGATCCGTATTCGACGCGAACCACGGCACCCCGCGCGCCACCGCATACGACGCCTCGGCAAACCGCCCCCACTGCAGCGACGGCCCGCCATACCCCTGCACGACCGCCGCCGGCGCGTCATCCGCCGACTCGACCGGCACCAGCCCACGCTCCCGCAGCGCCACCCGCAGCCCCTCACCCCCGATCACGAGCACCCGCGCCCCGGCCGGCACCTGCTCCGCGATCAGCCGCGCCACCGCCTGCGCCGAGGTGATCACATCCGCCGCATCGGCCGGCACCCCAAGCTCGGTCAGATGCTCGGCCACCGTCCCCGGCGTACGGGCCGCGTTGTTCGTGACGTAAGCCAGCCGCATCCCGCCGAACCGCGCCGTCCCCAGCGACTCCACGGCATGCGCGATGGCCTCACCCCCCGCATACACGACCCCGTCGAGATCGAGCAGCGCCGTGTCGTACGCATCGCTGAGCGGCCGCTCGCTGCCGGATGGCCGGGTCCTGACGGTCTGCCTCACGCGCTGACGCTCCTCGCTGCTCCTGGGCTGCGGCACACGGCTTACGATCCGGTGCATGCAGCATTCTTCCGGCCTCGACCTGCAGCCGTTCACCGGCCTCCGCTACGCCCCGGCGCGGGTGCGCAGCCTGGCGGCGGTGACCTCGCCACCGTACGACGTGGTGGTGCGTCCGGACGGTCAGGACCACCTGGAACAGGCCGATCCGCACAACATCGTCCGCCTGATCCTCCCGCCGACCCCGGCGGCCGCGGCGCGGATGCTGCACGACTGGCAGGAGGCGGGCGTGCTGGTCCCGGACCCACGGCCCGCGCTGTACGTGTACGAGCAGCGCCGCGGCGAGCTGCTGCAGCGCGGCGTCATCGGCGCCCTCCGGCTGTCCGCCCCCGAGGAGGGCGTGGTGCTGCCGCACGAGGGCGTGATGGAACACATCGTCGCCGAACGCGCCGACGTCATGCGGGCAACGGCGGCGAACCTGGAACCGCTGCTCCTGGCGTACCGCACCGACGGCCGCGCCACCGGCGCGACGGCGCTGATCGAGCAGGTGGCCCAGCGCCCGCCGCTGCTGTCGACGACCACCGAGGACGGCTTCGCCCACCGCCTGTGGTGCGTCACGGAACCGGCGGAGCTGGCGACGATCCAGAAGGATCTGGCGGGCCGGCAGTCCATGATCGCGGACGGCCACCACCGCTGGGCGACCTATCTGCGGCTACGGGACGAGCGGCCCGATGCCCCCGGCCCCTGGGACTACGGCCTGGTGCTGCTGGTGGACACGGCCCGCTACCCGCTCGAGGTCAAGGCCATCCACCGGCTCATCCACGAGCACCGGGCCGAGGAGGTGCTGCGCGCCGCGCGCGGCAGCTTCGCCGAGGTCCGTACGCTGCCGGGCCCCCTGTCGGACGCCCTGACGGAACTCGACTCGGCGGCAGCCCGCGGCCCGGCCTTCCTGCTGGCGGGCGACGGCTCGTACCACCTCATCACCCAGGTCGACCCGGAGCACGTGGCGCGCCACGTCCGCCCCAACGCCACCGGAGAACCCCTGCCCCTGGACGCCGCCATCGCGGACGAGCTCGTCATCGGCGAGCTGTGCGATATCCGGGACGACGGCCCCGACCAGGTCAGCCACATCCACGACGCCGCGGCCGCGGTGGCCCGGGCCGAGCACATCGGCGGCACGGCGCTGCTGATGGCCCCGGTGTCGGAGGACGTCGTACGGGAGCATGCGCGGCATGGCGTCACCATGCCGCGCAAGTCCACGTCCTTCGGCCCGAAGCCGGCGACCGGGCTGGTGCTGCGATCGCTGGCGCTGGACTGAGCCGTCAGTCGTTACGCGGCTCGTCCGCGGGCCGCTCGTCCTCGACCTCACGGTCGTCCACGACGACCGGCCGGTCGTCATCCACGACCGGCTCCTCGTCCACGAGAGCCTCGTCGTCCACGACTACGGGACGCTCGTCGTCCTCCACGAGGGGCAGGTCGTCGTCGGCGGCGTCCACGAGCTCGTCGGGGCTGACCGGCTCCGGCTGCGGGTGGCCATCGGCATCGTCGCCGTACGAACCCTCACCAAGGACATCGTCATCGACCGCGTCCTCATCGAGCGCGTCGGTGAACTCCACCCCGTCCAGCTCGGCGAGCCGGTCGGAGGCATCCGTGGCGCCGTCGTGATCGGCCTCCAGCGCCTTGGCGAACCACTCCCGCGCATCCGCCTCGCGTCCCACCTCGAGCAGCGCGTCGGCGTAGGCGTACCGCAGCCGGGCGGTCCAGGGCTGCACGGAGTTCGACGCCAGCTCAGGGCTCTGCAGGGTGACGACGGCGGCATCGGGCTGCCCGAGGTCACGCCGGGCACCGGCGGCGACGATACGCATCTCCACCTGCCCCGCCTTGTCGAGCTTCTGCACCTCGTCCGCGCCGGCCATCTCCATCGCCCGCTCGGGCCGCCCCATGCCGCGCTCGCAGTCGGCCATGATCGGCCACAGGTGCTGCGCCCCGGTCATCCGTCGCGCGGCCCGGAATTCGGCCAGCGCCTCCTGATACCGCCCGGTCGCGTACGCGGCAAAGCCGGCCGCCTCCCGCACCGCCCCGACACGGGACGCCAGCCGCAGCGCGACCTTGGCATGTCCGTACGCGGTCTCGGGGTCCTCATCGAGCAGCCGCGCGACCATGACGAGGTTACGGGCGACGTCATCGGCAAGCGTCTTGGGCAGACTGTTCAGCTCCTGCCGAACCGACTTGTCGACCTCCATCCCGGTCACATCATCCGGGATGGGCAGCCGCCTCACCGGCTCGCGATCAGGCCGCCCGGAGTCCCCGTCACGCCGCGGCCCACGCCGGTCGTCATCACGACCGCGGTAACCACCGCCACCACGACGGTCATCGTCCCGACCGCGATAGCCGCCGCCACCGCGACGGTCATCGTCCCGGCCGCGGTAGCCACCGCCGCCACGGGGACGGTCCTCGTCGCGGCCCCGGTAGCCACCACCGCCGCCACCACGGCGGTCGTCATCGCGACCACGGAAGCCGCCGCCCTGGCCGCCACCGCGACGATCGTCATCACGACCGCGGTAGCCGCCGCCCTGGCCGCCGCGGCGGTCATCATCGCGACCGCGGAAGCCAGCAGCGCCACCACCGCGCCGGTCATCGTCCCGGCCACGGAAGCCGCCGCCCTGGCCGCCACCACGACGGTCATCATCACGGCCGCGGTAGCCACCACCCTGGCCGCCACCACCGCGCCGGTCGTCATCACGACCGCGGTAGCCGCCGCCCTGGCCGCCACCACGCCGCTCATCCCCGCGCCGGTCACCGCCCTGGCCATACGGCCGCCCACCACGGCTGTCGTCATCACGACGCGGACCCCGGTCATCGCGCCGGAAGCCACCCCGCTCGTCATCACGCCGCGGACCGCGGTCGTCCCGCTGGAAGGAACGGCGCTCGCCATCACCCTCACGCCGGTAGCCACCGCCACCACGGCGATCATCGTCACGTCCGCGGTAGCCACCACCCTGGCTGCCACCACCACGCCGGTCATCATCGCGACCGCGGTAGCCACCGCCCCCACGGGGACGGTCGTCATCACGACCGCGGTACCCACCGCCGCCTCCGCGCCGGTCGTCCTCACGGCTACGGAAGCCACCGCCCTGGCCGCCACCACGACGGTCATCATCACGGCCGCGGTAGCCACCACCCTGGCCGCCACCACCGCGCCGGTCGTCATCACGACCGCGGTAGCCGCCGCCCTGGCCGCCACCACGCCGCTCAT
>NZ_JAAKZV010000280.1 GCF_011044975.1 Streptomyces coryli | reverse complement strand
CTCCCGCCGCGCCCCACCGCCGCGCCCACCGCGGGTGCCGCCGCCGCGCAGGCTGCCTCGCCCCCGAGCGGCACCGCCTCGCCGCCAGGCGAAGCCGCACCGGCAGGCGACACCGGCCTGCCCGCGTACGAGCAGACCAAGCAGCAGCCGCTGCCGCCCTACGAGGAGAAGCGGCCGCTCGATCTGCTGGCGCAGCTCACCAATACGCCGCCGCCTGCCGAGACGCCGGTGCGGACCATCGTGCGGCGGTTCAAGATCTGGACGCCGCTCGTGGCGTTGGTTGTCGTCGTGCTCGGGGTCATCCAGTTGGTGCGGCCGCTGCCGGAGCCGACGCTGTCGCTCACCGCGAAGGAGAGCTACGAGTTCGAGGGTGGCGCGCCCGAGATGCCCTGGCCCGGTGAGGGGCAGGCGGTCGTCGAGGTCGAGGGGCTCGGGCGGATCGGGGAGTCCGGCAAGGAGAAGCCGGTGCCGATCGCGAGCGTTGCGAAGGTGATGACCGCGTATCTGATGCTCAAGGAGCACCCGGTCAAGGGCGATGACCCCGGCGTCAATATCCCCATGGACCAGCAGGCCGAGGATGACGCCGCCAAGGGCGCCCAGGGCGAGTCCGTCGTCAACGTCAACAAGGGCGACAAGCTCAGCCAGCGCGAGGCCCTCCAGGCCATCATGGTTGCGTCCGCGAACAACGTCGCGCGGCAGATCGCCCGTTGGGACGCCGGCTCGGAGAAGGCGTTCGTCAAGAAGATGAACGACACCGCCAAAGAGCTCGGCATGACCAACACCAAGTACACCGACCCCAGCGGCCTCAACGCCACGACCGTCTCCACCGCCTCCGACCAGGTGAAGCTCGGCATGGAGGCGATGAAGGACCCGCTGTTCCGCGAGGTCGTGCTGCAGCCGCAGTACAAGGACAGCAACGGCGACACGCACCAGAACTACAACCGGCTGGTCCCCGTCAACGGCGTCCGCGGCATCAAGACCGGCACCACCACCAAGGCCGGCGGAAACTTCGTCTTCGCGGCCGAGAAGAAGGTCGGCGGGACGACGCAGCGCATCGTCGGCGCCGTCTTCGGGCAGCACGAGGCGCCGATCATCGACACCGTCATGGCCCGCGGGCAGGAGCTCATCACCGCCGCCCAGGGGATCCTCACCGACATGCGCGTGGTGAAGAAGGGCGACGTCGTCGGGTACGTGGACGACGGGCTCGGTACGCAGGTGCCGGTCGTCGCCACCAAGGACGTGAACGCCGTCGGCTGGAGCGGGCTGAAGGTGAGCCTGAAGATCGGCGACGGCGGGAAGACCATCCCGAACGCCGCCGAGGCCGGCGACAAGGTCGGCGAGCTGACCATGGGCGGCGGCCAGGGCGAGGTCTCCGTACCGGTCGCGCTGAAGGAAGACCTGAAGGAGCCGGGGGCGGGTGCGAAGCTGACCCGGCTTGGGTAGGCGCCCGGGCGCGGCCGTATTCGATGAGGCTCCATCAGCCTGAGTGTCGGACGTGCGTGCTAGCGTCGCCTCTGCCGCGTTGGGGGACGAGCCAGCCACTGTGTTGAACAAACGCAGGCCAAGACGGGGAGAGCCGCAGTGACCACCGTGCAGCCGGGGCGCCGCGCTGCCGACCGTAAACGGGTACGGAGACGGATCGGCTATGTCCCCCTGCCCGCGCAGCGGGACGGGGACGGGGCAGCAGGGCCGGACGGCCCGGACGGCGCCGGGCCCGGCGGCCCCGAAGGACCGAAGCCGCCGTGGCGGGCCGCGCTGCGCAAGTACGGCAAGCGCCTGTCCCGGCCGGTGCCTGCCTCGCTGATCACCGCCGCCGTGCTGCACCTGATGTGGCTGTGGCTCTTCGCCAACGCCGGCGGCGACCTCGCGGCGCAGGACGCCTGGGCGGAGTTCGCCGGCCGGCATCCGGACTCGGCGTACAACCTCGCCTGGTACGGCGGCATGCACCCGGTCTCGTACAGCGTCATCTCGCCGTATCTGATGGCCGTCCTCGGCGTCCGTACGACGATGATCCTCGCCGGGGTGCTCGCCGCCGGGGTGCTGGCGCTGATCATCGCCCGCTGCGGTTACGTCAAGAAGCCGCTGCTCCCGTCGCTGTGGGGCGCCTTCGCGCTGGCCTGCAACGCCGGGTCCGGGCGGGTCACCTTCGCGCTCGGCACCCTCTTCGGGCTCGCCGCCATCGCCATCGTCTTCCTGCCGAACGGCGGCGCGGGCGAGCCCGGCAAGAACGGCGCCCGCGGCTGGCCGAGCCGCCCCGTGCTGCGCGGCACCGGCGTCATCCTGTTCGCCGCGCTGGCCACCGCGGGCAGCCCGGTGGCGGGCCTGTTCATCGAGGTGGTCGCGGCCGCGCTGTTCCTGCAGAAGCGCCGCTCGCAGGCGTACTGCCTGGCCGTCGCCCCGCCGGTGATGGTGGCGCTGTCGGCGTGGCTGTTCCCCTTCCAGGGGGTGCAGCCGATGCCGTGGGTGTCCTGGCTGTTCCCGCTCGCCTGCACCGTCGTCGTGTACGTGCTGGTGCCGCCGGAGTGGAAGACGATCCGGCTCGGGGCGATCATCTACGGGCTCGGCACCCTCGCCACGACGATCATCCCCTCGCAGGTCGGGTCGAACGTCGAGCGGCTCCCGCTGATTTTCGGCGGCACCGTGCTGCTCGCCGCCATCGAACACAACCGCGGCCGGGCGCTGCGCATCGGCAAGCGGACGCTGGCCGGGCTGGTCACGGTGTGGGTGGCCTTCGTCTGTACGGCCATATGGCAGCTCACCAAGCCGGTCGTCGACATCGCCCTGACCACGCCGACCGCCGCCTGGAACCGCGAGCTCGCCCCGCTGATCAACCAGCTCGAGCGGCACGACACCGACGCAGGCCGCGTCGAGGTGGTACCCGCCCGCAGCCACCGCGAGGCGTCCGCGCTCGCCCCGTACGTGAACCTCGCCCGCGGCTGGAACCGCCAGGCGGACACCGACCGGCACGCGCTCTTCTACGACGGCACCCTCGACCCGGCGAGCTATCACGCGTGGCTGAAGCGGTGGGCGGTGCGCTATGTGGTGCTGCCGGTCGAGGACCGCCCGGACACGTCGGCCGCGGAGGAGGCGGAGATCGTCTCGGCCGGCCAGCCGTATCTGAGCGAGGTGTGGGCGGACGCGAACTGGCGCCTGTACCGGGTCAAGGACCCGACCCCGATGGCCGAGCCACCGGCGACGGCGAGCCGCGCCGACGAGGGCACCCTCGTGGTCAAGGTGAAGAAGGCCGGTCCGGTGCTGGTGCGGGTGCCGTTCTCACCGTGGCTCGGCTTGGTCGACGCCGAGGGCAAGCCGGTCGAAAAGCCGAAGGAACTGGACGACAGCGAAGACGCCGATCCGGCCGACCCCGATGCGCGGCTCCCGCAGGAGGACGGCGCCGTCGGCGAATGGAGCGAGAGCGGCAAGCCCTTCCTGAACCGCAACGGCTGCCTCACGGAGGCGGGCGACTGGACCCGTCTGCATGCGCCGCATGCGGGGACGTATCACATCGCGGGCAAGTACCAGCTGCCGCGCGGGACTGCCTGCCCGGAGTGAGCAGGCCGTCCCTGCGGCGGTCTCAGCGGACCAGGCAAGGGCGCTTCGGGTCGAACTGCCAGTCCTTGACCAGGTAGCGCATCGCCGTTGCGTCGTCCCGCGAGGAGAGGTTCTTCTCCACGTACAGCGCGTGGGCTGCCTCCAGGCGGTCGCGGTCCAGGGTGACGCCCAGCCCCGGCGCATCCGTCACCGCTACCTCCCCACCAGAGATCACCGGCGGCGCCACCGTCAGCCGCTCCAGCCCCTCCTGCCAGATCCAGTGCGTGTCCAGCGCGTTGTACGCCCCCGGCGCAGCCGCCCCGCAATGGGCCATCATCGCCAGCGAGATGTCGAAGTGGTTGTTGGAGTGGCAGCCCCACGTCAGGCCCATCTCATGGCAGAGCTGGGCGACCCGGACCGAGCCCTGCATCGTCCAGAAGTGCGGGTCGGCCAGCGGGATCGAGACCGACTGCAGCGCCAGCGCATGCGTGAGCTGGCGCCAGTCGGTGGCGATCATGTTCGTCGCCGTCGGCAGCCCCGTCGCGCGGCGGAATTCCGCGAGGATCTCCCGCCCCGAGTAGCCGCCCTCCGCACCGCAGGGGTCCTCGGCGTACGCGAGCGTCCCGACCAGCGGCGCGCACAGCTCGACGGCCTCGGCGAGCGACCAAGCCCCGTTCGGGTCGAGGGTGATACGGGCCTCGGGGAAGCGGTCCTTCAGCGCCCGTACCGCCTTGACCTCATCGGCCCCCGCCAGGACGCCGCCCTTGAGCTTGAAGTCCTTGAAGCCGTAGAGCTCGTACGTGGCCTCCGCCTGGCGGACGATCGCCTCCGGGGTGAGCGCCTCCTCGTGCCGGATGCGGTACCAGGCCGCGGTGGCGTCGGGCTCGCGGACGTAATCGAGATCGGTCTTGTCCGGGTCGCCGACGTAGAAGAGATAGCCGAGGACGCGGACCGAATCGCGCTGCTTGCCGTCGCCGAGCAGCGCCGCGACCGGGACCTCCAGGTGCTGGCCGAGCAGGTCGAGCAGCGCCGACTCGATGGCGGTGACGGCGTGCACCGTCGTCCGCAGGTCGAAGGTCTGGCCGCCGCGGCCGCCGGAGTCGCGGTCGGCGAAGCGGGCGCCGACGGCCTGGAGGACGCTCTTGTAGTCGCCTATCCGCCGGCCGGTGACCAGCTCGGCGGCGTCCCGCAGGGTCTGCGTGATCTTCTCGCCGCCCGGGACCTCGCCCAGGCCCGTACGGCCCTCGGAGTCCTCGAGCACGACGATGTTGCGGGTGAAGTACGGGCCGTGCGCGCCGGAGAGGTTGAGCTCCATGCAGTCGCGTCCGGCAACCGGAAAGACCTCGAAGGAGGTGACAGTGGGCTGGGTGGTCATGGCTACTTCCTTACAGCTTCAGGAGGTCGAGAGCCCACTCCAGGGCCAGGACGCCGCCCAGGCCGAGGATCGCGAGCACGGTGGTGTAGGTCGTACGGGCCTTGATCGCGTCGATGACGGAGAGGTTGAAGTACTCCTTGAACATCCAGAAGCCCGGGTCGTTCACGTGGCTGAAGGCGATGGAACCGCAGGAGACCGCGAGCACCATGATCTCCGGGTGCACGCCGCTGTTGGCGAGCAGCGGCAGCACCACGCCGGAGGCGGTGACGACGGCGACGGTGGCGCTTCCCAGCGCGATGCGCAGGATGACGGCGATCAGCCAGGCCAGGATGATCGGGGAGATCGACCAGCCGTGCGTGACGTCCTTGATGTAGTCGGAGATGCCGCCGTCGACGAGCACCTGCTTGAAGGCGCCGCCGGCGCCGATGACCAGCAGGATCATCGCCATCGCGGAGGCCGCGGACTTGCAGGAGGCCGAGACCTCGTCGAGGCTGCGGCCGATCCGCGGGCCGAAGGCCCAGACCGAGACGACCAGGGTGAGCAGCAGCGCGATCGGCGGGGAGCCGATGAAGGCGACGAAGTGCAGCGGCCCGCTGTTCTCGGCGGCGGCCATGTCGACCACCGCGGCGCCCGCGATCAGCACCACCGGCAGCAGCGCCACCGACAGCGACCACCCCATGCCCGGCATCTCGTCGTCCTCGAAGACCTTCTCGCTGACCAGGCCCTTGGGGATGGAGGGGTTCATGGCCTTGATGAACGGCAGTCGCGGCCAGAGGAGCGCGATGAACGCGCCCGCCGGGACGGCGATGAACAGGCCGTAGAAGAGGGTCAGTCCGGCCGAGGCCTCGAAGGTGGAGGCGACGGCGGTCGGGCCCGGGTGCGGCGGCAGGAAGCTGTGCATCGTCGACAGGGCGATGGACATGGGGAGGCCGACCCAGAGGAGGTTCGCGCGGGTGACGCGGACCAGGGTGAAGGCGATCGGCACGATGATGATGAAGGCGACCTCGTAGAACATCGTGACGCCGATCAGCATCGCCGTCAGCACCATCGCGACCTGCACCCAGCGCGGGCCGCAGAGGTCGAGCAGCCGGCCGGCTATCCGCTGGGCGGCGCCGGAGTCGCCCATCACGCGGCCGACCATGGCGCCGAGGCCGATGGTCAGCATCGTGTCGCCGATCTGGTCGCCGATGCCGGTGGCGAGGACCTCCGAGATCTCGGCTACGGGTATGCCCTGGACGAGGGCTACGCCCACCGCGACCAGGAGGAGGGCGGCGAAGCCGTTCATCCGCAGCTTCGTCATAAGGAGGAGCAGGACCAGGACGCTGATCCCGACGACTACAAGGGGCATGTCTCAGTTCCTCTTTGAACCGTGCATGTGAGGGTGGGGGGTTGTGCTTCGGGTCGTACGCCTCGGGGATGCGCTCAGCGCGCGGCGCCGACCAGGGTGAGGCCGAGGTCGAGGAGCTTCTCCAGCTCGGCGTGGTCGGCCGGGCCCGGGTCGGTGAGCGGGGCGCGGACCGGGCCGACGGGCAGGCCGCGCAGCCGGGCGGCGGCCTTGACCAGGGAGACGGCGTAGCCGGGGACGCGGTCGCGGAGTTCGACGAGGGGGACGTAGAAGTCGCGGAGCAGCTCGTCGATGCGTTCCGTATCGCCTTCTGAAAAGGCTTGGAAGAAGGCTTTGGCGATCTCCGGGGCGAAGGCGTGCACGGCCGAGGAGTAGGCGGGGACGCCGACGGCGGCGTACGCGCGGGCCTGGATCTCGGCGGTGGCGGCGCCGTTGAAGAAGAGGAAGCCGGCGGGGGCGGCGAGGGTGAGGCGCTGCAGCCGGTCCAGGTCGCTGTGGCCGTCCTTGAGGCCGATGACGGTGGGGATTTCGGCGATCCGGCGCACGCTGTCCGCGGTGAAGGCGACCTGGTCGCGCTGGTAGGCGATGAGGGGCAGGCGGGTGCCCCCGGCTATCCGGCGCAGCTGCTCGACGAGGCCGTCCTGGGGGGCCTTGACGAGGTAGTGCGGCAGCACGAGCGCGGCGTCGGCGCCGGCCTCCTCGGCGATACGGGCGAAGCGGAGCGCCTGCGCATATCCGTAGCCGATACCGGCGACGACGGGGACGCGGCCCGCGGCCAACTCCACGGCGGTGGTGATGACTTGGCGGTACTCATCCTCGTCCAGGGATGTGAACTCACCGGTGCCGCAGGCGGGAAAGACCGCACCCGGCTCGGCGGCGAGCTGCTGCGCGAGGTAGTCGCGGTAGCTCGGCAGATCGAGGCTGCCATCCTGATGGAAGCTGGTCAGGGGGAAGGACAGTACGCCCCGAGCCATCCCATCGCGCAGGCGTTCCGCTGTGTTGACCATGCTCCGCTCCATTGCCACGTCGTTTATGTATGTGGATGGAGACTAGGTTTGTGAACGCGCTGGGTCAATGGGTGTGGGCGCTGGAATGGTGGGTCCCGGGTCAGGCGGGAACGCGGATAGTGGCACCATGCGCCTTGTCCCACGTTTGAGTGGGAGCGCCCTACACTTGCTGTGTAGTGTCCGACATTCGTCGCACGATAGTGATATGGCGATCCCTATGGCTGCTCCTGACGCAACCCCGCCCGCCGGTCCGCGACGAGGGGCCGAGCTGCAATCAGTAACGATGCGGGAGCTGGGCAAGCTCACCGCGGAGGACATGGAAGCGCTTGAGCACCCCGTACCTGTGACCAACCACGGACGGCCGGTGGCATGGCTGGTACCGATGGATGCCGGCGAGCGCCGCCGTGCCGAACTCATCGCGGCCGGACGGCTGCGGCCGGCAACCGTTCCGGAAGCGCTGCGCAGACGCCGCCCGCTGCCGAGCCGACCGGATGGAGCCTCCCTCAGTGAGGCCCTGGTCGAGATGCGGGAGTCCGAGGGCCGGTGATCTATCTCGACTCCGGCGCACTCGTAAAGCTGATCCATGAGGAGAAGGAGACCGCCGCCCTGGCAGACTTCCTCGCCGAACGGGACGAGGAGCTGGTCTCCTGCGAACTGGCCTACACCGAGGTGCCCAGGGTGGTGCGCAAGCTCGCACACGACTCACAGCGTCGCCTGTCAGTTGAGCAGCAGCTACTGGACGACGAACTGGCGGCGGGCGAGGAGATCCTGGCCGGCGTCGGCATGCTCGTCGTCGACCTCGACCTCCTGGTACGGGCCGGCCAGTGGGCAGACGATCCACACCTTGGTTCGCTCGACAGCATCCATCTTGCCGCTGCACTGCAACTCGGCCCCGCGCTGTCCGACTTCGTCACGTACGACAAGGCGCTGGCCCGGGCAGCGGCAGAGGCAGGTCTCAGCGTGGTGCGACCGAAGTGACCCATCGGGAATGGGCCTGCCGGGCCAAGAGAGCGGTGCGCAGTGCTCAGTCGCCGAGCGCGAACGCCATCCCGGCGGTCATGTCCGTGACCAGGCCGGCCGCGAAGGCTGCCTCGTACGGGCGGTCACCCGCGGTTGCGCGTGCCTGGCGTTCGCACTCCGCGCGGGCGGCGGCCAGTTCCGGCATGCCGAGTTGTGCCGAGCCGAAGGTGAGCCAGACTCGCTGGCCGACGCCCAGCAGCCGGCCTGCCCGGATGCCGTCGCCGGCCGCGGCGGCCGCGGAGGCGAGCAGGTCGAGGTTCATCGCGATGCCGAAGGTGTCGTGCAGCAGCCGGCGCGAGCGCAGCGACTCGCGGGCGTATTCGACGGATGATGCGATACGGCCCCTGGCCAGGTCCGCGAGGGCCCGGACGTAGTCCGCGTACGCCCGGCACCAGCGGTCGCCCAGCGTGACGCACTCCGCCCGCAGCATGTCGGAGACGTCGGCGGCCTCGTCGAACTCGCCCATGTTGGCGTGCACGAAGGCCCGCGTCGCCTGCGCCAGCAGCCGGGACGCCTCGGCGCTGCCGGTCAGCCCGGGGACGTACGGGATCTCGTCCAGGGCCCGCGCCGCCGCCTCCTGCTTGCCCTGCACCGTGCGGCTGGCGGCGAGGCCGTGCCCGGCGCGGGCGATCGCCGCCGGGGCGCCGAGGAGGCGGGAGAGGGCGAGGCCCTCGTCGGCGTACGACTCGGCGGCCGGGCCGTCGCCCTGGCCGAAGGTGACGAGGGTGCAGGCCCACAGCGCCTGGGCGCGCTCCGGGGTGGGGTCGGGGTCGCGGTCGAGGGCGCGTTCCAGATAGCTGCGGCCCTCGCTGAGATAGCCGCAGGCGAACCAGAAGAACCACAGCCCGCCGGCCAGTTCGAGGGCGCTGTGGTCGGGCTCGGTGAGGCAGAAGTCGAGGGCGGCGCGGAGGTTGGCGTGATCGGTGGTCATGCGCCCGTACCACGCGATCTGGGCGGGGGACGTCCACTCGTCGCCGGCGGTGACGGTGGCGCGGAGGAAGTGGTCGCGGTGGCGGCGCTGCAGCGCGTAGTACTCATCGAGCTCGCGCAGCCAGCGGGCGCCGAACTCGGAGATCGTGTCGAGGAGCCGGTAGCGCGGGCCGCGCGGCCCCTGCTGGTCCGGCTGCACCACCGACTTGTCGACCAGGGCGCGCAGCACCTGCGGGATCTCCTCGGCCGCCAGCGGCCCGCCGACGCAGATCAGCCGGGCCGCCTCCTCGTCGAAGCCGCCGGAGAAGACCGAGAGCCGGGCCCACAGCAGCCGTTCGAGCGGGGTGCAGAGCTCGTGGCTCCAGCCGATCGTGGTGCGCATGGTCTGGTGCCGGGGCAGGGC
>NZ_JAAKZV010000027.1 GCF_011044975.1 Streptomyces coryli | reverse complement strand
CCGTCGCTCTTCGACCCGGCCCCGCCCCCGCTGCCGCAGGGCGCGACCGCCCTCGACGCCCTGCTGGAGGTCTATGCGGGACAGCTCGCCCGCGCCCAGGCCACGCCGCATCCCGACCGCATGGCCCTCCTCATCGCGGCGGAGTCCGCCGGCTGGCTGGTGGCGGCCGAGATGCGGCGCGCCGGCCTCCCCTGGTGCGCCGACATCCACGACGCGCTGCTGACGGAGCTGCTCGGCGGCCGCTATCCCGGCGGCCTCGAGCCCCCGCGGCTGGCCGAGCTGGCCGCCGAGATCTCCGCCGCGCTGGGCGTACGGGTCCGCCCCGACCTGCCCGCGGACGTGCTCCGCGGCTTCGCGAAAGCGGGCGTGAAGCTGCGCTCCACCCGCAAGTGGGAGCTGATGGAGATCGACCACCCCGCGGTCGCCCCGCTGCTGGAGTACAAGCGCCTCTACCGCCTGCACACCGCGCACGGCTGGTCCTGGCTGCGCCAGTGGGTGGACGCCGACGGCCGCTTCCGCCCGGAGTACGTGCCCGGCGGCACCGTGTCGGGCCGCTGGACGACGAACGGCGGCGGCGCGCTGCAGATCCCGAAGGTGATCCGGCAGGCGGTGGTCGCGGACCCCGGCTGGCGCCTGGTGGTGGCGGACGCGGCGCAGATGGAGCCCCGGGTGCTGGCGGCGATCTCCCGGGACCCGGGGCTGATGCAGGCGGCCTCGACGGACCGCGATCTGTACGGCCAGCTCCCAGGCGGCCGGGACGAGGCGAAGCTGGCGCTGCTCGGGGCCATCTACGGACAGACGTCGGGCGACGCGCTGAAGCACATGGCGGTGCTGCGGCGGCGCTATCCGGCGGCGATCGCGTATGTCGACGAGGCGGCCCGGGCCGGGGAGGAGGACCGCCTGGTCCGTACGCACCTGGGCCGGACCTGCCCGCCGTCGGCCGCCGCCGAATCGGTGTCGGGGGAGGCGGGGCTGCCGCAGGAGGCGGAGGGCGATGCGGACGCGGACGGGGGCGGGGCGCCGCGCAGCAGTCCGACGGCCCGGGCCCGGGGCCGTTTCACGCGGAATTTCGTGGTGCAGGGCAGCGCGGCGGACTGGGCGGTGTGCGTGCTGGCCCAGCTGCGCGGGCTGCTGGCGGACCGGGAGGCGGAGCTGGTCTTCTTCCAGCACGACGAGGTGATCGTGCACTGCCCGGAGGGGGAGGCCGCCTTCGTGGTGGAGGCGATCGCCGAGGCCTCGCGGGCCGCGGCGCGGGTCGCCTTCGGCGATACGCCGGTGTCGTTCCCGTTCACGACGGTGACCTGCGGCTCGTATGCGGAGGCCAAGTAGTCCGCCCCGCTCAGCCCGCTTCGGCCCGTTCTGGCATCATTTGATGCGGAAATACCGAAGCATCGCAGGAAAGGCGGGCAGCTCATGCGCATCGCGCTCGCGCAGACCGATTCCACCCTTGGAGACGTCGAGGGGAACCTCGAGGTTCATCGCGAGCAGATCGCCCAGGCCGCCGCCCAGAACGCCGATCTCGTCGTCTTTCCCGAGCTCAGTGTCAACGGCTACCACCTCGGCGCCCTCCGCCAGGACACCTCCCTCGAGCTGAAGGATCCGCGGCTGCTCGAGCTCAGCTCGCAGGGTCCCGGCGTCGTCGCCGGGTTTCACGAGCACACCAGCCTGCGCGCGTACAACACCTCCGCTTACTACGCCGCGGGCGATGTCGTGCACGCGCACCGCAAGCTCTACCTGCCGAACTACCTCGCCTGGGAGGAGCGCAAGCACGTCAGCCCGGGCCAGAGCATGCGCGCCTTCGACCTGCCCACCGTCGCCGGCGGCCGCGCCGCCACGCTGATCTGCAACGACGCCTGGCAGCCGGTCATCCCCTGGACCGCCGTCCAGGACGGCGCCGAGGTGCTCTTCATCCCGGTGAACAGCGCGGCCAGCCTGGACCCGGAGTCCATGGACACCGAGCGGTACTGGGACACCCTGCTGTCGTACACCGCGATCATGCTCCAGTGCTGGGTCGTCATGGTGAACCGCGTGGGCAATGAGCACGGAGCCTCCTTCTGGGGCGGCTCCCGCGTCATCGACCCGCGCGGGAATGTCGTCGCCCAGGCCCCGAAGTGGGAGCCGGCGCTGGTGACGGTGGACATCGACGTACACGAGGCGCGACGGAACCGCCGGGCCGTCCCGCTCGTCGCAGAGGCACGGCTCGGGCTGGTCGCACGTGAGGTACGCCGCTTGATTGACGAGGGCGGCGACAGCTGAGGAGCAGCTCGCCTCCTTTGCCACGCGCGTCACATCCGCACCAACACGCCACATCGGGAACACAGCGGAATCACTCGTTCACCACGCGTGCACGTGCATTTGCCCGTGCATACGCACGTCAACACGGCTATGATCCACGACAGTTGACCCCGGCAACGAGCTTGGAGAGACCGTGATCCACGCATATAACGGCATGGCGGCCAGGGATCTCCGGGGCGCCGTGTGGCAGAAGAGCAGGCACAGCAACTCCCAGGGCACCTGCGTGGAGTTCGCGAAGCTGCCGGGCGGGGAAGTCGCCGTGCGCAACTCCCGGTTCCCGGACAGCCCGGCTCTCGTCTACACCCCGGCAGAGATAGAGGCGATGCTGCTCGGCATCAAGGACGGAGAGTTCGACCACCTGGTCGAGAACTGAGCGGACACACCCTGCTGTTACGCGGGCTCCGGCCCGCCGGGCAGCGAGAACAGCGCCCAGACGACCTTTCCGCGCAGCGACCCGGCGAGCGGGTGCCAGCCCCAGCTGTCGCTGAAGGAGTCCACGAGAAAGAGCCCGCGCCCGGACTCGGCGGAGAAGTCCGCCTCCCCGGCGACCGGGCTGTCGGCGCTCGGGTCGCGCACGGCGCACACCAGCCGTGAGGCCCAGCGCATCAAGTGCAGCCGCACCGGCGGCATATCGGAATCCGACGCGAGCTCATCGGGGGATTGCGCCCCCTCGGGCGCATCGTGCGGCAGCGCGTGCCGCAGCGCGTTCGTCACCAGCTCGGACACCACCAGCGCGACATCGTCGCTCAGGCCGTCCAGCTCCCAGTGGTGCAGCGTGTCGCGGGTGAACTCGCGGGCGCCGCCCACCGCTTCATACGCCGCCGGCAGCGCGCACGAGGCCGCGCCGGACACCGCTCCAGGGTCGATCGGCGGCAGACCCTGCCATAAGGGGTCGAGCATGATCGATGCTTCGGTCCCCATGGCCTTCATGCGAGGCACTCCCAGGTCGCGGCTGACGTCACCCTTCACATGCTGTGCGGTGGCCCATCGTTCCGAATGCGTACGACAGATGCAAGGGCAGATGCACGTGCACCCGCCGTAATGCGTACCCCTGTCCAGGTCTGGGAGTCATGCCTGCCCCAAGGGAATCCACTTGAGTAATCATTCGGGCACGCAATGGAGCGTAAACATGGCACACTTGGCCGATGGCTTCGGGGGAGCCAGCTGAGAAGGGGCCTAAGTCGAGGTGGTGGGAGGGCTCTGATGGCCATGGACTCGTCGAGCGGTTCCGTTGTGCGCCGGATCCTGCTGGGGTCCCAGCTCAGACGGCTGCGCGAGGAGCGCGGCATCACGCGGGACGCCGCCGGCTATGCGATCCGGGCGTCCGAGTCCAAGATCAGCAGGATGGAGCTGGGGAGGGTGAGCTTCAAGACGCGCGACGTGGAGGACCTGCTGACGCTCTACGGAGTCACGGACGAGCGCGAGCGCGAGGCCCTGGTCGGGCTGGTGCGGCAGGCCAATGTCGCGGGCTGGTGGCACAGTTACAGCGACGTGCTTCCCGGCTGGTTCCCCACCTATGTGGGTCTGGAGTCGGCGGCCACGGCGATCGACGCCTACGAGGTGCAGTTCGTGCACGGCCTGCTGCAGACGGAGGAGTACGCGCACGCCGTAATCACGGCCGGCCAGCCGGACGCCCCGCGGGCGGAGCTCGAGCGCCGCGTGGGGGTGCGCCTGGAGCGGCAGAAGCGCTTGGTCGCGGAGGACGCGCCGGAGTTCAAGGTGGTGCTGGACGAGGCGTCCATCGCCCGGCCTTACGGCGGCCGCGAGGTCATGCGGCGCCAGCTGCGGCACCTCATCGACCTGTCGCACATGCCCAATGTCACCGTGCAGCTGGTGCCGTTCTCGTACGGCGGCCATGCCGCGGAGTCGGGCGCCTTCACCGTGCTCGGCTTCTCCGAGAGCGATCTGCCGGACGTGGCGTATGTCGAGCATCTGACGAGCGCGCTGTACCTCGACAAGCCCGAGGACGTCGGGAAGTATCGCGCAGCGATCGGCCGGCTGCAGCGCGTTGCCCAAAATCCGGAAGAAACAAGGCAGTTGCTGGCCGGAATCGCTCAACAGCTCTAGACCAGTCAGTAGCATGGCGTGCCATCGGGGGTCGTTAACTCAACGACGAGCACGGAGATGGCATGCGGTCTGGAGATGGGGCCTACTTCGGGGAACTGGCCTGCCAGTATATTGACGGCAAGTGGCGGCCGGGCGCCGGCTCATGGGACCTCATCGACGTCAACCCGTACACCGGTGAGAGGCTCGCGGCGCTGACGGTCGCCACGGCCGCGGAGGTCGACCAGGCCTACCGCGCGGCCGAGCGCGCCCAGCGCGAGTGGGCCAAGACGACCGCGTACGCCCGCAGGCAGGTGCTGGAGCGCGCGTTAAGGGTGGTCGAGCACCGCGAGGCCGAGATCGCCGCGGCCATCACCGCCGAGGTCGGCGGCACCCAGCTGACCTCCGGCTTCGAGCTGGCGCTGACCAAGGACGCGCTCAGAGAATCGATCCGCCTGGCGCTGCGCCCGGAGGGCGAGGTGCTGCCATCGCCGCAGGCCGGCAAGGAGAACCGGGTCTACCGGGTCCCGGTCGGCGTCGTCGGCGTCATCACCGCGCACAACTTCCCGCTCTTCCTCGCCATGAAGTCCGTCGCCCCGGCGCTCGCGCTCGGCAACGGCGTGGTCCTCAAGCCGCACCAGCAGGCGCCCATCACCGGCGGCACCCTGCTCGCGAAGATCTTCGACGAGGCCGGCCTGCCGCCAGGACTGCTGAACGTCGTGGTCTCCGACATCGCCGAGATCGGCGACGCCTTCCTCGAGCACCCGGTCCCCAAGGTGCTCTCCTTCACCGGCTCCTTCGAGGTCGGCAAGCACGTCGCGGCCATCGCCGCGCGGCAGTTCAAGCGCACCGTGCTGCAGCTCGGCGGCAACAGCGCGCTCCTCGTCCTCGACGACGCGGACATCGATTACGCCGTCGACGCCGCCGCCTTCAGCCGCTTCGCCCATCAGGGACAGGTCTGCATGGCGGCGAACCGGCTGCTCGTGGACCGATCGGTTCAAGACGAATTCACACAGAAGTTCGCAGCCAAGGTCCGCACCCTCACCGTCGGCGATCCCGCGGACCCGGCGACCCGTATCGGACCACTGATCTCCACCCGGCAGGCGGGCGCGCTGGCCGATCAGGTCGAGCGGGCGCTCGCCGAGGGCGCGACGGCGGTGGTACGGGGCGCTACGCGCGGTGCGCTGGTGGAGCCGACGGTGCTCACCGACGTGCCGCAGGACGCCGCGATCAGGCGGCGGGAGCTCTTCGGGCCGGTGGTGATGATCCTGCCGTTCGACGGCGAGGACGAGGCCGTCGCCGCGGCCAACGACAGCCCCTTCGGGCTCAGCGGCGCCGTGCACACCGCGGACATCGAGCGCGGGGTGCGGGTGGCGCGGCGGATCGAGACCGGGATGTTCCACGTCAACGACGGCACGATCCACGACGAGGCCGTGGTGCCCTTCGGCGGGGAGAAGGCCTCCGGGCTCGGCCGGCTCGGCGGGGAGGCGACGGTGGACGCCTTCACGGCGCTCAAGTGGATCTCCATCCAGCACGGCAGGACGCACTTCCCCTTCTGAGCGGGCCGGGCGATCTTCACTCGCCCGGCGGCGGGCCGCTCGCCGCCGTCCGCGGGGGCGCTCAGCATGGCGGGAGAACGGTGCCGACAGCCCGAGGAGACCGCCGATGACCGCCCCGACCGCCACCACCGCCCGCGATCTGATGAACCCGGGCGTCGAATGCGTACAGGACACCGACTCCGTGGCCGACGCCGCCCGCCGGATGCGCGCGCTGGACGTCGGCTGTATGCCCGTAGCCGGCCCCGACGGCGGGCTGACCGGCATCATCACCGACCGCGACATCGTGGTCCAGTGCGTCGCCGAGGGGAAGGACATCGCCACCGTCACGGCCGGCGAGCTGGCCGGCGGCCAGCCGTACCACGTGGATGTGAACGCCTCCAAGGAGGAGGTGCTGTCCGTCATGGGCGAGCACCAGGTGCGCCGGCTGCCGGTGGTCGAGAACGGCCAGCTGGTCGGCATGATCAGCGAATGCGACCTGGTCCGCGGCCTGGGCCGGGACGACGTGGCGGCGTTCTGCAATGCGGTGTACGGCGTCTGAGGCCGTACCCCACGACAGACGGACAACGGCCGGGCTCCCGTCACAGGGAGCCCGGCCGCTTGCCGTACGCGGGGCAGTGTCAGTCGCGCCCCAGCCGCCTGCCGGCCGCCAGCGCACCGGCGCCCACCACCAGCGCCCCGGCGGACAGGCCCGCCGGCGCGAGTGGCGAGGACGTCCCGGTCGCCGCGAGCTGGGCCCGCTCGCCCTGCGGACGCGGCAGCGCCTTGGCGTCGTCCTTGTCCTTGTCGGGCGGCGCCACCGGCACGGTCACCGGCTTGCTGGTGTTGTTGCCCGGCTTCGGGTCCTCGGGGGTCTTGGCCTTGACGGTGACCTTGTTGCCGAGGTCGCTGCCGTCACCGGTGTAGTCCGGGTCCAGGCGGACGATCAGGGTCCACGACTTCTTCTCGTCCTTCGCCAGCTCGTCGACCGGCCCGCAGGTGACCTTCTGGCCCTCGGCGGTGCAGTCGGCGCCGGACTGGAAGATCAGCCCGTCCGGGAGGGTGTCGGTGGCGGTGACGTCCTCGGCCGGGTCCGGGCCGTTGTTGGTCGCGGTCACCAGGTACCGGAAGGCGCCGCCCGGGGCCACCGGGCCGTCCGTCCTGACCTCCTTGCCACCGGCGACGTCCGCCTCCGGCGGTGCCGGCTTCGGCTCGGTGCCGCAGGCCGGGTCCTCGCTGTTCTCGGCGCAGTTGACGACCTCGGTGATGTCCTTCCCCGGCTCGCCCGGGCCCGGGGCCTCGACGATCACGTTGTTGCGCAGCTTGTCGTCGCCGGTCGGCGGGTCGTTGACGGTGACCGAGTAGGTGATGGTGGCCGTCTCGTGCGCCTTCAGGTCGCCCTTCCAGCGCACCCGCGGCTCCTCGTACGTGGCCGTGCCGGTGCTGGCGTCGGCGTCGTCGTTGTACTCCGCCTGGTCGAGGTTGTCCGACAGATCGTCGCTGAACTGGGCGTTCGGGTAGTCGACATCACTGACGTTCTGCACCTCGACCGTGTACGTGACCGTGTCCCCGGGCCGTACCGTCGTCGGCTCGGCCGACTTGGTGTACTTCAGGTCCGGGACCGGCACCGACAGCGCCACCTGGAACGGCACGTACGTGTCGCCGCGGGTGGAGAACGTCAGGTCGGCGCACGTGTCGCCGGGCTTGATCGCCCCCTCCGGGAGCTCGAACTCCTTGGCGTCCATGCCGAGCGCGTTGTCGTAGTCGGGGTCGAGCGCGTGGTCCACGGTGGAGTCGAAGAAGTTGTCGATCTCGCCGCGGGCGTTGCGCACCGCCGTGCCGTTGACCCGGAACTGGTCGCCCTTCACGCCCCGGTCGCCCTCCAGGATGGAGGTGGAGGCGCGCGGCGGCTCGCTGCCGGACTTGTAGAAGTCGCAGATCTCGACGGTGGTCGGGGTGTCCCGGGAGCCCTGCTTGACGTGCCCGTAGTAGAGGTCGACCGCGCGGCGCTGCGGGGCGTAGTCCGCGTTGGCCTCGTCGAAGGCGTAGACGAGCGTCAGCGACCAGCCGCCGACGCAGCCCTGGCCCTCGGGGGCCCAGACGTCGCCGACGTCGACGCGGAAGGGCGTCCCGTCGGGGGCGTTCTGGAAGAGCGACGTCACGTCGCTGCGGGCCGAGTAGTAGTGCGGGCCGTTCCCGGAGTCCTGGGTGAAGTCGTCGATCGACACCTTCTCCTCAGGGCCGCCGTCCACCCGCAGGATCGGTGCCGCGCCCTGCGGGCCCGGCGCGCTCGGGTGCTTCGCGGTGTTGCCGCTGCCGATGTCGCAGAGGACGCGGTTGTTCGAGCCGTACGTGCCGTCGTTGCCGCCCCACATCAGCTGGGCGTGCACGATCTTGGAGCCCGGCGGGATCTCGTACTGGCCGCTGCTGGAGTTGAAGGTCGCGGTCGACAGGCCCGCGCGGTCCAACTGGGCCATGTAGAGCGTGTTGTTGTTCGTGGTGTCGGACTCGGTGGCGCGCTCGCAGTCCGCCTGGTCCGGGGAGCCGTCACAGCCGAGCACCGTATTGCCGCCGGTGATGAAGTCGCCGTAGACGGCGTCGTCGTAGACCTTCTCGAAGGGCTTGGTCACCTCGGCGGCGGCCGGTGGTGCCATGCCCGTCAGCCCGGCGGCCGCGGCCGCCGTGGCGATCAGGGCGCCTTGGGCGGCCCTGCGGAGTCTGGAGGGGAGTGCCATGGTCGGGAAAATACGGCAATTCCGGCATTCCGCTTCTGAATCGCTGGCCCGGGCGCGTGTCGAGAGCCAGTCGCCTGACGTATGGTCAAAGTTGACTAGAGGTGATCCTCGGGTCCGTATGCAAGTCCGTACGCAAGGGAGGCGGAATGTCGGCGACGCGGCTGCTGGTCCTGGGCGCGGTGCGGCTGCACGGGCGGGCGCACGGCTATCAGGTGCGCAATGACCTGCAGTACTGGGGCGCCGACGACTGGTCGAACGTCAAGCCGGGGTCGATCTATCACGCCCTGAAGCAGATGGCCAAGCAGGGCCTGCTGCTCGCGCACGACGTCGCCCCGTCCACCGCGGGCGGCCCGCCGCGCACCGAGTACGAGCTGACCGAGGCCGGCGAGGAGACGTATTTCGCGCTGCTGCGGGAGGCGCTGCGCAGCCGTGACGAGAAGCTCGAATCCCTCGCGGCCGGTGTCGGCTTCATCGTCGACCTGCCCCGCGCCGAGGCGATCGGCCTGCTCAAGGAGCGGATCGCGGCGATGGAGGAGTGGCGCGCCGCCGTGCTGCAGCACTACTCGCCGCAGGACGACGAGGACTTCGGGCACATCGGGGAGATCATGCGGCTCTGGCTGCACACCGCCGAGTCCGGCATGGAGTGGACCCGCGGCCTGGTGGACCGGCTGGAGAAGGGGTCCTTCGTGATGGCGGGCGAGGGCGACCCGTGGGGCGCCGGCGGCTTCATCGCCGAGGAGGACCCGCGGCGCCAGGGTGACGCGGAGCACTCTTAATCAAGTTTGACTAATGGCGGGGCCGGGTTTACCTTCGCTCCAGTGGTCAAGTTTGACTACTGATCGAGGAGGAGGCACATGACCGCCATCACGGTCGAAGGACTGCAGAAGGCGTACGGGCCGAAAGCGGCGCTCGACGGTCTCGACCTGACCGTCCCGCAGGGCGCCGTGCACGGGGTGCTGGGCCCCAACGGGGCCGGCAAGTCCACGCTGGTACGGATCCTGTCGACGCTGCTCCGCCCGGACTCGGGCCGCGCCGAGGTGGCCGGTTACGACGTGACCGCCCACCCGGACGAGGTCCGCTACCGCATCGGCCTGCTCGGCCAGCACGCCGCGGTGGACGAGCAGCTGAGCGGCCTGCAGAACCTGGAGATGTTCGGCCGCCTCTACCACCTGGGCGGCAAGGCGGCCCGCGCCCGCGCGGCCGAGCTGCTGGAGCAGTTCGGCCTCGGGGAGACCGGCCGCAAGGCCATCGCCCAGTACAGCGGCGGCATGCGCCGCCGCCTCGACCTCGCCGCCAGCCTGATCATGGCGCCGAAGATCCTCTTCCTGGACGAGCCGACGACGGGCCTCGACCCCCGCGGCCGTACGGAGGTGTGGCAGGCGGTCCGCTCGCTGGTCGACGGCGGCACGACGGTGCTGCTCACCACGCAGTACCTGGAGGAGGCCGACCAGCTCGCGGACCGTATCTCGGTGGTCGACCACGGCCGGGTGATCGCCGACGGCACGGCCGCCGAGCTCAAGGCTGAGCTCGGCGGGGACCGGATCGATGTGGTGGTGCACGACGCGGCTCGGCTCGTCGCCGCGGCGGCCGTGGTGGGCAAGGCCGCGAAGGCGCCGGAGTACGAGATCGAGACCGACCCGGACGCGCGCCGCGTCAGCGCTCCGGTGGCGGACCGCATCGGCGCCCTGACCGAGACGGTCCAGGGCCTGGCCGCGGCGGGCATCGAGGCGGAGGACATCGCCCTGCGGCGGCCGACGCTGGACGAGGTCTTCATCCATCTGACGGACGGCGGACCCGCCGACACCGAGGAGGTACGGGCATGAGCCTGCAGACGGACGCCACCATCCCCGGCAAGCCCGCGCGCGGCAGCGCGCTCACGTGGGCCGTCGTCGACGGCTGGACCATGACCCGCCGCGGCTTCGCGCACTGGGCGCGGCAGCCCGGGCCGCAGATCGCCGGGCTGCTGTTCTCGGTGATGCTGCTGACGGTCTTCTACTACCTCTTCGGCGGTGGCATGACCATCGAGGGCGGCGGGGACTACAAGGAGTTCCTGATCCCCGGCATGCTCGCGCTGACCATGGCCTTCGGCCTCGAGACGACGATGACCGAGCTCACCCAGGACCTCAACAAGGGCGTCATCGACCGCTTCCGCTCCATGCCGATGGCCCGCTCAGCCGTGCTGGTCGGCCGCAGTCTTACGGACATGGCGCAGTCGGTCGTCGGCCTGCTGGTGCTGATCGGCGCGGGCCTCGCGATGGGCTGGCGCTGGCACGGCTCGGCGGGCGCGGCCCTCGCCGCGGTGGGCCTGCTGCTCCTGCTCCGCTTCGCGATGCTGTGGCTGGGCATCTTCCTCGGCCTGGTCGCGGGGCGGCCTGAGATGGTGATGGCCGTGCAGATCCTGGTGTGGCCGATCGGCTTCCTGTCCAGCGCGATCACGTCGCCGGGGATGATGCCGGGCTGGCTCGGCACGATCGCCGAGTGGAACCCGATGTCCGCCACCGCCACCGCCGCCCGCGACCTCTTCGGCAACGACCTCGGCGCGACCGGCGGCTCGTGGGTGGTCGAGCACGCGGTGCTGATGGCGGCGGTGTGGCCGGTGCTGCTGATCGCGGTGTTCTTCCCGCTGGCGGTACGGAAGTACCAGCGCCTCAGCCGCTGAGCCCCGCCTTCACCGCCTTGGCCACCTTCACGACCCGCGTCGCCTGCACCCGTGCGGCGGCGCGGGCCGTGTCGTCCACGGGCAGTGAGCCCTGGCCGTCGACGTGCGAGGTGCCGTACGGATTGCCGTCGGTGAACTTCTCCGGGTCGGTGTAGCCAGGGGCGACGAGGATGCCGCCGAAGTGATGCACCGTGTTGTACAGCGCCAGCAGCGTCGACTCCTGGCCGCCGTGCTTGGTCGCCGATGAGGTGAAACCGCTGTAGACCTTGTCCGCCAGCTTCCCCTGCTGCCACAGCCCGCCCAGGGTGTCGATGAACTGCTTCAGCTGCGACGTCACGTTCCCGAAGCGCGTCGGCGACCCGAAGATCACCGCGTCCGCCCACTCCATGTCGTCCGGCGAGGCCTCCTCGATATGAGCGGTGGCCTCGGCGTTCGCCTTCCAGGCGGCGTTGGAGTCGATCGCGGCCTGCGGCGCCAGCTCCGTGCAGCGGCGCAGCCGCACCTCCGCGCCCTCGGCCTCGGCGGTCTTGGCGATCTCCTGGGCGACGGCGGCGTTGGTGCCGGTCGACGAGTAGTAGATGACGGCGACGCGTACGGGCGAGTTGCTCATACCCGCAGATTAAGGACGATCAGCCCGCGCTGCTCATCGAGAGCTTCGCCGCGAAGCCCAGGAAGGCCGTGCCCGCGGCCGCGGAGGCGCCCGCGGTCAGCCGCTTGCGGCGGCGGAAGACCGAGGCGAGCCGGGTCCCGCTGAAGATCAGCACCGACAGATACGTAATGGAGAACAGCTGCGCCCAGGCCGCCAGCACCGCGAACGACACCGCCGGATGGGCGTACGACGGGTCCACGAACTGCACGAAGAAGGAGATGAAGAAGAGGATCGCCTTCGGGTTCAGCAGTGAGACCACGAAGGCCCGGCGGTACGGCCGCTCGGGTGCGCCCGCGGCCGCGGTCTCGGCGGAGGCGGAGGCGTCCGCCTCGGTCTGCTCGGCGACCGCCGCCTGCGCCCCGCCCTTACGGCGCCACAGCGCCCACGCGCCGCGCAGCATCCCGACCGCCAGCCAGGTCAGATAGCCGGCCCCGGCGAACTTCACCACGGCGAAGGCGGCCGACGAGGCCTGCAGCAGCGAGGCGACACCGCCCGCGGAGAGCGCCATCAGCACCATGTCGCCGCACATCACGCCGCCGGCGGCCCGGTACGCGGGCCGCACGCCGCGGCGGGCGGCGACGGAGACGACGTACAGCGAATTGGGCCCGGGCAGCAGAATGATCAGGGCGAGCCCGGCGAGATACGTCGAAAGGTCGGTGACTCCAAACACCGGATCAGGTTCACACGCCGGATCTGTGGGAAGCCAATGAGTTCCGCCTGACGGACAGTGAGACTCCTCACGCCCCATGCGCGAGCGCGACGCCCCCGTGACGGAAGCGGCTCCGCGGGCGCAGGGTAGGAGAGGTGGCCACAGGCGGAAGAGGCGGTGTGATGACCGTCATCTTATGCTTCGCCTTGAGTGGACCCGTATCCGAGAGTTGGGGGTGATGTGGGCGTGGCTGGGGAGGCCATACGGAACGGGCTCGATCCCGAGGACGGCGAGGACAAGCCGGTATCGGACGAGGTGCACAGCGCGTTCACGCCGCCGCACGGCGTGCCGATGCCGCCGGTGCCCGAGGACGAGCACCCGACCTCGGAGTTCGCGATTCCGGAGGGCCTGCGCGACCTTCCCGAGCCCGAGGCGGAGGCCTCGGCGTTCATGCCTCCGGGCGCCACGGCGCTCTCCGCGCTGTCCCGCCCGGAGCCCGCGACCGGGCCGCTGGCGAAGGCGGGCCAGCCCTGGCAGGACCGGATGCGGGTGATGCTGCGCACCCCGTCGGCGGAGCGGGTGACGCCGGAGCGCGCCTACATCACCGACGAGGTGCCGCTGCCGGTGCCCCGGATCCTCGACCTCACCCTCCGCATCGGCGAGCTGCTGCTGGCCGGCGGCGAGGGCGCGGAGGACGTCGAGGCGGCGATGTACGCGGTGGCGCACGCCTTCGGCCTCGACCGGTGCGAGACGACGGTGACCTTCACGCTGCTGTCCTGCACGTACCAGCCGTCGCTGGTCGACGACCCGGTGACGGTCAACCGCACCGTCCGCCGCCGCGGCACCGACTACACCCGGCTGTCCGCCGTCTACCGCCTGGTCGACGACATCGCGGAGCCGGAGGTGGACGTCACGCTGGAGGAGGCGTACCGCCGCCTCGCGGAGATGCGCCGCAACCGGCACCCGTACCCCACCTGGGTCCTTACCGCCGCCAGTGGTCTCCTCGCGGGCTCGGCGTCCGTGCTGGTGGGCGGCGAGATCGCGGTCTTCTTCGCGGCGGCCATCGGCGCGATGCTCGGCGACCGGCTCGCGTGGCTGGCGTCGGGGCGCGGGCTGCCGGAGTTCTACCAGTTCGTGTTCGCGGCGATGCCGCCGGCGGCGATCGGGGTGGCGCTGACGCTGGCGGACGCGGGGCTGCAGGCGTCCGCGGTGATCACCGGTGGGCTGTTCGCGCTGATCCCGGGGCGGGCGCTGGTGGCGGCGGTGCAGGACGGCCTGACCGGCTATTACATGACGGCTTCGGCCCGATTGCTGGAGATGGTCTATCTCTTCACGGGCATCGTCATCGGCGTGCTGCTCGTGTTGTACGCGGGCGAGGAGCTGGGCGCGAACCTCAACCCCGAGGGGGGCCTGAGCCGGGCCGAGTATCCGGTGGCGGCGCTGCTCGCCTCGATGGCGCTGACGGTGGCCTTCGCCATCCTGCTGCAGCAGGAGCGCTCGACGGTGGTCGCGGTGACCCTGAACGGCGGGGTGGCCTGGCTGATCTTCGGCGCGATGCACCACGTCGGCAATCTGTCGCCGGTCTTCTCGACGGCGATCGCGGCGGGCCTGGTCGGCCTGTTCGGCCAGCTCTTCTCCCGCTACCGCTACGCCTCGGCGCTGCCGTATGTGACGGCCGCGATCGGCCCGCTGCTGCCGGGCTCCGCGACGTACTTCGGTCTGCTGGGCCTGACCCAGGGCCGGGTCACGCACGGGATCGGCTCGCTGCTGACGGCGGTGGCGCTGGCCCTGGCGATCGCGGTCGGCGTGAACCTGGGCGGCGAGCTGGCCCGGCTCTTCATCAAGCGCCCGGGCCTGGAAACGGCGGCCCCGGAGCGGAAGGGCGCGAAGCGTACACGCGGCTTCTAGGTCCCTCCGGGGCCGGTGGTCCGTCGGTCAGTGACCGCCGCCGGAGGCCTGCAGGCGCTTGTACGAGGCCTCGACCTCGAGCTCGGCGTCGACGCGGCCGACCCAGTTGGCGCCCTCGACGGACTTGCCGGGCTCCAGGTCCTTGTAGACCTCGAATTGGTACCGGCTCCCGGGGCGCCATGGCGCAGCGTTATACGCGCTGGGAAAGCGAGCGGCGATAGGGCGGTCAATGGTGGTTGTTGGCGACCCGTGGCGGTGCCTTGACGGCCCAGAGACGGCCCGAGTCGGGGCCCAGAGACCGCGTGAATGGGCGGCCGACGGCCCACCCCTGAACGCGCTGTAGTGACAGCTACCGGAGCGACTGACGGACAGCGAGAGCCGCGCGTACGGTAGGACCCGAGCGTAAACGAGTGCCGGGAGGCGCGAACCGTGAGCGACCGTACATGGACCATTGAATCCATCTGTGAGGCGCTGGGGAACCCCATGCTCAGCAAGAAGTTCTTGGGCGAGATCAACCGCGCGCCTGCCCACGAGCTGCTGACGGTGTTCGCGAAGTGGCAGGGCATCGCTGCCGGCATGTCGGCGGCGGGGGAGCGCGGACGGAGCCTTGCCGAGGTTGAAGCTGCCACAGGGGAAGTACCGGGCGAATGGGTCGACGTGACCGAGCGGATTCAGGCTGAGGCTGCTGCGGCGCGCAGCCGAGGCGCTGCCTGATGACCTACCGGCTCAAGTACGACCGTGCCGCCGAAGCGGTACACGACGCTCTGCCGTCCGAGGCGAGCGAGCAACTGTCCTTAGCCCTTGCCGCAGCCTGTGACGACCCGATCGGCGCCACGGAACCGTACGGCGAAGACGACGGAGTGGTGCGGATGCTGATCACGGAGCACGTGATTGCCGTGCTCCTAGTCGGCGATGTCACAAAGACGCTGACGGTTCTCCAGCTGAGTTACCTGGGTTGAGCAGGCGGTGGCGTCTCGTCGGTGAAGCCATGCGCGCACGGGCGTGCTGGACGCTGCGCGAGCCATCCTGAGACGCGTGGTCCGCCGTTCACGGCAGTGCCTTCGAGCACCGTTCGTACGTACTGAAAGCCGTGCTGGAGGTAATACCTCTGGAGGGCTGTATTGCTGGTCCAGGCGTCAAGCCGGAGCCATTTGGCACCCGCTCTGTAGGCGCGGTCTCCCGCCCAGTCGAGTAGGCGGCCGCCGAGGTCTTGGCCAGCGTGGGTCCGGGCGACGGTGAGCTTATTGATGAAGAGCGAAGGCTCTCGGAGCTCATCGGCTGTCCACAGCCCAGCCTCCGCCTCTGGCGTGAGGGTGATGGTTGCGGCAGTCGCATCGCGGTCTCGGACCATGAAGACGGTGCCGGCCTCGATGGTGGCCAACAGCTTGTCTGCGGGATACGGACGCTGCCACTGATCAGAACCGAGGCGCGACAGCCAAGCTGCGGCCTCCTCACGGAAGGCCAGCAGCTTGGCTACGTCGTTCGGTTGGGCAGGGACGATCTTCACTTAGGTTCGTTCTCGCTTCGCCCCGAGAGATTGTCAATCTCGTAGTTCATGCGGTTCAGGTCGCCGCGGAGCGTGGTGACGGTGCACCGAACCGGGCGCTCGCCCGAGTACCCAGTTCGTGTCCAGAGGAGCACCGGGACACCCGCCCCGACCTCCAGTAGACGCGCTTCGTCCGGAGTCGGCATGCGCGTTGCGATCTCATCGAAGTACCTGTCCTGCACGGTCCCGCGCGCAGCGAGGTACCTCGTGGTGCCTTCCTCGATGTCCCCCGGCTCAGCGAGACGTGGTGCAGCGGAGACCAGCCATTCGGGGTAGTAGGTGGCCTGGGTGGACCACGGGACGTCATCCACGAACCGGTGGCAGAACCGCAGCACCGCCGTAGCGCCAGGCTCTACCTCAAGGCGCTTGGCGACGTCCTTCGACGCCGGTTGCACCTCAACGCGGAACGTCTGGTGCGGCCGACGGCCGGCACTCTTCACGTCCGTGCTGTAGGCGTCACCGTCCTGCGGAAACTCCAGGTTCTCGAACCGGGACGCGTTCAGCTCGAAGATCTCGTTGGCGTGCACCTCATAGCCGAGTCCCTGGCTTGATGAAATCAGCCCTTCCGAGACCAGCAGGTGTAGGCCCGAGCGGGCAGTGTTCCGCGAGACCTCGAAGCGCTCCATCAGCTTGTTCTCTGACGGCACACGCGCCCCGGGGGGCAGGCTGCCGTCTTCGATCTCGCGGCGTAGCGCGTCGGCCACCAGCCGGTACTTCGGTTGCTTGCTCATGCGCCCATCATGACGCACTCGGTCAACTTGTTGGTACATGTTTGCCTCAACCCCTTGACGCTTCACTCTCCGTCGGTGCACCATCACAGCATCAACTTGTTCCAATAAGTTGAACGAGTGGTGCAACAGGATCAAGTATCCACTGTGCCACTGACGACCGGCCATTGAGGCCCTTCTTTGGGCTGCTCAACGGCGGTAAGGGGCCCGGGACAGAGCGGGCCGAGGCGGCCCGGCGCCTGGTCATTAACCGGAGGGCTGAGACCGAAAGGTCATGTCTCCATACGCCTTCGCCAGGCATGGCGGCTCTACCTGAGCTGCCGCCTGAAGGAGACACCTGCACGACCTCACTGTTCCGCCGCGATCTCGCGGCGGCCGGTTGCCTCCTCCGTCCGTCTCGTACGGGCGGGGCTGAGGGGAGCCGGACGATTCCTGCTCTGCTCCGCACTTGCCCGGGCCGCTGCCTCTCGCCACTGCTTCGACCGCGGCGGCCCGGTGCTTCGCCCGCCTCTTCCCATTCCGCAGCAAGTCAAGGAGATCGCTATGACTGAGCGCACCTTCACCTCTGCTTCCGCCGGCCCGGTCGTGCTGGGGCTGGACCTGCCGGTTGGCAGCGTCCGTGTCCAGGTGCTCGACAGCCTCACCAGTGCCCGTGTGGTGCTCCGCACGAAGGACGCCAGCGGCCCGGCCGCCGACGCCGTTGCCCAGGCTCGTAGCCGTCAGGACGGGCAGGCCCTGGCGATCGAGGTTCCCGAGATGTCGGGCGACGTGAGCGGGCAGAGCACGGGCGGCATCTTCGTGCGGGGTTCCGGCAACGTCGTGTCCGGCGTCGTCATCTCCGGCGGTATGACCATGGTCAACGGCCGCGTCGTGGGCGGCAGCTCCGTGCCGACGGTGAGCGCCATCGAAGCCAGCGTGTACTTGCCCGCGGGCAGCTCGCTGGCTGCGGTGTCCACCTCCTCCACCGTGGAGGTCTTCGGCTACCTGGAGCGGGTGGAGTTCCGCTCCGTCTCCGGCGACCTGCACCTTGACGGCGCCCGTCAGCTGATCGCCTCCAGCACCTCCGGCGACATCCATGCCGGGCGCGTCACCGAGCGTCTGGCCGCGCGCACCGTCTCCGGTGACATCAGCATCCGCCTCTACGACGGCAGCCACGCAGAGCTGGACAGCACCTCCGGCGACATCATCGCGCAGGCCACCCCGGCATCGTCCGGGCTGTTCAGCGCCAGCACCGTTTCCGGCGACATCCACGCGGACGGCACCCGGCACTTGCGGGTGAACACCCACTCCGTCAGCGGCCACGTCCGCACTCACTGAGAGCAGGTTCCGCCATGGCTTTCCCGTGCGTTGAGATCACGTCGTTCGGCTATCTGCACGCCGCGCCGCCGGCCGCGCACCTGACCATCGACCTGCGGCATCACTTCCGTGACCCGCACGTCAGTCCGGCCATGAAGTACCTGACGGCGCACGACGCGGAGGTTCGCACCACGGTGCTGAACACGCCCGGCATCGGCGCACTGGTCGACTCCACCGCGATGGCCGTTGCGGCGTTCGCCCTCGGTCCGAGCGCGCAGAAGGTCCGCGTGGCCGTCGGCTGCGCGGGCGGCCGGCACCGCGCCCCGACGTTCGCTATGGCGCTGGCCGCGCAGCTGCGCGCGCTGGGCTTCGAGGTCACCGTCAATGACCTCGACCTGGCCAAGCCCGTCGTTCACCGCTGACCCCGAGACGGCCGCTCTCTCGCCAATGACCGCGGCCGTCCCGGTTCCACCTGCTCCAACCCAGCCAACTACAGGAGACAGATCATGCGTTCGTACGTCAGCGGCCACCAGGCCGTGACCGATGAAGACTTCGCAGAGCTGGCGCTCGGTACCCCGCTTGAGCTGTGGCTCGGTGCCGAGGGAGAGACGGCCGAGGAACGAGCGGCCCGCCTGGACGCGGGCCGCGACATCCTCACTGACAACCCCGCTCTGCCGTGGCGCGCGGACCGGATCGCCGACGTGATCGACAATCCGGATCTTGCGGAGATCATCACTCTGCCGCGTCCGGACCGGCGGCGCCCGCGCTCCCGGAAGGGGGCAGCGGCATGACTACCGACGACCGTGCGAGCGTCGCGCGCCGCCTGACCGGCCCGCAAAAGGCCGTACTGACCATCGCCTTCCTGCCCATGCTGGCCACCGGCATCACCGGGGCTGTGGGCACGTTCAGCAACATCTCCCACGCCTACGGCACCGGGACCGCGCTGGGTGCGGTTGCCGCCGGTGAGGGCGCCACCGCTGTACTCGCGCTGGTGCTGCTCGGACTGACCATGCTCGGACAGTCCTCGCCGTGGCCGATCAGGGCCGGTCTGTGGGCGCTGCCGACCGCGGCCGCGGTGATGGCTGCGATGGCGGGCCCGGATGCGGGCCGCACCGTCATCTACGCCGTGACCCCGATGGGCATGTGCGTATCGGCGGAAGGCATGGCCTTCCTGGCCCGCCGGATCGTGGTGCACACCGCCGGCCGGGACGCGGAAGCCGAGCGCAAGGCCGCCACGATCGTGCGGGCCCTGGCCTACCACCAGGCCCGCGCGGCCAACCACCCCGTAGACAAGGTTCGGGGGCGCTCCGAGCGCAAGTCGTGGCGGCTGGCCCGCCAGGTCGGCGGCGGCGATGTGGTGCTGGGTGAGCGGCTGTTGACGGTGCAGCGCGAACGCGTCGTCACGGGCGCGGACGCGGCCCTGGCTGGCATGTTCGCCATCACCACCGCGGACACCGGGACACCGGCTAAGACCGACCCGGAACGGTCTACCGGCGAGCTGCCTGAATCGGACCCTGCTCCGATCACGGCGACGGTGGAACGGCTGCCCGCCCCGGCTGCGGTCGACTGCCTGAAGTCGACTCCTACGCTCAAGCCGCTGCCCTCGATCGCCCCGCCGATCGGGCCGCGGACCGTGGCGGCCGATGTGCGCCGTCCGCGGCGTGCCACCGGTCGGGTGCCCGACGCTGCACGTACTCCGCGGACCAAGCGCACACCGGAGCAGCTGCTTGCCGAGGCCCGTACGGTGACCGCCGGTTGGCCCGACGCCAAGATCACGGCGGAGGGCATCCGCCGGGCGGTGCACACCTCCCCGGCCAATGCCCGGATGCTGCGGGACGCTCTGCGCGCTGAGCGGGCTGCCTGATGTCGGCGGCGTTCGGCAAGTGCTACGACCCGCACGGTGCCCGCTACGGCGTGCCCACCTACCCGTGGAAGTACGCCCCGGACGGGCTGGCCACGCGCCGGCAGCTACGGGCCCGCGGACTGCGGCCGGGCGGGCAGGACATCGCCGCGCAGCTCATGCGGCAAAACCGGCGCGCAGGCGGGGTGAGCGTGGCCTACCTCTACCGCGAAGACCTGGCCCGGCCCGTGCGGCCGATGACCTCGCGGAAGTGGGGCGCGCTGGCCCTAGCCATGCTCGCCCGCCGTACCTGCCCCAAGTGCCGGATCACCTACAGCTACTGCCTGCCGCGCTCGCTCGGCATGTGCCTGCTGTGTGCCTCTGCCGACCGTGCCGCGTGACTGCTGCACGAACAATCCATCAACCGGGCCCGGCCGCCCACCTCCTACAGCACGCGGCCGGACCCGTCCTCGCGCCATCTCTCGCGACAAGGAGTCTCCACCATGCCCGATAACGTCGTTCCCCTCTTCAAAGCCCCGCCCGATGTGGCCGACGTGCCGCCGCCGGTCGACCTCGCCCTGGTGCCGGACCACGTACCGACCCGCTGGTGGTCGAGTGCCGGCCGGTTCCTTCGTGCGGCTGCCACCCACAAGCGGGTGGGCACCATCGTGCGGCCGACGGTCCGCCACAGCGCGTACCTGCTCGGTGGCGTGCGGATTCTGACCCGTCGTGCGTGGGATGACCGCACCACCGCCCGCTATGCCCGGATGATCCGGGGCGCGGAAGCGGCCGGGAACTACGAGGAAATCAAGGAGTGGGAGAAGCGCGCCGCCGCGTTCCGCAAGGCGCGGCACAAGCGGCGCATGGACCTGCTCAAGGCCATGCTGTATGCACCGAAGGCCATCGCCTACGGGACCGCTGCTGCGGCCGGGGCGCTGCTGGTGCTTGGCATCATCCTGGCCGTGGCCAGCAAGGACGTTGGCCTGGTCCTCGCCCCGATTGCGACCGTGATCCAGCTCATCGGCTGGATCGCGTTCATAGTCGGCTTCATCTGGAATCCGCTGCTGATCGCGCTGCCGTTCCTCGCGATCGGGTCGATCTGGAATGTCGGTCGGCAGCGGCAGGCGGCCCCTCGATGGGCGCTGCCGGTCGAGGAGAAGCGGGACGTGGTGCCTGATGAGGGGGCGATCCTTCACAGCCTCAAGCACCTGTCGATCCCGAAGCTGAACCAGGCGTTCAAGGACGGCTGGCAGCCGCGCTGGTCGCAGGGCACCGTCAGGTTGGGCAACGGCTACCACTCCCGGCTGCAGCTGCCGATGGGCGTCACGGTCGAGATGATCAACGGCAAGAAGCCGGTGCTCGCGCACAACCTGCTGCGCCTGCCGATCGAGGTATGGCCGACCGAACCCCGCGACCAGCCCGGGATTCTCGATCTGTGGGTGGCTGACCAGGGCTCGCTGTCCGGGAAGGTGCCGGACTGGCCGCTGCTGACCGAGGGCACCACCGACTACTTCAAGGGCGTGCCGGTCGGCGTCTCGCAGCGCGGTGACACCGTGCACGGCAAGCTGATGGCCTCGAACTACATGGTCGGCGGCATCATGGGCTCGGGTAAGTCGTCGCTGGTCGTCTCGCTGCTGCTGGGTGCGATGCTCGATCCGCTGGTCGAGATCGACGTGTACGTGATGGCCTTCAACGTCGACTACGACCCGATGAAGCGCCGGTTGAACACCCTGGTCAAGGGCGATGATGACGAGCAGATCGAGGCCGCGGTCAAGGCCCTGCGCAATCTGCGCGGTGAGGTCACTGAGCGCGGCAAGCTTCTCGAAGCGTTCGGCGGTGACGAGGTCCGGCTGACTCGTGAGCTTGCTGAGCGGGACCCGCGGATGCGGCCCAAGGTCGTTGTCTTCGATGAGTGCCACGAGCTGTTCATGCACAAGAAGTACGGCGCCGAGGCGGCCGAACTGGCGGAGCAGGTGATGAAGAAGGCCCGCAAGGTCGGCATCACCCTGATCTGGGTCACCGTGTCGCCTACGGCGGACAGCATCCCGAAGGAGGTCACCCGCAACACCTCGCACCGGGTGGCGTTCGCCGTTGGTGACCACATCGCCAACGATGGGCTGCTGGGCACCGGCAAGCATCGTGCCGGCATCACCGCCACCAACCTGAATCCGGCCGAGGACATCGGCACCTGCCTGACGGTCGGGTTCACCCGCAACAACTTCGAGCTGGTCCGCGCGCACTACGTCCGCAAGGACGCCGAACGCGACCAGATCACGCCCGTCGTTGAGCGGGCCATGGGCCTGCGTGAGGGCATCACTCCGGCTCCCGCACAGCCTGTGGATGAGCCGGTGGACCACCTCGCCGACATCGTCGCCGTGGTGGGCGACGTGGAGCGGCCGCGTACCGACGTGGTGCGGCAGCTGCTCGCCGAGCGCAACCCGGCCGAATACCGCAGCTGGACCGCCTCGGAGCTGACCCGGGTTCTGCAGGAAGTCGGCGCGGCCCCGTACAAGTCCGGCGGCGTCATGGTCGTCAGCCGCGACCGCGTCCGCGCCGCGCTTCGCGCCCGGGACGACGACACCTCGCTCAGTGACGCTGAGTGAGGGAGTTGGCCGGGGAGGCGGGGAGTTCTCCCTACCTGCCTCCCTCGCCCTGCCTCCCTCGCCCTACCTGCGGTGACACCCCGTTAGGGAGGCAGGGAGGCGGCCCGCCGCTGGCCTGCAAAACCCCCGGAAACGCTGTCTCTCCGGGGCGTGCTCTGCCTCCCTCCCTGCACGCTCTGTAATCGTGAGAAGGGATCTCGCATGTACCCCGAACGGTACGAACACGGGTCCGTGGAACGGCCCGTGACCGTCCACCACCCGACCCCGATACCGCCCGCCGACACGGCGGCGCCGCTTGTTCCGGTGGCGCCCGGCCAAGTGCCGGCCGTGCAGAGCGTCGTGCTGCCGGACGGCCGCGTCGTCACCGGCTACGCCATCGCCCCGGCCGCGTCCGCGGCCCCGGCCGTGGTGCAGTCCCGGCCGGTGGTGTCGCGTACGGCGGTGAACATCGCGCTGGGCGGGATCGGGTTCGCCGCCATCTGCGGCGGGCTGATCCTGCTCACCTCGTTCATTGCCGCGCTCGCCGCGCTGCTCCACCAGCTCATCATCCTGGTGGCGATCGTCTTCGGCCTGTACGTCGCCGTGCAGCTCTTCGGCAGCGGCGGCGGTCGGGGCGGCGTCACGGTTAACGCCCGCAAGGCGGTCTTCAAGAACAACCACTTCCGCGGCTGAGTGGCGGCGGCGCAACGTTGCCGCCCTCGAACCGTCCCGGCCCCCTGGCCGGTCGCGCCCGGGCGCGGAGCGAGCGCAGGAAACACCGCCCCAGCGGAGTTTCCAAGCTCACAACTTGCTCCGCGCTCGCGCGGCCCGCACGCGCGCATATCACGGGACCCGGAGCCTGCCCAAGCGCACCTTCATGTCTCACGATCACCCCGTTCCGCGTGCCACGACCCGTCCGCGAGATGAGGAGGAAGAGCTGTGCCCAAGCCGCCCCAGGTGAAGTACGTGATCACCGAACCGGCCGTCCCTGGGTGGTGGCGCCTCCATCGCCATCAGGTCTACGGGATCACCTGCCTGCTGCTCGGCATGTGGCTGTGCCACGAGTGCACCGGCACTGCCGCCGACCCCGGCCACCACCCCACCCCAGGCCCAGCGCACAGCACCACCCGCGACCCGAGCATTCAGCCACTGCCGGACAAGGAGTCCACCCGATGAATCCGCATCTCAAGCCCCCGGCCCACCATGCTGAGGCCGCCGCCGAAGCCGTCCGTGCGCTCAACCACACCACGCAGGCCCGCAAGGACGGCTTCGACTATCCCAGCGACGCATACGAGGTCGTCGGGCCGCTCAATCAGCTCGCCATGCGCCTGCCGCAGAGCTTCGCGCAGCTGTCCAGCTTCCTGGTTGGCCTGTCCAAGGCCGGTGCGGTCACCGCCGATCACGGCGAGGCCAAGGAGCACCTGGGCGATGCCTGCTCCGCTCTCGCCTCATCCGCGCTCATCGCGCAGACCCTGGCGGAACACCTGGAGCGTGCTCACTCCGCTCTTTCCCCGCTCGGCTACGACACCAGCGACGAGGAAGAGCCCTGCGGCGAAGGCATGTGCATCTGCTACTGCGTCGGCGCCCGCCACCCGTGCGGGTGCGATTGCCCGCACGACGAGGACTGCGACTGCCCGTTCTGCTGGGTCGACGACTGATGAACCGCTTCCGCCACCCCCGGGGCGAAAGCGGCGGCGAAGAGTGTCTTCGCCGCTAACTTGCTCGCCCTCGGGCGGCGCGGCTCGGACACTCCGAGCCTCCATCTTGCTCGCCCCGTCGAACAGCCGGGATCACGCAACGCGAGCCCTTATAGCAGCAGATCCCCGGTTACCGAAACCGGGGATTGTCCGGACCCTTTTGCAGGTGAGGACGGGCGCTCTCTCGCCAAAGACCGCGCCCGCCCTCTCTCCCTCTGCTCCAACCACAGAACAGGAGAACACCAGCATGACGCATCCACCCGTCTCCGCCCAGCTCGCCGCTGCGCTTGACGCAGCGCGACGCGGCTGGCCCGTCTTCCCCCTCCGCCCCGGCACCAAGCGGCCCGCGCTGCACGGCAAGGACAGGTGCCCGCGCACCGGCCCCTGCACGGCCGTTCACGCCACGTGGGAGCAGCGCGCCACCACAGACCCCGAGCTGATCCGCCGCACGTGGCAGTCCGAGGCGTTCAACGTCGGTATCGCCACCGGCCCGGCCGGGCTGGTCGTCATCGACCTGGACCTTCCCAAGAACAGGAAGGACGAGAAGGACGCGCCTAGCGGCGCGACGTCCTTTGCGGCGCTCTGCGAGCGCACCGGCCAGCCTGCCCCGGCTACCTTCACGCTGCGGACCGCGAGCGGGGGCCAGCACCGGTACTTCACCACCCCGCCCGGCCTGCGGCTGGGGAACACGGCGGGCAAGCTCGCCGCGCGCATCGACACCCGCGCTTGGGGCGGCTACGTCGTCGCCCCCGGCAGCGTGGTCGACGGCCGCGCCTACGAGGTCACCGACCTCACCCCGCCCGTTCCGCTGCCCGCGTGGCTCCGGGCCGCCCTGGCACCTGCGCCGCGCCCCACGGGAGTCGTGGCCATGCCCCAGCCGGGCAACGCGCCTCGGTACGTTCTCGCTGCCCTGCGCAGTGAGGTGCACAACGTGGCCACCGCGCCCGATGGCGCCCGGAACGCGACGCTGCTGCGGGCCGCGCGGGCCCTGGGGCGGTTCATCGCCGCTGGCGACCTGAGCCGCGCCGAGGCTGAGCAGGCTCTTAGTGGGGCGGCGGCTGCCAACGCGACTCAGCCGCAGCGCTACTACGACGACGTGATTGCTCGCGGCCTGGACTGGTCCATCGCGCACAACCCGCGGGGGCGGCAGACGGCATGAACCACGAACCTCCCCCCACTAAGAGCCCCAACGCCACCCCCGACGACACCGCAGCCGCGCGCAACACGGTGGTGACCGCTGACGCAGGCGCCCGAAAAGGCGGCGGCCGTCAGGCCGTCCTCTCAGCCCCTCCTCCGGTCGCGCAGCGACCGGGCGACGGACGCGAGCCGATCGCCTGGCTGACCATCCGCGCCCCGAAGGGCGCCACACCCACCGCGTCATCGCACTGCCTATGCGGGCGCGAGCGCCGGGCGGCAGGCCGCAGGCGGGTGCTGCACCTGATCGCAGACCACGAGGAGCACCGGGGGAGCTGCCCGCTGCGCCATCCACACGAGAGGAGGGCCGCATGACCGGCACCGAAGAACTCCCCGCACCCTCCAACCCCCTCGCGGTCGCGCGGCGGCTGCTGCCCGACTGGCAGAACGACGGCGGGCACCTGGTCTGCCGCCGCTGGCGCGGCTCGTGGATGCGCTGGTCTGGCACCTGCTGGCGGGAGCTGGACGAACCGCAGTTGCGCGCCGCCCTGTACGCGCGCCTGGAGTACGTCACCTACCGGGCCGGGACCGACAAGGACGGGCAGCCCGAATTCCGCGACTGGGCCCCGACGAAGCAGAAGCTCGGCAATCTGCTGGATGCACTCGGGGCGGTGACGCTGCTGCCCACCGACACCGATGCCCCGGCCTGGATCGGCCGGCAGTCGGCCGCGCAGGACGGCAGTCCGATCGTGGCCTGTCAGAACGGGCTGCTGCGCATCCGGGATCGGCGGCTGCTGGTGCACAGCCCGGAGTTCTTCAACCTCGTCTCCGTGCCGTTCGCCTACGACCCGCAGGCCACCGCCCCGACCTGGGATGGCTTCCTGCGGCAGATCTGGCCGGACGACCCGGACGCCATCGCGGCGCTGCAGGAGTGGTTCGGCTACGTGCTGTCCGGGCGCACCGACCAGCAGAAGATCCTGCTCATGGTCGGCCCGTCCCGCTCGGGCAAGGGCACCATCGCCCGGGTGCTGAAGGAGCTGGTCGGCAAGGAGAACCTGGCCGGACCGACCCTGGCCGGGCTGGGGACGAACTTCGGGCTGTCCACCCTGATCGGCAAGCCGCTCGCGGTCATTGCCGACGCGCGGCTGTCGGGCAACGACAACAGCCAAGTAGTGGAGCGGCTGCTGACGATTTCTGGTGAGGACACCATCGACATCGACCGGAAGTACCGGGAGGTGTGGACCGGCAAGCTGCCCACCCGGCTGGTGATCCTGTCCAACGAGCTGCCGCACTTCGGCGACGCCTCCGGCGTCATCGCGCGCCGCTTCGTACTGCTGAACATGACGGTGTCGTGGCTCGGCAAGGAAGACCCGACGCTGTTCGCGCGGCTGTGCTCCGAGATGCCCGGCATCCTCAACTGGGCGCTGGACGGGCTGACCCGGCTGGAGGCCAAGGGCCGGATCACGGAACCTGCCTCCAGCCGCGAAGCGGTCACCACCATGCAGGACACCGCCTCACCCACCAGCGCCTTCGTCCGCGAACGCTGCACCGTCGGGCCCGCCTGCACGGTGCCCGTCGACGCGCTGTGGGACGCCTGGCGCGACTGGGCCGAGGACAACGGCGTACGCGGCACCGGCACCAAGCAAATGTTCGGCCGCAACCTGCTGTCCGTCGTGCCCCAACTGCACCGGGCCAAGCCGCGCGACGACTACGGCCGACGGATGCCCATCTACACCGGGATCACGCTCAACCCGTCCGAACCACATTAGCCAGGGGCGCGGCCCATCGCGGCCCACCCATTCTGACCTGCGGCTTTCCCTGGCATCTCGTATGGCCCACCGCGGCCCAAAGACCCGTGGCAGCGCGGGCCGCGATGGGCCGCACAGAGCAGGCGAAAAACCGCAGGTCACAGCCTTGGGCCGCGATGGGCCGCGTCCCACAGGAATGTGGCTCGACCTCTCCCGCATGCCTTCGCTGACCAAATCTCTCGCCAGGAGGACCCAATGACCGCCGCCCCGATCCCCGAGGCCGTGAACACACTGCGGGCCGGACTGCCGGACCGCTACCTGACGCCGGAGGACATCTCCGTCACCTTCGTCGTCCCCGTAGAGACCGTCTACTACTGGCGCAAGCGGCGCATCGGCCCGCCCGGATTCCGGGTGGGTAAGCACCTCCGCTACGACCCCGCTGCCGTGCGGGCATGGGCGCGCGAGCAAGAGGGGCGCGACCTGGACGAAGCGGCCTGACCAAAGCGGGGGTGGGGCGATGCCTCACCCCCGCTCATGAACCTCGACCGATTCCCTGTGGCGGGGCGAACCCAACGCCTCTGCCCCGCCCCTGCGCGAAAGGCTTCAGACCCATGGCTGGGCACGTCCAAGACCGCTGGTACAAGACCGTCACCGACGCTGACGGCAAGCCCCGCAAGACCAAGACCGACCGGTATGGGAAGGGCAACCGCTACCGCGCCCGCTACATCGGACCGGACGGCACCGAGCAGTCCAAGAGCTTTGCCGATGGGCAAAAGCGGCTGGCAGAAAAGTGGCTCAACAAGATCGAGGCCGACATGGCCGACGGCACGTACATCGCCCCATCGGCCAGTCGGGTCACGTTCGGGCAGTACGCGGAACAGTGGCTCGAATCACAGGGTGGCGAGGTGACGACTCGTTCGTCCGCAGCCACCTGTGTGCGGCGGCACGCGGTGCCCTACCTGGGATCGAGGCCGCTCACCTCATTCCGCCCGGAGCACATTCGTACATGGCTCTCCGAGCTGGAACAGAACGTGGTGTCCGCCTCGTATCGGTCGGCCATCTTCCGGATCACTTCGACGGTGCTCAGCGCCGCCGTGGACGACGGCTACCTGAAGGCGAACCCGTGCCGCGCCCGCAGCGTGCGCCCGCCGAAGGCGATCAGCACTCGGGTGCGCCCGTGGCTGCCGGAGACGGCCCGTGCCGTACGCGAGGCGCTGCCCGAGCGGTACCGGGCCATGGTCGACGCGGCTGGGGGCTGTGGCCTGCGGCAGGGGGAGGTGTTCGCCCTGGCGGTCGACAGCATCGACCCCGAGGCCGGATGGCTGCACGTGACGTGCTCGGTGAAGCAGGTCGGGCGACACCTGATGTTCGGCCTGCCCAAGGGCGGCAAAGAGCGCGATGTACCCCTGGCGCCGGCAGTCGCGGAACGGCTGGCCGCGCACATGGCGCAGTTCCCTCCTCAGCCGGTCACCCTGCCGTGGCAGACCCCGGACGGACCGCCAGTGACCCGGGAGCTGCTGTTCCTCCGGGACGGCAAGGCCCTGGTCGTGCACCGCAACGTCTTCAACAAGGACGTGTGGAAGCGGGCCCTAGCCAAGGCCGACGTCATCCCGGACGAGGTCAAGGATGGGCGATACGCCGCGGCGCGCGAGCACGGGATGCATGCGCTGCGCCACATGTACGCCTCGGTTCTGCTGGACGCGGGCGAGAACGTTAAGGCGCTCAGCCAGTACCTCGGACACCACGATCCGGCGCTCACCCTGCGGGTGTACGCGCACCTGATGCCGAGCAGCGAAGGCCGCGTCCGCAAGGCCGTGGATCGCACTCTGTACGGCTCTGACGGCCCAGAGACGGCCCAAGCCGCCTGATCGGCCTACGCGGCCACGACAGGCATGGGCCTGCCGCCGTCCCGTGATCGGGTACGGCGGCAGGCCCATGCCTTCAGCGTGTCACCCCGAAATGGAGGTAAAACCGCAGGTCAGGGTCAGTGACCGCCCGACGCCTGGAGTCGCTTGTACGAGGCCTCGACCTCGAGTTCGGCGTCGACGCGGCCGACCCAGTTGGCGCCCTCTACGGACTTGCCGGGCTCCAGGTCCTTGTAGACCTCGAAGAAGTGCTGGATCTCCAGGCGGTCGAACTCCGACACATGGTGGATGTCGCGGAGGTGCTCGACCCGGGGGTCGGACGCCGGCACGCACAGCACCTTGTCGTCGCCGCCCGCCTCATCGGTCATCCGGAACATGCCGATCGCCCGGCACTTGATGAGGCATCCGGGGAAGGTCGGCTCGTCCAGAAGGACCAGCGCGTCCAGCGGGTCGCCGTCCTCGCCGAGCGTGTCCTCGATGAAGCCGTAGTCTGCCGGGTAGCTGGTTGATGTGAAGAGTCGACGGTCCAGGCGGATCCGACCGGTCTCGTGATCCACCTCGTACTTGTTCCGCGAACCCTTCGGGATCTCGATGGTGACGTCGAACTCCACGGGTGGCTCCTCCATGATCAGCACATACTTCGGGTGATTAAGTGTCCCCCACGAGAGTGTGTGGTGGCGAAAGGGGCTGGTCCGCGTTGACGGTCAGGCAGCGGCAGCGCCTCACGGCGTGGTGGGCGGCGCAGGAGCGGCAGGAACGGCGCACCCTGCAGCTCACAGCGGGCTCAGCCGCGCTCGGCCTCGTCATCGCGGCCGGGACGGCCGCGCTGGCCGGCCCCTGGGACAACGGTCAGCGTACGGCCGAGCGGGACCGGGCGTACGCCCAGGACCACACGGGTGACGGGCGTCACGGCCGATCGGGTACCGAGGTGCTGCCCGAGGCGCCGCAGGCTCCGGGCGTGCTGACGGCGCTCGGCCCCGGCCTCGGCGCCCCCGCGGGCGCCGCCGACGGCGCGCGCAGCGGCGCCCCGGCGCCGACGGCCACCGGCCTGAAGAGCGCGCTGGAGCCGCTGCTGAAGGACAAGGCCCTCGGCCAGGTCCGTACCGCCGCGGTGTGGGACGTCGCGACCGGCCGGGAGCTCTTCGGTCAGGGCGAGGGCAAGGCGGCGGTCCCCGCCTCCACGGTGAAGCTGGCGACGGGCGCGGCCGCGCTGGCGGCGCTCGGGCCAGGGCACCGGATCGAGACCGAGGTGCTGGGCAGCGGGAGCCGCGATGTCTGGCTGGCCGGCGCGGGCGACCCGGTGCTGAGCAAGGAGCGGATCGGCGACCTGGCGAAGGAGGCCGCGGGGGAGCTGAAGGGCGCGAAGGACCCGGTCCGGGTCCGGTACGACACCGGCGCGTACTCGGGGCCCGACCTGCACCCCTCGCTCGGCCGCAACGACAACCTCGCCCCGGTCGTCCCCCTGATGATCAACGAGGGCCGGCTCGACGGCAGCGGCCACGGCCCCGCCCCGCGCGCCATGGACCCGGCGAAGGACGCCGCCACGGCCTTCGCGGACGCACTGCGCAAGGCGGGCGTGAAGGTCGCGGACGGCGCACCGAAGGAGCAGGGCACGCCCAAGGGCGCCGACCGGCTCGCGGTGACCAGCTCGCCCAAGGTCGCCGACCTGGTCGAGCGGATGCTGGTGCACAGCGACAACGACATCGCCGAGCACCTGGCCCGCCAGGTCGCCCTGAAGGCCGGGAAGCCGGCCAGCTTCAAGGGCGGCGAGGACGCGGTCGCGGCCGAGCTGAAGAAGCTGAAGCTGCCGCTGAAGGGCGCCCGCTTCGCCGACGGCAGCGGCATCGACCGCGCGGACAAGGTGTCGGCGGAGCTGCTGACCCAGCTGCTGGTGCTCGCCTCCTCACCGAAGCAGCCCGACCTGCGCCCGCTCCTGACCGGGCTGCCGGTGGCGGGCTTCAACGGGACGCTGAAGAACCGGTACGCCGACTCGGGCGCGGAGGCGGGGACCGGGCTCGTACGGGCGAAGACCGGGACGCTCACGGGGGTCAACTCGCTTGCCGGCACGGTGGTGGACGCCGACGGGCGGCTGCTGGCGTTCGCCTTCATGACCAACGGGACGAAGGACCGCGGCGCGGCGCAGCAGGCGCTGGACGCGATGGCGGCGGCGGTCGCCAACTGCGGCTGCCGGTAGGGGCTTGAACCGAACCGCCGCTCGTTCCTCGGGTTATCCACACGCTCTGTAAATCGTCACCTCCGCATGGCAGCATCCCCAACTGGACCGCAGTTACGGGATCTTTGGACCGGAGGTCACATGCGTGGGGGAAGCGTCGCCGTGAGTACCGCCCTGGTCATCGGCCTGGTCGGCGGCTGGGCCGTGCCCAGCGCCTCGGCCGAACCGAGACCGGAACCGACGCCTACGCAGACGCTTTCCATAGAGGAAGTCCACGCCAAGGTGACCGAGTTGTACGAGAAGGCGGAGGCCGCCACCGAGGCGTACAACGCCGCGGAGGAGCAGGCGAAGAAGCAGTCGGCGGCGGTGGTGAAGCTGGCCAGGGCGGCGGCTTCGGCGCAGGCGAAGCTCGAGCGGCTGCAGAAGAAGGCCGGCGCCGCGGCTCGCGCGCAGTACCGCGGCGGCGGGCTGCCCGCCGAGGCCCAGCTCCTCCTCAGCCGCAATCCGGAGAATTTCGTCGACGATCTGCAGCTCGCCCGCAAGGGGCAGGCCGGCGCCGGGCGGCTGCTGAACCAACTGGTCACGACGAAGAGCCAGTTGGAGGGGTATACGGCGGACGCCGCCGATCGCTGGGAGCGGTTCGAGAGCAAGCGCAAGGCCAAGGAGAAGGCCAAGAAGGAGATCAAGTCCCAGCTGGCCGCCGCAAAGAAGCTGGAGCAGCGGCTGGCGGCGGAGGAGCGCGCCCGGCTCAAGGAGCTGGACGAGCAGAAGGCGCGGGACGCGCAGGCCAAATGGCTCGACTCCGGGATATTGGACGAGATCAACGGCAAGGCCAGCAAGGCCGGCAAGCAGGCGGTGAAGTACGCCACCGAGCAGCTCGGCAAGGACTATGTGTGGGGCGCCGAGGGACCCGACACCTTCGACTGCTCAGGCCTGACCCTGCGCGCCTGGCAGTCCGCGGGCCACACGATCCCGCGCACCTCGCAGGAGCAGGACCGGCAGCTGCAGCACATCAACATCAAGGAGATGCGCCCCGGCGACCTCATCATCTACAAGGGTGACGCCTCTCACGTCGGCATATATGTGGGCAAGGGCGCAATGATCCACGCGCCACGGCCGGGCCGCCAGGTCACGGTCGCGGGCGCCGGATCGCTGCCGATCAAGTCGGTGGTGCGCCCGGACGCGTAGGCGGGCTTCCGCAATCAACCCCGAGATCGCCGCATGCGTCCTCCATCACGTGAGGAATGTCATGGCTGGGGGCAAAACCCCAGCAGATCCCGGCATATGACAGCGGCGAATCGCCGTCAGGCGTTCCGTACCGGTGTGCGAAACCGCTAGGGTCCACCCTGGCGGTCCGCCGAACGGCGGCCGTCGACCCTCGGGGGGAGGGAAGGAAGACCGCAATGCCCGTTACCGGGCGGCCCTCTGTGCTGCCGAGGCAGCGCCCCGCGGCCGGTCGAGCGCAGCTCGCGACCGGGCCGCTCACCGTGCTGCTCATCGAGAATGACCCCGAAGGCGGCATCAGCGTCCCCCGGATGCTGGAGCAGGCCGGCGGGGTGCGCCGCGATGACAGCATCCGCATCCGCACCGCCCGTAACCTCACCGAGGCCGCGCGGCTGCTCACCCACGACGTGCACTGCATCCTGCTCGACCTCGACCTGACCAGCGGCGCGAGCGCCGAGCGCGCCGAGAGCGGCGCTGTTCAGGCGGAGGCCGAGTCGTCCGAGCCCGCCGTGGACGACCAGCTCGACACGCTCCGCGCCGTGCTGCGCATGGCCCCCGCGCACGCCGTCCTCGCCCTCACCGGCGAGGACGACGCCGAGCGCGGCGCCGAGGCGGTACGGGTCGGCGCCCAGGACTTCCTCTACCGCGACGAGCTCGACGGGCGGCTGCTCGGCCGCGCCATCCGCTACGCCGTCGAGCGCAAGCGCGCCGACCTGGCCCAGCGCCAGCTCACCGCCACCCGGCTGCGCGCCCAGGAGAACGCCCGCCTCGAGCGCGGCCTCCTGCCCACCCCGCTGCTGGAGGGCTCCGGGCTGCGCTTCGCCGCCCGCTACCGCCCGGGCCGCAGCCGCGCCCTCCTCGGCGGCGACTTCTACGACACGGTGCGTACCGCCGACGGCTCGGTGCACGTGATGATCGGCGACGTCTGCGGCCACGGCCCGGACGAGGCCGCCCTCGGCGTCGAGCTGCGCATCGCCTGGCGGGCGCTCACCTTCGCCGGCCTCTGCGGCGACGAGCTGCTCTCCACCCTCCAGCAGGTGCTGGAGAACGAGCGCTCCGACGACGAGATCTTCGCCACCCTGTGCACGGTCGACATCGCCCCCGACGGCCGCCGCGCCGGCCTCTGCCTCGCCGGCCACCCGGCCCCGCTCCTCACCCGCCCCGGCCAGGCGCCGCAGCTGCTCCCGTACGACAAGGGCGGCCCGGCGCTCGGCCTGCTGCCGAACGCCCGCTGGCCCCGGGAGCAGGTGGAGCTCGGCGGCGCCTGGAGCCTGATGATGTACACCGACGGCCTGATCGAGGGCCGCATCGGCGAGGGCAAACAGCGCCTCGGCCAGGACGGCATGGTGGAAATGATCGAGGCCCTCCGGGAGGAGGGCCTCGGTGGTGAAGCACTGCTGGACGCGGCGGTACGACAGGTCCGCGAGCTCAACGGCGGAGAGCTGACGGACGACGTCGCGGTGCTGCTGCTCGATCGCGAGGGCCGCTGAGGTCCTGGGCCCGGCCCGCGGCCCGCGCGGGCCGCAGCACCACCAGCGCCACCAGGAAGGCGACCGCCATCAGCCCGGCCCCCACCCCGAAGGCCAGGTGATAGCCGCTGGTCAGCGCCTCGGCCTCGTTGCCGCCCGCTGCCAGCCGGCCCTCGGTACGGGACGCCGCCAGCGTCGTGAGCACCGCGACGCCCGCCGCCATGCCGATCTGCTGGGTCGTGTTGAACAGCCCGGACGCCAGCCCCGCGTCGCTCTCCGAGGCGCCTGACATGCCGAGCGACGTCAGCGCGGGGAGGGCGAGCCCGAAGCCGGCCGCCAGCAGCATCACCGGCAGCAGGTCGGTGACGTAATTCGCCTGCACCGGCAGCCGGGTGAGCAGCCCGAGCAGCACCGTCAGCAGCGCGAGCCCGGTCAGCAGCACGGCGCGCTCGCCGTAGCGGCCGATCAGCCGGGTGGAGACGCCCAGCGACACCACGCCGATGATCACCGCGGCCGGCAGCATCGCGAGGCCGGTCTCGGCGGCGCCGTAACCGAGCACCTTCTGCAGGTACAGCGCGACGAGCACCTGGAAGGAGAAGAGCGCGGCGACCATGAGCGCCTGGACCGCGTTGGCCCCGGAGACATTGCGCGAGCGGAGGATCCGCAGCGGCATCAGCGGGGTCGCCGCCGTCGCCTGCCGCACCACGAAGCCGGTCAGCAGCACCGCGGCGAGGCCGCCGAAGCCGAGCGTGTGCGCCGAAGTCCAGCCGTACGACTCGACCTTGACGACGCTGTAGATGCCGGTCATCAGCCCGGCGGTGACCAGCACGGCCCCCGCGACATCCGCGCCGGCGGCGAGGCCGAGCCCGCGGTCGGCGGGCAGGGCGCGGACGGCCAGGGCGAGCGCCGCGATGCCGATCGGCAGGTTGATGAAGAAGATCCAGTGCCAGTTCAGCGCGTCGGTGAGGACGCCGCCGAGCACCTGCCCGATCGACGCCCCGGCGGCGCCGGTGAAGCTGAACACGGCGATGGCCTTGGCGCGTTCGGCGGGCTTGGTGAAGAGCGTGATCAGGATGCCGAGGCTGACCGCCGACGACATCGCGCTGCCGATCCCCTGCAGGAACCGACCGGCGATCAGCACCGCGGGCGAGGTGGCCGCGCCGGCCACCAGCGAGGCGGCGGTGAAGACCCCGACCCCCGCCAGGAACATCCGCTTGCGGCCGATCAGATCACCGAGCCGCCCGGCGAGCAGCAGGGTGCTGCCGAAGGCGATCAAGTACGCGTTGACGACCCAGCTGAGCCCGGCCGGGGTGAAGCCGAGGTCGGTCTGCATGGCCGGCATGGCCACGGTGACGATGCTGCCGTCGAGGATGGTCATCAGCATGCCGGTGGATAGGACACCAAGGGCGAGCTGGCGAGACATGGGCGATCTCTCCTGTCGGTGGGTGGAGCAGTAGCGGGCGACAGGAAAGACCGTAGCAGATAGTTCTGTTGCAGACTATCTATCTGTGCATCACTTCTCGCGCTGACGTGCCCGGCGGGCCGGGCGGGGGGATTCGGCGGGGGTGGAGAGATGCCCGCTGACCAGCAATTTCAAGGCATGCAGCAGCGCCTTGCGATCGGTGGCGGGGAGAGAGTCGAGCGCGTCGTGGTGGACCTGGTCCACGACCTCCTGGCTGCGCTCGGCCATCCGGGCGCCCTCCTCGGTGACCGCGATGATCCGCGCGCGCCGGTCCGTACTGGACGGGCGCCGCTCGGCCAGGCCGGCCTTCTCGAGGGCGTCGACGGTGACCACCATCGTGGTCTTGTCCATGTCGCCGATCTCGGCGAGCTGCGCCTGGGTGCGCTCCTCGCCGATGGCGTGCACCAGCACGCAGTGCATGCGCGCGGTCAGGCCGAGCTCGGCGAGCGCGGCGGACATGCGGGTGCGCAGGACGTGGCTGGTGTGATCCAGCAGAAAGGAGAGGTCGGGCTCGCTGCGATGGGGCGCCATGGCGGTCATGGCGCCCAGTGTAGGGTTCCGTCCCGTAGCGGACTATCTGCTACGGGCTGTTCGGTGGGGTCTGCTACCGGCCACCGTTGTACGGCCCGTACGGCCCGTCCGAGCTGGAGCCGCGCCGGCCGCCGCCCTTGCCGGAGACCTGCCGCAGCGCCGGGCGCACGTCCACCATGAAGACGATGGCCGCGATCACGGCGATGATCTGCAGGAACATCATCGGCACCAGCAGCATGATGGCGAAGGCCACGCCCAGAATGATCAGCCAGAACTGCTTGGTGTTCTTGCTCGCGGCGCGGTACGCGTCCTCGCGGGCGATCGCCGCCATCACGAGCGCCACGCCCGCGAACACGGTGAGAGCCAGGAAGATCCAGCTCACCACCGAGTAGAAGCCGTTGACCAGCACCCGAACCACCGCCAGAAAATTGAGGGCCTCAGCTTAGGAAACCGTACCCGTACAACGGGCCGGACACAGGGTATGTGCCCGGCCCGCCGACGGCTGCGGTCTCGCTCAGCTGTCGTTCTTGGGGGACGCCGTCTTCTTGGCGGGGGTCTGGGTCGCCTTGGCGGTCGTCGTCTTCTTCGCGGCCGGCTTCTTCGCGGCGCTGGTCTTCTTCGCCGCGGGCTTGGCGGCGGCCGGCTTCGGCTCGTCGGCGGCCTTGGGCTCCGGCTTCGGCTCGGCCTTCGGGGCGACCTCGGGCTCCGGCGCCGGCCGGACGACCTCGGTGGTCACCTCGATCTTCTCGGCGGCCTCACCGCGCCACTCCTTGACGGCCTTCTGCCCGCGCTCGGCCAGCTCGTCGTACGTCTCCCGCGCCTTGACCGCGTACTCCGCGGCCCGGCCGACACCCTGCAGCGCCAGGTCCTGGGCGGACTCGCGCAGCTTCTTGATGTCGGTGTCCAGGGTGCCGAGCGCGTCGCTCAGCTTGGCCTGCGCCTCCTTGGCCCGCTCGGTCGCGCGCTCCTGGTAGACCTTCGGGTCGGTCTTGCGCACGGCCTCGATACGGTCCGGGGCCTGCTCGCGCAGCTTCTCGACCAGCGCGGGCACCTCCCGCAGCTTCTCGATGGCGAGGTCGGCGGTGCCGGCCACGGCGTAGAGCGGGGTCGGGTCGGAGAGCGTCTTGCGGACGTCGTCCTGAATGGTCATGAGGGTTCCCTCCCTGAGGAATCGCCTGCGTCGGCGTGATCTTGGTGCTCGTTCTCCTTGCGGAAGGAGTCGTAGATCTGCAGCAGCGCGTGCTTCTGCCGCTCATTGATCGAGGGGTCGACGAGAATCGCGTGCCGCACCGCGGCACCGGCCGGCGTCTCGCCCTCCCCCTCCCGCTCGGGCTCGAGGATCCCGGCCCGCACATACAGCGTCTCCGCGGAGATCCGCAGCGCCTTCGCCAGCTGCTGCAGGATCTCGGCGCTCGGCTTGCGCAGGCCGCGCTCGATCTGGCTCAGATACGGATTGGACACCCCGGCGGCATCGGCGAGCTGCCGCAGGCTCAGCTGCGCGTTGCGCCGCTGCTCCTTCAGGAACTCGCCGATACCGCCGGGATTGAGTGAAGCCATGCCTCAAGGCTGCCGCGCCGTGCTAACTATTGCAAGCACTTGCTAGCTACTGTGTCACACGCCACATATCGCGACTGTATCGCGAGTTACTTCCCCTCGAAGAGCTCGACGAGCCCGTCCTTCCCGAACATCCGCGCCGTATCGACGGCCGACGGTGTCCCGGCGCCAGGATCGGCCCCGTACTCGACCAGCACCCGCACCACGTCATCCGCCCCCTTGAAGACGGCCCCGGCCAGCGGCGTCTGCCCGCGGTCATTGGCCTGATCGGCATCCGCCCCGCGCTCGAGCAGCACCCGCACGGCGGCGGCATGCCCGTGATAGGCGGCCAGCATGACGAGGGTGTCCCCCTTGTCATTGGTCAGCGTGGCCGGCACCCCGGCATCCACATACGCCGCAAGGGTGTCCGCCTCCCCCTGCCGCGCCAGATCAAACACCTTCCCGGCCAGCTCCAGCACCTCAGGATCGTGCGCGTGCTCGGTGTTCTCGGGCGATGCGTCGGTCATGCCTCCACCTTACGCACCGGCGCCCGGATCTCAGGTGCGGCTCGGAGCGGGGGCGCTGCGGTGGCGCAGCCAGGCGCGCAGCGCTTGGCTGATCTCCCGCTGCTTCGGGGGCTGAATCTCGGCCACGGCCAGGGCGCGGGAGATGTTCTCGGCGGCGCCTGCCAGCGCCCAGGGCGACGGGTGGGACTTCAGGCTCTGAGCCGCGCGCATGGTGTCGGTGAGTACGGACTGCGCGCGCTCGAAGGCGACGTAGACGGCGAGGTCGTAGTCGATCTCGTGGCCGCGTCCGAACCGCTGCTTCCACAGCTCGACCACGGTCTCCCACTCCTCGTCGCGGTAGCCCATCCGGACCAGGTGGGTGGCGAGTTCGTGCAGCGGGTCGCCGTACAGGGCGATCTCCCAGTCGATGACGAGGAGCTCGTCGCCGCCGGGCAGCAGCACGAGATTGCCGCGGTGGAGGTCGGTGTGCAGCAGGCAGAAGTCGCGGCGGGCGAGGCCGGCGGCCGGCTTGTCGAAGCGGGTCACGACGTCGTGCGGTATGCCGACGCTGTCGAAGAGCCCGCCGAAGTCGGACCGGTAGCGCTGCCGCACCCGCTGCTCCGCGAAGCGGACCAGCTGCCGCAGGAATTCCGGGCTGTCGCCGCTCTTGGGCCAGCCCTGGGGGCGCGGTGGCACGGCCGCTGACGGCACGTCCGCGATCTGCTTCATCACCTCGACGATCCGCACCAGTACGCGCTGGTCGATGCGGTCCCCGCGGGCGTAGCGATAGCCGAGCGGCAGGCCTTCGACGTACGTGTGCAGCGCCTGCTTCTTGCCCACCCGGGCCAGCGGCGTCGGTACGTGCCGCACGTGACCCTGCACCGCGTCCAGCACGTCCTGCTCGTCCTCCCAGCAGCGCGGCACGACTTCGAGGGTGCGCAGCGGTATCCGGAACTTCGCGTACGTACCCGGCGCACACCCCGCTATCGCAGCGAGCCCCTTCCCCAGCGGCGCAACGTAATTCCGGTTGTGATACCCGGCAAGCAGCCTCCGCCCGGGATGCCGCTTGTTCAACTCAAACCGCAACCGAAGCCGCAGACTGCCGCGCGCGGGCCGCCGTGGAATGCCGCGACTCATGGGACTCCAGGGTCGTAATCCTGGGCAATGGTGTCCCACCAGGAGTTGAACCATGCCTGGGACTCCTGCACGAACGCCGTGTCGTGGCTGCCGACCTGCAGCTCGTCGGCGCGAGAGCGGAAGAGCTTGGTGGTGTGACCCTTGAAGTCGTAGATCTCCATCTCGCTGCCGGTCGGCGAGCTGTCGGATACCTCGTGCCGGAGCACTGGGTAGTACCCCATCAGTGCCTCGATCTTGTTGATCAGGTACAGCTTGAACGACGGCGTCACCGGAACGGTCTTGATCGCGAGGTCCACGTCCCCGGGCCGGGCGAGTGAGGTGACGTTGTGCTCGAAGAGGCTGAGCTGGCTACGCATGAGCTGCTGCAGGCGGCGCAGCGGTCGCGGATCGTCGGGGTCGTCGACCAGTTTCGGCAGCGCGAGCCGGGTGTCCGCAGTGGGCACCATGAGCCGCACCTTGAGCGAGGCGGGCTGGGTGAGCTCGCCCATGGTCACGGCGGTGTGCGTGTTCCGCAGGGCTGTGTTGAGGGTCTCGGTGGTGAGGGTGAACGCGTCGAGCACCACGTGCTTCTGCCGGAAGGCCGCGATGATTCGCTCCTCCAGAGCAGTGATAGCGGGCTCCGGGTCCACCTGCTGGCCCGTCGGCAGCTCGGCGACCTTCGGCGGTGCGCCTCGCCCGACATTCGTCAGCAGCTTCTCGGCCTTGAGCCGCTCCAGTGCCAGCCGCACCGCAGCCCGCTCCACGCCGAACTGTTCCGTCAGCTCCTTCTGCGTAGGCAAGGGATCGCCCGGCACCAGCGCACCCGAGCGGATGCGGTTGCGCAGGGCGTCCGCGACTGCCTCGGGAGAGGGCGAGCCGTTCGACCGTTCGGTGCTCACGGGCCAACGGTAGGGCTTGTGGGCGTGGGTCTCTACGGGGCGTCATAGTGGGGTTGTTGACGCCATTGGTGGGAGCTACGACACGTACACCCCGCCCGGTCGTTAGGGGAGGGTGCGTATCGATCACACTGGCACCGTGCAGATGGGTCACGAGCGGTGCGGGACGACGGTTGGCGCGGGACTGCTGGCCGAGCAGCTGACGCGGTGTGAGGCGGTGCTCTACGACTTCGACGGTCCGGTGACCAGGCTTTTCCATGGGTACCCAACGCTGGTTGCCGCCAAGGAAGTCAAGGAGATCGTCAGGGCGTGGCTCGGCGGGCCGCTGCCTGCCGTGATGGAGGAGTCGGAGGATCCGCACGGGGTTCTGCTGCAGGTCAGATCGCTACGGCTCGGGGTCGGTCTGCTGGAGAAGCATCCGGACTCCTTCCTGCGCAGGCTGGACGCCGTCATCGAAGCGCATGAGCTCATCGCTGCCCGTACGGCCGAGCCCACTCCCGGATTCGCCGATCTGTTCGCCGGACTGGCCGAGAAATCGGTCCGGCAGGCAATCGTGACCAACAACGCGCCCAAGGCCGTATTGCAGTACTTGGTGCGGCAATGGCTGCTCGGCGGCGTACACAGCATTCATGGCCGGCTGCCGAACGAGCCGTTGCTGATGAAACCTCACCCGCGGAGCCTGCTGAGCGCGCTCAGCAGCCTCGATCTCCCGGCTGAAGCCTGCCTGTTCATCGGCGATCAGCCATCCGACTTGGCCGCGGCGGGCGCGGCAGGGGTGCCGTTCGTCGGCTTCGCGCACAATGATGCGAAGTTCCTGAGGCTGCGGAATGCCGGTGCGGACGTGATTGTCCGTTCGATGGGGGAGATTTCCGATGTGCTGCGGCTAGCGCGACGTCCGGGTCAGCCAGTTCGCGCAGATGCTGTTCACCGCCGCCGGTGACGGCACGGTGTCGATCGGCAGTTTCAGAGACTCGCCGGCCTGGTGAAGGACTTCGTGGATGACCCCCGCCGACTTCGCCAACTGCTCTTCCCGCTCCAGTGGCCGAGTGGTCCGGAGGGTCATCGCCTGGCGGACGACATCGGTGCACAAGGACTGCAACTGCTTGTAGGCCAGGAGGAGGGGCAGATCCTCGTCCATGCCGGCCGTGGCATCGAAGCGCGTGTCCCCTGCGGCTTCACGCCAGCGCTCGCGGACCTCTTTCTCCTGCTCGCCCGGGTACTTCATCAGATGGAGATGAGTTGCCAGCTCGTAGAGGGGGTCGCCGATCATGGCGAGCTCCCAGTCGATGACCCACAATTGATCGAAGTCGTCGATGATGAAGTTCTCGCTGTGCAGATCCGCGTGCAGCAGCGAAAAACTCCGCGACGCCATCCTGTGGGACTTGACGGTTTTCCTGAACCGCCGAAATAACGGGCGCCGAATGCTCAGAGCGTCGAAGAGCTGGCCGTATTCGCCTCTGAACTGGCGGTACACTTTCTTGTCCGTGTAGCGCAGCAGGCCGAGCAGAAAGTCGCCCGTATTCCCGGCGCCGGCCCGGTCCCTCTTGCTGCAGATGCGTTCGAGGTGGCTCAACTCGTACGGCTCGACCGATACCGCCTGGTTGATTCTTTCCAGGATCTGGTCGATGTACTGCTTGGGAACCGTTTCGCCGGGACTTCGGGTCGACCCCAGCGTATGGCCCTCGATGAACTGCTGGACGGTGGCGCCGGACAGCGATTCGACGTCGGGTACGTTATTGATCCTGCCGCGCAGGGATTTGAGCAGCAAACCCTCGGATTTGAAGCAGCGGCGGTCGAACCAGAACACGTGCGCGCGGGGATCCTTGAACTTCACCCAGGCGAAATGAGGCGGCAGGCCTGAATCGGGGCCCAGCCGTACCGCGTAGGTTTCGTGGTGGTTCCCCTTGAGCGGACCTACAATGTCTCCGGGCACGACATTGAGGCGGGCGATCGTCTGCTCCATTGGTGTCATTGCCGTGGCTTCCGGAGTGCTGGTCGGTGGGAGGGTTCTCCCGCGTATGGAACAACGAATGGGTTGCGGGGCAGTTGTGGGCGCCGGGCGCCCGGCGACCGGACGGTGGGCTAGTGCCGCACGGTTCTGGCGGCTTCGAGCAGCTCCTCCAGTGAGGTCACGATCGTGCGGGCGCCCGCTTCGCGCAGCGCGTGCTCCCGGGACTCCTGCGATGCGAAGCCGATGAAACCCACCCCGGCCCGCCGGGCGGCTTCGTAGTCGGCCGGCGCATCGCCGATCATCAGCGTCTGGTCGCGAGCCGCACCCGTCGAGTCGAGAGCGCACACGAGGCAGTACGGGTCGGGCTTGAGGTGCTCGGCCGACTCGGCGCGTCCGTAGACGGACTCGAAGCACGAGCCGACGCCGGCACGGGTGTTGAGGTATTCGTGTATGGCGCCGGGGGAGTTGTTGGACGTGATGGCCAGGGTGTGGCTACTGGCCAGCGTGCGGATGAGGGGGTCCGCGTACTCCGTGGGCCGGGCATGCACGGCGGCCCGCCGCTCCTCCCGCGCCAGCAACTGCTCGACCTGCCGCACCAGAGGACTGCCAGGTCTCGCTGCGGCGACGGACCTCAGGATCCCCAAGGGGTCGGCGCCTTGCCGCTGTTCGTCCGTGAGCAGGTCCGGTTCTGACCTGTCCACGGCGGCTGCCAGCGTGGCGGTGACATCCGCCGCCGAGTGGGCGGCGAACAGCTGGCATACGGGACCGTCGAAGTCGAAGAGCACGCACTCGGCGGACTCCAGGAGCGTCTGCAGATGGGTCACATCTGTCCCGTCCGTCGGTTGGCCGCTGGTCAAGGGCCAAGTGTCCAGGACGAAGAGATCGTTGACCAGTACGACTCGAACCAGAGTTGCCAGTACTCGACCAGCGCCATGTCCTGCTCGTCCCGGGCGTCCTGAGCGGCGGAGAAGCGGAAGAGCTTGGCTTCCAGGCCCATGACGTCGTAGATCTCGAGCTGCTCGCCGCGCGTGCCGGGGGCGATCTTGACCTTGCGGATCTCGACGGCGTACGGACTGAACAGCGCCTCGGTGCCGTTGAGCAGATAGAGCTTGTGGGTCGGGGTCATGTCGAGGGACTTGATCTCGATCTTCACTTCGGGCACCACGCCGCGCTCCTGGAGGTCGAGAAGCGCGTGCTGCAGGTTGGTGGCGTTCAGCCGGATCAGGCTGTGCAGGCGCTTGCCCGGCCGTTCGTCGTCCGGATCGGCGGTCGACTTCGGGAGTGCCAGGCGGGTCTCGGGTGACGGGAGCATGATGCGTACCTTGATCGACTCCGGCGCCTCCGACTCGCCGGATTCGATGTCGAGTATCTGCGTCGCGATCGCCTTGTTCAGGGTCTCTGTCGTCAGCGAATAGACGTCCAGGGTCACGTGCTTGGCCTGGAAAGCCGCCCCGATCCGGTCAGCCAGAGCCACTCCCGCCGACTGCGGCGCGTCACCGAGCGTAGTCGCCACGGTCGGTGGCGAGCCCCGGCCGACGTCCGCGAGGAGCTTCTCCTGCTTGAGCCGGGCCAGCGCCTGGCGGACCGTGCCGCGGGTCACGTGGAACTCGTCTTCCAGCTCTTTTTGCGTCGGCAGGCTCGCGCCTGGCGCCAGTTCCCCCGAGCGGATGCGCGCTCGGAGGACATCCGCCACGCCCTCGGGGGTGCGTCTGGCGCCGTTTACGGAGGGTTCGTTCGCGCTCACGCTGCCAACAGTATTCCTTCCGGCCAATCAGCGGGAGTTGTTTGGTAGTTGTTTTGGAGTCGTGACCAACTGGGCACATAGTCAGTGGAGTTGGTTGCCAACTTGACCATCTAGGCAAGGTCGGGGTGGGTTGGCACACAGACCCGCTCCGCGATCTCCCCGCCCGTTCAACGGCGCATGGGCGGCACCCAGAGTGCACGTGGCCAGACGGTGATGAAGGGGGGAGCACCATGCCGGTATTCGGTCTCGCCATGGCGGCCCTCGTCGTCGGGTTCGAGTGGTTCGTACAGGCGTCGTTCGGCCCGGTCGGGGTCGTGGCGCTGGTCTTCCTGGCGGTGGGGTTGAAGGCAGGGCACACCGCATGCAGTTGCGTCGGGGCGGCGATGCTTGCCGTGCTGGTCGCCCAGCTGATCTAAGAGGAGCTCGGGGGATGAGGAGGCTGATCACATGCTCTACGCCATATTCCTGCTCATCCTCATCCTCCTCGTGCTCGACGAGGACTTCGGGGGCGGGTGCCTGATCCTGCTGACGATCGGGATCGTGGTGCTGACCGCCGTCGGTTACCTCAGCTAGCAGCGTACGAAGGGACTCAGAAGATGTCGGGGCACCACGGGCGCCGGGACGTACGCAGCAGCCCATCCGCCGCTGCCGCCGCCCCCGCGCGCTCCTCCGTGACCCGGCCGAGCGCGGCGAGCCGTACCGCGGACTCGTCGCCCAGGCTCAGCGCCGCGAGGTCGCCGGCGCCGAGGGTGAGGTCGGCGGTCCTGGTGGTCGGGGTGCAGGTCGCCTGCGCCGCGCCCGCCGGGCCTTCGGCCTCCAGGAGGAAGCGGCCGCTCGCTAGGCCCGCCTTGTCGTGCAGGTCGAGGACGAGCGAGCCGGGGGTTCCGTAGGTACGGGACTCCAGCAGTCGCGGGACGTCCAGTGGACGGATCCACAGGGTGTCCGCGTGCAGGGCCATCCGGGCCGCCCGGGGATCTCCCAGGTAGGAGGGGAGGAGATCGTCGGGCGCCCGGTGGCCCGTGACGACCTCGGTCACCCAGTCGACCGAGAAGAGATAGAGCCACAGGGCGCGGTCCGCCTCCGGGGTGGTGGCGAAGTGCGCGTGCACCTCGGCCTTCCCGGTCGGCTGCAGCCCGCTGCGCTCCCATTCCACGTCGACCGTGTACGAGACCAGGCCCTGCACCTCGCCGGCCGCGTCCCGGTAGACCGCGTAGAACGGCTGCTTCCAGCCCGGCGCCGCCCCCTCCGTGCCGGTGGCCGCCGTCCACCAGCCGGGCCGGCGGCTGACCGCGCCGGGCTGCACCGCGCGGAACCGCTCGTGCACCTCGGGGCCGAGCTCCCGTACCGCCGCCCCGTCCACCAGCTCGACCGCACCCTGCGGCGGCGCCGCGTAGCGCGGGTCGAGGCCGGCCCGGGTCAGGTCGACCGCCCATTCCGCGGCATGCGCGGCCGGGCCGAAGCCGTAGCGGCCGTAGATCGGGTACTCGGCGGCGATCAGCGTGGACACCACGTCGCCGCGCTCCTTGGCCGCCGCCAGGTCCTCCGCGATCACCTTGCTGAGCAGGCCGCGGCGGCGGTGGGTGGCGGAGACGGTGACGTTCGAGACCGCGTTCGCGCTGACGAAGGCGCCGCCCGGGACCGTCACCTGCTGGTCGAAGCTGCGATACGTGCCCACGCACCGCGCGCCGTCGAAGGCCCCGTACACCCGGTCGGCCGCGAACCACTTCCGCCGCAGCGCCACTTCCTCGTCGGTGATCACCGGTGGCCGCAGAAAGCCGGTGGCGAGGGCGGTCAGCCAGGCCGGGTACTCGTCGTCGGTGATCGGGCGGAAAGCGGTGTCACGGCTCATGCTGCTTACGCTAAGCGGGACGGGCTCAGAAAGTCGCGCGGATTTCTCCGACCCGCTCCCCGCCGCCCAGCAGCGGCGCCGAGCCGATCCGGTCCAGCACCGGGCCGGAGACGCCGAGCCGCGTCAGCGCCCGCGCCAGTACGGGCCCCAGCGCCCGCAGCCCGCCGTCGTCGACCTTGAAGGCGAGCGCCCGGCCGTCCGGCAGCGCCACCGCCTGCACCGCCTCCGCGCCCATCTTCGACAGCGCGCCCGGCACCCCCTGCATCAGCCAGGTGTCGGCGCGCCGGGTCCCGGCCACGTACTCGGGATGCGCCCGCATCGCGTCCGCCACCCGCCGCTCCGGCGTCGCCGGATCCGCGAGCACGAAGCTGCGGAAGGCGCGGGCCAGGCCGGTCAGGGATATCGCCATCAGCGGGGCCCCGCAGCCGTCCGTGCCGACCGCGGCCACCTGCTCGCCGCTCGCGTCCTCCACCACGTCGTGGACGAGGCGCTGCAGCGGGTGCTCGGCGGCGAGGTAGTTCTCCAGCGGCCAGCTGTTCTGCTTGCAGGCGGCGAGCATGGCGGCGTGCTTGCCGGAGCAGTTCATGGTCACGCGCTCCCGGCCGCGGCCCGCCGCCAGGTACGTCTCCTTCTCGACGGAGTCGAGCGGGAGGTCGGGCGGGCACTGCAGGTCGGACTCGGTGAGGCCGTGCTCGGCGAGCATCTTCTGCACCAGGTCGAGGTGGAAGCCCTCGCCCGAGTGGCTGGCGGCGGCCAGCGCGAGGCGCTCGCCGGAGAGGTCGAGGCCGGCGCGGAGCACGGCGGCGGCCTGCAGCGGCTTGTTCGACGAGCGGGGGAAGACCGGCGCCGTCACATCGCCCAGGGACTCCAGCACGCTGCCGTCGGCGGCCAGCAGCACCAGCGAGCCCCGGTGCCGCCCCTCGGTGAAGCCGGAGCGGACGACCTCGGCCAGGACGGGGGCGGGCTGGGATATCGCGGGCCGGTCTATCCCGGATATCGGGGCGTTGTCGTGCATGAGGGCGGTGGCCTTTCCGGTACGTGCTCAGGGCAGCAGGTCGTCGACCTGTGCTTCCCCTTCACGGTACCGGCGGGCGATCTCGGTGCTGCACTCGTCCGCCGTGCGCTGCAGCTGCTGACGGCGGCGGGAGACCTGCTGCTCGTAGCGGGCGAGGCGGCGCAGACCTTCGTGCAGCTCGTCCTCCGTCCGGGCGACGAGGTCGGAGAGACCCACCTCGTCGAGCATCCGCTCGGCCAGCTCGCGGTACTCCTCGCGCAGCGGGGTGCCGAGCGTGACATGGCGGGCGGAGGACCGTACCGGAGAAGGGGCGTCGGTGAGGATCTCCGGCAGCCGGTCCAGCACGGGGGTCTGCGGGTCGGTGCGGCGGGCCAGCTCGGCGCGCAGGATGTCGATGCGGCCGTGCAGCAGCCGGCGGACGTAGGAGAGGTCGGCCTCCTCCTGCTGGGAGGAACGGCGCAGCTCGCGCAGCTCCGGGAGGCTGAGGCCGCCCAGGGGCGGGCCCTGCGGTTCGGTCTCGGGGAGCCGCGGCGCCGGTGTGCGCGGATGGCGCGAGGCGTTTTCGGCGCGGGCGGTGGGCACCGGCCCGCTGGGTGAACTCATGCGTGTTTTCCGTCCCCTTCGTCCGGACACGTAAGCGACATCGTGCCACTACGGAGCGTGCGGTCGCAGCCACCTGCGCCCGAATGGGCATGCCCGGGCATGATGGGCGGCATGCGAGCAGTAGTGCAGAGGGTGGACGGCGCGGCGGTCACGGTCGACGGGGAGACGACCGGGGAGGTGGTCGGCGAGGGGCTGTGTGTGCTGGTCGGGGTCACGCATGACGACACGCCGGCCAAGGCGGCGCAGCTGGCGCGGAAGCTGTGGACGCTTCGGATTCTTGCGGGAGAGAAATCCTGTTCGGATACGGGCGCGGCGCTGCTCGTCGTCAGCCAGTTCACGCTTTACGGTGACGCGCGCAAGGGCCGCCGCCCGACCTGGAACGCCGCCGCGCCCGGCGATGTGGCCGAGCCGCTGGTCGACGAGGTGGTCAAGCAGCTGCGGGAGCTCGGCGCCGAGGTACACACCGGGCGCTTCGGCGCGTCAATGCGCGTGGGTCTGACGAACGACGGGCCGTTCACGGTGCTGCTGGAGATGTAAAGGGCTCTTTCCGGGGCTCTGTCCGGGCCTCTTTCCGCCCTTTACGGCTCGACGACGATCTCCTGTGCCGCCGGTGTGCCCTCCGCCAGGAGCTGCGCGTCCGCCGGAACGTTCCGCTTCACCAGGGCCAGGGCGATCGGACCCAGCTCGTGATGGCGCGCCGACGTCGTGACGAAGCCGAGCTGGCGGCCCTCCTCGCCGTCCGCGGCCAGCCGGATCGGGGCGCCGTGGCCCGGCAGGGTCACCTCGCTGCCGTCCAGGTGCAGGAAGACCAGGCGGCGCGGGGGCTTCCCCAGGTTGTGGACGCGGGCGACCGTCTCCTGGCCGCGATAGCAGCCCTTCTGCAGATGCACCGCGGAGCCGATCCAGCCGACCTCGTGCGGAATCGTGCGGTGGTCCGTCTCGCGGCCCAGCCGCGGCCGGTGCGCCTCGACGCGCAGCGCCTCGTACGCCAGCACCCCGGCCGGCGGGCCGGCCTCCGCCGCGAAGGACTTCAGCTCCGTACGCGGCAGGAAGACGTCGCGGCCGTACGCCGTCTCCCGTACCGCCGCATCCGCCGGGACCGGCGCGATCGAGCCTGCGGGGAGGTGGACCACCGCATACTCCTCGGTGCGGTCCGTAACCTCGACCCGGTAGAAGAACTTCATGCTCTCCAGATAGGCGATCAGATCGCCCGCCGTGCCCGGCTCCACATGCGCCCACGTCGTGGTGCCGTCGTCGACCAGGTAGAGCGCGTGCTCGATGTGGCCGTTGGCGGAGAGGATCAGCGACTCGGTGGCGACGCCGGGCTGGAGCTGCTCGACATGCTGCGTGAGCAGCAGGTGCAGCCAGGAGAGGCGGTCGTCGCCGGTGATCGTGACGATGCCGCGGTGCGACAGGTCGACGAAGCCGTCGCCCGCCGCCAGCGCGCGCTGCTCACGGAAGAGGTCGCCGTAGTGCGCCGCGACGCCCTCGTCCGGGGCCTCGGCGGCGACCGCGCCGGGGAGGGACAGCAGCGGGGAGCCTGTCGATGTCGGAGTATCGCCCATACGACCAGCCTACGACTCGGCTATGACTCCTTGGCAGCGCACTTCCCGCAGCGGCCGTAGATGGCGAAATGCTTGAGGTCCGTCTCGAAGCCGAAGGTCTCGCGGAGCGAGGCCGCGAAGGGGGCCGCGATGGCGGCGTCGGCCTCCAGCACCTCGTCGCAGCCGCGGCAGACCAGGTGGAGATGGTTGTGCCGGGAGGCGATGTGGTACGTCGGCGCGCCGTGGCTGATGTGGGCGTGGCTGACCAGGCCGAGCTCCTGGAGCAGGTCCAGGGTGCGGTAGACCGTGGAGATGTTGACCGACGACGCCGTCTTGCGGACCTCGGTGAGGATGTCCTCCGGGGTCGCGTGCTCCAGCGCGTCGACCGCCTCCAGCACGAGCTGGCGCTGCGGCGTCAGCCGGTAGCCCCGCTCGCGCAGGTCGGTCTTCCAGTCCTTGGTCTCCACAGTGCCCAAGTGTATGGACTAGCGGAAAAAGGCGATGCCGTCGTCCGGCAGGTCCTTGATGTCCTTGGCCCATTCACTCGGGTCGACGACCTTCTTCAGGTGCGCCGACATGTACGGCCGCAGCGGCACCTCGGGCGTCGCCTTCTCGCCGACCCACATCAGGTCGCTCTTGACGTAGCCGTAGAGCCGCTTGCCGCCCGTGTACGGCTCCGAGGCCGCCGTCCGCGCCACCGCGTCCGTGGCCAGGTCGATCTGCGGCTTGCCCTCGGCCATCTCGCCGGCCCAGACCTCGGCCACGCCGCCGTCACGGATCATGACGACGTCGACCTTGCGGTCCTTGTCGATCCGCCAGTAGCCGGACTCGGTCTCCAGCGGCTTGACCTTCTTGCCCTCGTCGTCCAGCACCCAGGTGCGGGACGTGTACTCGAGGAAGTCGCGGCCGTCGTGGGTGAAGGTGACTTCCTGGCCGAAGTTGCACTTCTCGCCGCCGGGGAAGTCCGATACGCCCGCGCCCTCCCAGTTGCCCAGCAGGAACGCCAGGGGGACCAGGTCGGGGTGCAGGTCGGAGGGAATCTCGATCATGAGTGGTCAGCGCTGTCCCTGGTAGAGCTTCTTCACGGTCAGTGCCGCGAAGCCCGCGGTGGCGACGGCGACCAGGACGAGCAGTGCGGTGAAGAAAGCCTCGAGCACGGGGGCGCTCCTTGAGCGGGTACGGGGGTCATGAACCGGTGCCGAGTCTAACCGCCCGCGCCCGGGCTCTCCTCCCGAGGTCGGCCGCCCGGGGGGTCACCCCAGCAGCTGCTGCTGCAACACCAGCGCCTGCCGGAACGGCACCCGCGGCGCCTCACCCTTCCGGGACTGGGCGACGAGGGCGATGGTGTCCCCTGCGACGATGTACGCCTGGCGGACGTGCTCGGCGCCGCGTGGCTTGGCTTCGTCGTAGACGTCCAGCTCGAGGTCGTCCAGCTCGTCCTCGTCCCGCCAGCTCTCGTCGACCTCGGCGGTCGGCGCCCCGAGCAGCCGGCTCTCCGGCTCCAGGGCGCCCTGGAGGCACTGCTCGTGGAAGTGCAGGGCGGTCGCGGCGGTGTTGAAGCGCAGCAGGTAGATGCGGGTGCGGGTGCCGTCGGGGGTGGTCCAGCCGGTGGCCGCGATGTGCCGGACGGCGTTGTCCGAGAGCTCCTGCAGCAGCTCGTCGCGGTCGTCCTTGGCGTACGCCTTCGCGTACCCGGCACTGGACAGCCAGCCGTTCTTGCCGGGCAGGTCCGGGTCCGGCTCGGCGCCCGCGGGGGCTGGGAGAAGCAGATCGCGGAGGTCGGCGTGGTGGATGTGTCCGGTGTTGGCCTTCGCGAAGGGGGCCGGGGCGCCCGCCGGGAGCGTGGGGAGCTTCAGCTCCGGGTAGTCCCAGCGGTCGTCGCTCTTCGTGGTCAGGGCCGGGAGATCGCCGCGGTCGGCCTCGGTGGTGGCGTAGTAGCTGCCGCCGCCCGCGAGCGCGAGGGCGAGCAGCGCGGCGGCGGCACGCAGCCAGGGGCCTTTGCCGCGACGGGGCGGCGCGGGAGGAGCGACCGGCGGCGGGGGCGGCGGGGACGCGTACGGCTGATACGGCTGGTACGGCGGCTGCGCACCCGTGCTGCCGTACTGCTCCGGCGGATACTCGCTCACACCGACTCACCCGGCCCCTCGACGTGCTCGAGCTGCTTGCCCAGCAGCGTCGCGGCGTCCGACCGCGGGCCGCCGTACGCGGTCATCGTCACCAGCAGGTCCCCCTCCGTGGCCGTGCAGTACATCGCGTCGATCGGCGCGTTCTTCGACGTCGGCAGCAGGAAGCACTCCGCGCCGCGGTGGCCCTCGATCCGCGGGCCCTTGCGGAAGCCGCGCAGCGAGTTGGCGACCTGGGCGCGGTACGCGGCGATGCCGGCCGCGGCTGCCTTGTTCTCCATCTGCGCCAGCTGCACCTCGGCGACGAGGCCGCCGCGCTCGGCCGCGTACGACCGCATGCCGATGCCCTTGAGCCGCAGCTTCTCCACCGCCGCGCCCTGCGCCTGCCGCTGCGCGGGCGGCAGGCCGCGGCCGCTCGCCTTGAACACGGCGGTGGCCTGCCGGCTGGTGAGCACGGTGTCGTTGCCGTACTCCTGGATGTCCGGGCCGAGCCGGTAGCCGGCCGGCGGCGGCAGCTGCTTGCCGCCGAGGGCGTGTGCCGGGGCCGGGGCCTTGGGCGGGCGGGCCTTCGTGGTCCGCCACAGCTTCGTCGATACGGTCCGGTCCGCGTCCTTGACCTGCAGCGACGTATAGCCGATCGCGCCGGCGACGGCGGCCAGGACGAGGACGGCGACGATCACGGGCAGCACCCGCGTGCGCGCGCTCACAGCCGCCCCAGCTGCTTCTTGGCGAGGCCCATGGCGTACGAGCCGCTGATCGAGCCGGGGCCGACGATGACGATCTCCATCACGATGTCGCCGCGCCGGGCGATGGCGAGGACCTGGTTGAGCGACTGGTAGCCGGGCTTGGCCGCCGGCGGCAGGCCGGTGTAGACGCGGCCGTTGCCGGAGCCGGGGATCCGGGTGCCGGTGCCGCCCTTGGCGGCCCGTACGAGCTGGTGCTCCTGCTGCTGGAAGGAGTACGAGCTGAGGCCGGCGTCGTCGTGGAACTGATACAGCCGCACCAGCACCACCCGCGCCTGTCCCTCCTTCCACACGACCTGCGCCGTCCGCCGGAAGCCCATGCCGACGAACGCCTTGAACACCGGCTCGGCCCGCGGGAACTCCGCCGCCAGCTGATCCGCCGCCAGCCAGCCGTCGCGACCGGCGGGCAGGGCGCTCTCCGGCGCGTCCTGGTCCGCGCCCGCGGGGGCGTCGACGAGCAGCTTGCGCAGATCCCCGTCGGTCTTCACGCGTCGGTCGTCCTTCGCCGCGACCGGATCGTCCGCGCCGGGGGCGAGGCGCTTGTCCGGGTAGCGCAGGTCGGACTGGGAGAGGGGCTGTCTCT
>NZ_JAAKZV010000279.1 GCF_011044975.1 Streptomyces coryli | reverse complement strand
CCCACGCCCCGGACAAGCCCCCGTTCAACAAGCTCCTGGCCCCCGGCGCCGGCATAGCCGACCGCGTCCGCGACTGGCTGACGGACGGGGTCCGGCAGCGGCCCTAGGAGGGTCGGTCTGCCCTGCGCTGTGACAGGTGCAGGATGCCCGCCGCGGTCAGCAGGAGCAGGGCTATGACCCAGACCGGCAGGGCGAAGGGGTTGCCGGTGCGGGATGGTTCGAGCGTCACGATCGCGGTGAAGGAGAGGACCGCCGTTGCCGCGGCGGTGAGGGTGCAGGTCCGGTGGGCGGCGCTGCCGCCCTTGTAGCGGAGGAAGCCGGCGCCGCCGAGCCACACCCCGTAGAGGACCGTCGCGAACAGCACGTGGTACGGGCTCACCGCCACCTCCTCCCAGCCGCGCAGCCAGCGCCAGAGCAGCCACACTCCGTGGACCAGCGTCAGCTCGGCCGCCGCGCGGCGAAAGGTGCTGCGGTACGTGTCCGGCGCGGTCTCGGTCATGGTCGCGGCCCCGGTGTCGTTCGTCGTTGTGGTCATGCCTCCAGGCTTCCGTCCGGTACGGGCCCGGGCGTCGGGCGGCGGCACGAAACGGGGCTCCAACCATCGATAGATTCCGGGCTGGTTCGCTCCCTCTTCTGGCGGGGGCCGCCGTCCGTATGATCTAGCGCCATGGGGGGACTACGGGACTGGCTGCTGCCCGCGCTGCTGATGGCGCAGCAGCTGTTCATCTGGCCATTGCGGCCGCTGCAGGAGGGGGATGCGGTCGAGCCGTGGCAGGCCTGGGCGGGCGTGCTGCTCACCGTCGCCTTCACCGCGGCGCTCGGGCTGCGCCGCCGCTTTCCCGTCGTCGCGGCGGGGGTGGCGGAGGGGGTGTTGTTCGCCGGGCTCGCGCTGCCCGAGGGGGCGAGCGTCGTGGCCGCGCTGGCGGCGTTCGTGGCGCTGTACTCCGTGGCCGTGCACCGTTCGTCCCGGACGACGCTGCTGGTCGTGGCCGGGCTGCTGGCCGGCAACGCGGTGGGGGCGGTGGAGCACTCGGGGTTCTCGCTGACCGCCATCGGGGAACTGGTCTTCTCCCTCGCCCTGTGCCTGGCCGTCGCCGCGGCCGGACGCAGCCGGCGGCGCTGGCTGGCCGGGCGCCGGGCCGCCGCGGGCGAGCTGCGCCGCGCCGAGGCCGTACGGGGCCGGGCCGTCCTCACCGAGCGGCAGCGGCTGGCGCGCGAGCTGCACGATGTGAGCGCCCACCACCTCACCTCCGTGGTCGTCACCGCGGAGGCCGCGGGACGGCTGGGTGGCACCCGGCCGGAGCTGACCGCCCAGGCGCTCGCGGCCGCGGCCGAGGGCGGGCGGGCCACGAGAGGCGCGCTGGAGCGCCTGGTCACGGTGATGGACGGGTCGCGGAAGGCGGATGAGGCCGGTCTCGAGGAACGGCTGGCGGCGCTCGCCGCCGGCTTCGAGCGGCTGGGCCAGCCGGTGCGGTTGCGCTTCGAGCCGGAGGTGGCCGGCCTCGGCGGCGAGGTCGCCGAGGCGGGGTTCGGCATCGCACGGGAGGCGCTGACCAACGCGCTGCGGTATGCGCCCGGGGCGGGCGTCGAGGTGCGGGTGGGGCTGCGGGATGACGGCGTACGGCTTGAGGTCGAGGACACGGGCGCGGGTGCGGGTGCGAGCACGGGTGGGAACGGGAACGCGGGCGCGGGCGCGGCTGCGGGCACAGGCTCAGGTGCGGGTGCGGGTGCCAGCGCGCGTGCGGGTGCGGATGCCGGCGGAGGCCCGGATGCCGGCGCAGGCGCCGCCCACGCGCCCCTGCGAAGGCTCGGCTCCGGCCGAGGCACGGCCGGGATGCGCGAGCGGGCCCTGGCTCTCGGCGGCTCGCTCCGGTCCGGCCCGCGCGAAGGCGGCGGTTGGGCCGTACACGCCCAACTGCCCCTGTCCACCCCCGCGGTCCGGCGGCAGCCGCTTCGTACGACGACGGCCGCAACCCCACGCGATGCCGCGATCGTCACCTCCGTAGCCGCGCTCCCGGTGTTCATCGTGCTCACCGACAAGCCGGCCATCACCCCCGCCATCGCCCTGGCGGCGATCATGCTCGCGCTCCCCCTGCTGTGGCGGCGGACCGCGCCGTGGCCCGTGCTGGGTGCCGTGCTGGCGGCCGCCTGGGCGACGCCGCTCGGTCTGGCGCTCGGGTGGCTGGAGCCGGTGACGGCCTGGCCGTTGGCGGTGGGGAGCGGCATCGCGGAGGGTGTGACGCTGTATGCGGTGGGCGCGTTCGCCGGCCGGGCGCGGCGGACCTGGCCCGGGATCGGGGCGGCCGCGGCCGGGCTCGGGGCGGTCGGCGCGGTGCTGCTCGATCTGGGTGAAAAAGACAGCGGGGACCTGCTGTTCATCGCCTTTCTCTCGGGGCTGTTCGGGCTGATTCTCGCCCTCCCGCTGGCCCTGGTCTGGGCGCTCGGCGTCCTCACCCGCGCCCGCCGCGCCCGCGTGCGCGTCCGCGAGGACGACGCCCTCGCCGAGGCGGTACGGGCCGCCGTCGCCGAGGCCGCCGAGGAGCGCCGGCGGATCGCCGAGGAGCTGCGCGGCGACGTGTTGCGGCACGCCGACGCGGTCGTGGAGCGGGCCGGGGACGAGGACCTGGCGGGCGCCGCCGAGCGGGCCAGGGACGGACTCGCGGCGATGCGGGAGCTGTTGGCCGCGCTGCGCAGCGAGCCGGCGGACTCCGTACCGGAAGAGGTCATGAAGACGAAGAAGGAGGTGGCGACATCACTGTCCGAGTGATGGTCGTGGACGACCAGATCGTGGTGCGGGCGGGCTTCGCGGCGATCATCGGTGCGGAGCCGGACCTGGAGGTGGTCGCGGAGGCGGGCGACGGGGCGGAGGCCGTCGAGCGGGCGCGCGAACTCGCCCCGGACGTCGTCGTGATGGACATCCGGATGCCGGGGATGGACGGGCTGACCGCGACCCGGCTGCTCACCTCCGATGGCGAAGGTCCGCGGGTGCTGGTGCTGACCACCTTCGACCAGGACGCCTACGTCCACGACGCGCTGCGCGCCGGCGCCTCCGGGTTTCTGCTCAAGGACGCCCGCGCCGACGAGCTGCTCGCCGGCATCCGCGTCGTCGCCTCCGGTGATGGCATGCTGGCCCCCGCCGTCACCCGCCGGCTGATCGACGCCTTCGCGACCACCACGCCGGACGCGGACCCCGGGTTGCTCGACGGCCTCACCGCGCGGGAGCGCGAGGTGCTCGGCGAGATCGCCGCGGGGCGGAGCAACGCCGAGATCGCGGACGGCCTCGGCGTCACCACCGGCACGGTGAAGTCGCACGTCAACGCGCTGCTCACCAAACTCGGCGTGCGCGACCGGGTGCAGGCGACGATCCTCGCGTACGACGCCGGCCTGGTCCGGCCGCGCGGGACCAGGTGACCCTCAGACCGCCCGGCACAGCACCGGCATCGCGCCGGTCCGGTTGGCGAGCAGGTTGCCGGTCACGAAGCTGCGGAAGCTGGGCGTGGCGAACTGTCGCAGCGCGTAGTACGGCAGCGGCCCCTTCAGCCGTGCGTGGTTGACGAAGGCGAAGTCGGCCTCGCCGGGCTCGAGCGGCTCCAGGACCGTGGAGTTGTCGACCCCGGCGTGGTCCATGAACCACGACGCGAGGTGGTCCCACAGCTCCATCGCCAGGGCCGGGTCCTCGGCGACGAAGTGGTTGAAGAGGAACAGCCCCGGCAGCGACTTGTCGACGTCCGCGATGGCCTTCGCGCACCGCGCCGGCGTCTCCCGCACGTCGGTCGCGGCCGCGCCGAGGATGTTCGACAGCTCCTTGTACGGGCCGCTGTCCCGCACCGCCGGCAGATCGCCGGGGTTGCTCGACTCCACCAGCACCGCCACGTCGAAGCGGGCCGGCTTCACGCCTGACGACCGCGCGAAGTCCCGCGGCGGGGGTGCCACGACGGTCCGGTAGACGGTCGCGCGCTCGACCGGTCCGAGCCGGCGCAGCTCCCGTACCGCCTCCTTGACGTGCAGCAGCACCCGGGGGCGCTCCTGCGACCTGGCCGGTACGGGGCGGCGGGCGGTCGGCGGGGCGATGCTCGCGGTGAGGTAGAGGTAGCCGAACGGGGGCGGCGTGACCAGGGGTGCCGGGCGGTGTTTCGGGCTCGCGTTGACGATCTGAAGATCCACAACAGGCCTCCTTCGCGGCATGGTTGAGCGGCGCGTACCCCCCGGGCGCCGGGGTACTCGGCAGGCGCGCAGAGATACGCCGCTTCAGGAAGGAGCGCCGCCATGGACCAGCAGGTCCGCGACGTCATGACCAACGTTCCCGTCGCCGTGGGCGCCCTGACCGCCGTGACCGAGGTCGCCCATCGAATGCGGGCCGAGGACATCGGCGCTGTGCTTGTCACCGAGGGCGGGGAGCTGCGCGGTGTCGTCACCGACCGCGACCTCGTCGTCCGCGTCATGGCCGAGGGCAAGGATCCGGGCGAGACGACGGTGATGTCGGCGTGCAGCACCGACCTCGTCACCGTCGGCCCCGATGAACCGGCCGTGCTGGCCGTCCAGCTGATGCGCAAGCACGCGCTGCGCCGACTGCCGGTGGTGCGGGACGGCGAGGTCGTCGGCATCGTCGCGCTGGGCGACCTGGCCGTAGGCCGGGATCCGGAGTCCGCGCTCGGCGAGATCAGCGCGGCCGCGCCCAACCGCTGAACGGAAGGGACGAGTCCACCATGATCGAAGAGGACCCTCCGGCCCTGCACGGCCGCGTCGTCGTCGGCTACGACGGCTCCGCGCCCGCCGAGCGCGCGCTGGACCAGGCCGCGGCCGAGGCGGCGCGCAGGGGCGCCGACCTCGAGGTGGTGATGGCCGACCCGTGGGCGCCGCCGCCGGTGACCGGCCTGGCCGCGCCGCCGCCCGGCTCGTACCACTCGCCGAACCCCGCCGCCCACCAGCAGGTCGAGGCCGCCGCCGAGCGCGCCCGCGAGGCGGGGCCGGGCCTCAACGTGCTGGCCACGCTGAGCGGGGAGGCCCCGTGGCGGGCCGTGCTGCGCACGGGTGCGGGGGCGACCCTGACCGTCGTCGGCACCCGCGGCCACGGCGGCTTCGCCGGGCTGGTCCTCGGCTCGGTCAGCCTGCGGGTGGCCGCGCACTGCGAGTCCCCGCTGCTGGTCGTCCGCGGTGATACGGACCTCGCCGCCCCGCGCGGCGAGGTGCTGGTCGGGCTGCAGGGCGACGAAGGGGACGACGACGCGGTGCGCTTCGGCTACGCCGAGGCCGCCCGCCGCGCGGCCCGGCTGCGGCTGCTGCACGCCTGGATGGCGCCTGCCCCGCTCGGCGGGATGCCGGCGGCCGATGCCGTACGGGCCAAGGAGCAGGCGGAGGAGGGCCGGCGGGCCGCCGAGGCGGTGCCGCGGGCGGCCGCGGCGCGCTGGCGGGAGTCGTATCCGGACGTCCCGGTGGCCGCCGACGAGGAGTGCGGCCCGACCGCCGGCGTGCTGGTGGAGGCGAGCCGCGACGCCGACGTACTGGTCCTGACGGCCCACCGCAATCCGCGCCGCCTCGGCATGCAACTCGGCCCGGTCACGCACGCGGTGCTGCACCACGCGCACTGCCCGGTGGCGCTGATCCCGGCCAAGCGGGCGTAGCCGAGGGCCGCTAGGGCCGCCGCTAGGGCTGCAGCACCACCTTGAAAGCGCCCTCGGCCTTCCGCTGGAAGATGTCGTACGCCCGCGGCGCCTCGTCCAGCGGCAGGTGATGGCTCGCGAAGCGGTCCACGCCCAGCGGGTCGTCGTCGGCGAGGAACGGCAGGATGTCGTCCGACCAGCGGCGCACATTGGCCTGGCCCATGCGCAGCTGGATCTGCTTGTCGAAGAAGGTGACCAGCGGCAGCGGGTCGGCGGCGCCGCCGTAGACGCCGCTGAGCGACACCGTCCCGCCGCGCCGCACCATCGCGATCGCGGTGCGCAGCGCCGCCAGCCGGTCCACCGACGCCTTCTCGCTCAGCTTCGCGCCCCAGGCCCGCGGCAGCATGGCCGCGGCCTGCTGGGCGGCGCGCGCCGGTGAACTGCCGTGCGCCTCCGTGCCGACGGCGTCGATGACGCAGTCGGGGCCGCGGCCGTCGGTGCGGGTGCGGACCGTCTCGATGAGGTCGTCCGCGTCCTTGAAGGCGCTCAGGTCGAGCACCTCGGCGCCGTCCGCGCGGGCCCGGTCGATGCGCTCGGGTACCAGGTCCACGCCGATCACCCGGCCTGCACCCTGCAGCTGGGCGATCCGGCAGGCCATGTTGCCGATCGGGCCGAGGCCGAGGACGACGAGGGTGCCGCCGGGCGGCACCTCGGCGTACTTGACCGCCTGCCAGGCGGTCGGCAGCACGTCGGAGAGGAAGAGGAAGCGGTCGTCGGGCGGGCCGTCGGGCACCTTGATCGGGCCGTAGTGGGCCTGCGGCACCCGCACATACTCGGCCTGCGCGCCGGGCACCGAGCCGTACAGCTTCGAATAGCCGAACAGCGGGGCGCCGGTGCCCTGATCGACGCACTGCGTCGTCTCGCACTGCGTCGGCAGTCCCTCGCCGCACATCCAGCAGTGCCCGCAGGCGATCTGGAACGGCACCACGACGCGGTCGCCGGGCGCGAGATCCGGCACCGCGGAGCCGGTCTCCTCGACGATGCCGATCGCCTCGTGGCCGAGGATGTCGCCGGGTGTCATGTAGGGGGTGAGCACCTCGTACAGGTGCAGGTCGGAGCCGCAGAGCCCGGTCGAGGTCACCCGTATCACCGCGTCCGTCGACTCCTTGATCACCGGGTCGGGGACGTCCTCGACGCGGACGTCGCGCTTGCCGTGCCAGGTGACTGCCTTCATTGCTGCCTCTCCTCAGGTGGTTGCTCGCGCTCCGGGTGCCCGGATCGGCCGCGGTGATTCGCCGGCGTACGGCGGCGAATGCGGGTACTCGGACGCAGACGCGGCAGCGATGGGTAAGGGGATGTGCAATGCGGCGGCAGCGCGCTCTGGTGACGGGTGGGGCAGGGTTTCTCGGGTCCCATCTGTGCGAGCGGCTGCTCGCGGACGGCGCCGAGGTGATCTGCGCGGACAATCTGTCCACCGGCACGCTGCGCAACATCGCGCATCTGCGGTCCGATCCGGCCTTCCACTTCGTCCACGCCGATGTCGCCGAGCCCGGCGCCCTGGACCGGCTGCCGACCGGCGACGGCCTCGATCTGGTGCTGCACTTCGCCTGCCCCGCCGCCCCGGCCGACTATCTGCGGCTGCCGCTGGAGACCCTGGCCGCGGGCAGCGACGGCACCCGGCACGCGCTGGAGCTCGCCGCCCGGCACGGCGCCCGCTTCGTCCTCGCCTCCACCTCCGAGGTGTACGGCGACCCGGAGACCAGCCCGCAGCCGGAGAGCTACCACGGCAACGTCGACCCGGTCGGCCCGCGCAGCGTGTACGACGAGGCCAAGCGGTTCGCCGAGACGCTGACCACCGCCCACCACCGGGCCCGCGGCACCGACACCGCGATCGTGCGGCTGTTCAACACGTACGGCCCGCGGATGCGCCCCGGCGACGGCCGCGCGGTGCCCGCGTTCATCCGGCAGGCGCTCGACGGCGCCCCGGTCACGGTCGCGGGCGACGGCAGCCAGACCCGGTCACTCTGCTACGTGGACGACACGATCGACGGCATTCTCGCGCTCGCCGCCTCCGACCTGCGCGGACCGGTGAACATCGGCGGCTGCGACGAGACCTCCGTCCTCGAGATCGCCAAACGGGTGGTGGGCACGGCCGGTTCGCACTCGGCGATCAAGTTCGGGCCGCGGCCGGCCGACGACCCGGAGGTGCGCTGCCCCGACACCGCGCTCGCCCGCGAGCGGCTCGGCTGGCACCCACGGGTCGGCGAACAGGAAGGGCTGCGCCGGACCATCGCCTGGTTCGCCGAGGCGGCCGCCTGAACCCCCCACTCGATTTTCACGTACGGAGCACCCCATGCGCGTCCTCGGCATCAACGCCCTCTTCCACGACCCCGCGGCCGCCCTCGTGATCGACGGCGAGACCGTCGCCGCCGCGGAGGAGGAACGGTTCTCCAGGCGCGAACACGGCAAACGCCCGGTGCCGTTCGCGGCCTGGGAGCTGCCCGGGCAGTCGGCCGCCTGGTGCCTGCGGCACGCCGGGCTCACCCCCGGCGACATCGACCTCGTCGCGTATTCCTACGACCCCGCGCTCGCCGAACCGTCCTGGCGGCTCGGCCTCGACGACCCGTGGGACCACCTGCGGCAGCGCTACGCCCGCGAGGCCCCCGCCTTCATCGCCGAGGCGCTGCCGGGACTCGGCCCCGAGCAGGTGCGCTTCGTGCCGCACCACATCGCACACGCCGCCTCCGCCGCGCTCGCCGGACCGCACGACGACCCGGCGGTGCTGGTCTGCGACGGCCGCGGCGAGTCCACCTCGCACCTGGCCGGGCGCTACCGCGGGCAGCAGTTGCACAGCCTGCACACCCAGCCGCTGCCGGACTCCCTCGGCCTGGTCTACGAGGACCTGACCGAGCACCTGGGCTTTCTGCGTGGCAGCGACGAGGACACGGTGCTGGCGCTCGCCGCCCACGGCAAGCCGCGCTTCCGCGAGGACCTATGGCACTTTCTGCACGCCCGCGAGGACGGCGGTTTCACGGCGCGCGACGTCCCCTTCGAGGCGTACGCGCCCCGGCGGCAGCCCGCCGAGCCGTGGACGCAGGACCACGCCGACCTGGCGGCGAGCGTGCAGGCCTGCCTGGAGGACGCGCTGCTCGACCTGACCCGCTGGCTGCACGCGAGCGCGGGCGGCACGGCGCTGGCCTTGGCCGGCGGGGTGGCGCTGAACTGCGGCGCCAACTCCCGGATCGCCGCGGAGGGTCCGTACGAGCACGTGTGGGTGCAGCCCGCCGCCGGCGACGCGGGCACGGCGCTCGGCGCGGCAATGCATGTGGCCGCCGGTGCGGGCGACGAGATCCGTCCGGTGCCCGGCGCGGATCTGGGCCGGGGCTGGAGCGACGACGAGCTGGAGGCGTGGCTGCGGCGGGCGGCAGTCCCGTACGAGAAGCCCGCCGACATCGCCGGGACCGTCGCCGAGGAGCTGGCGGACAACGGGGTGGTGGCGTGGTTCCAGGGCCGCAGCGAGTACGGGCCGCGGGCGCTCGGCCACCGGTCGCTGCTCGCGCATCCCGGACACGCCGCGAACCTGGACCGGCTCAACTCGATACAGGGGCGGGAGGAGTTCCACCCGCTGGCTGCCATGGTCACGGCCGACCGGGCGGCCGAGATCTTCGGCTACGGGCCGCTGCCCAGCCCGTACCCGCACTTCGCGCACGAGGTGGCGCCCGAGTGGCGTGACCGCATGCCGGCCGTGGTGCACGAGGACGGCACCGCCCGCGCCCAGACCGTCGACGCGGAGGCGGCGCCCGAAGTGGCCCGCGTACTGGCCGCGTTCGAGGAGCGCACCGGGCTGCCGGTCGTGGTGAACACCGGCCTCAACACCGCGGGACGGCCCCTGGCCGACGATCCGCGGGACGCCCTCGAATGCTTCGGCTCGGCGCCGGTGGATCTCCTCGCGCTCGGGGCGTTCGCGGTCCGCCGGGGGCGGGTGTACGCGTGAACGCCACCGACTTCGCCGTGGTCATTCCCACCC
>NZ_JAAKZV010000278.1 GCF_011044975.1 Streptomyces coryli | reverse complement strand
CCCCGGGCGGTACGGGCGCACCCGCGACAGCCCCGCCGACCGCCGCAGGCCCGCGCCGCACCCCGCCACCCGCGACCCGCACCGTATGCACCAGCCGGTCGTCGTACGGCTCCCCCACCCGCCACAGCTCGCGCACCCGCGGGCGCTCCTCGGCCCGGCGCAGCATCACCGCGTTGAAGCGGTCGAACTCCCCCTCCTCCGGCGGCGCATACGGCGACAGCCCGGCATGCACATGCGCGACACCCGCCATCACCTCCCCCGCGTCCGTGATCCCGAAGTAGCCCTCGTGTTTACGGACGAAGCGCTCGAAGTCCGCCGCTCCCTTCGGATGCCCCGCCGCCACGCACACCACCGACCACGTGTGCGCGGTCTTCTCCGGCCATGCCGGATCCGTCCGCAGCGCCCGCCCCCGCGTCTGCACGACGGCCGTCGCGGTCGTCGCCTCGGTGAGATCCACCAGCGTGTTCACGCCGCGGGCGTCCCACCCCTCCCCCAGCATCGCCCGGGTGCCGATCAGCACCCGCGCGCCGCCCTCCTCGAAGAAGCGCGTCACCAGCGGCACCCACCGCCGGCTCTGCCAGCCGCCGGTCCCGGTGAGCTCCACCAGCCCGTCGCCCGCCACCGGATCCAGCCGCAGCCCCGGCTCCCGCGCCACGCAGAACTCCGCCAGCGCCTTCGCCGTCCGCGCCGACGCGGCGACCGTACGGCCCGTCACCAGCACCGGCTCCAGGGCCGCCGTGCGCTCGTCGGCCAGCAGCTCGGCGAGCACCAGCCGCGCCGCGCCCGCCTGTTCGTCGAGTACGCCGGTCAGCCGGGCCGGCAGGGTGGCGGTGGCGCGCTCGTAGTCGCAGAGGACCACCGCCCGCAGCCGGTCGCCCAGCGCCGCGTGCTCGGCGCCCAGGATCTCCCGCACCGCCCGCGTCTTGGCCGCGCTGCGCGCCAGCACCCGGTCGACGGGCGACCTCCCGCCCCGCACCCCGCGCGCGGTGAGCGCGTAGCCGACGGCGGGCAGCGCGGCGCGGATCGCCTCGACAGCGGCCGCGTCACCCGCCGCCCCGCTGCGCCGCAGACACCGCATCACATAGTCGTCGAGCAGGCACACCCAGTCCGCCGCCCCCGGCGCGTGCCGGTGCTCCTCCCGCACCCGCGCGCCCTCGGGCAGCGCGAGCAGCCCGGCGTGGTGGAAGCGCAGAGCCGCGGCGGCCAGTTCGGGATGCTCGCGCTCGAAGCGCGGCCACGGCATCGCGGGCCGGTCGGAGCCGGCCCGCCGCCGCGCCACCACCCGCTCGTCCAGCCACTCCAGGAACGGCACCGACGCGAAGCCCGGATCGAGCAGATCGGTCGTCAGCTCCGTGAACCGCTCCGCCTCCGCCGCCAGCCACTGCGCCTCCTCCGCGGTCGGCGCGGTCAGCCACGCCAGCTCCGCGAACGGCGCCAGGAACCCCTCCCGTACGGCCGCCGGAATCGAAGGGCCGGTCACGGCAGGCCCGAAGAGCTCGTCGACCAGCTCCGCCTCGGCGCGCGTCAGCCGCTCCGGCGGTGTCGCCGTAAGACCGATGACCGTCGCCTCCGGCAGCTCCCGCAGCAGCTCGGCGACCAGCTCGCCCCACGTGTCGAGCAGGTGGTGGCACTCGTCGAGCAGCAGCGTGAAGGCCCCGAGGCCGCGCATCGCCTCGACGACCTCGCGTCCCTGCGGTCGCAGCCGCTCGATGTGGGACCCGGCGGCGCCGCCCTCCTCGTCCACCTCCGCGTCCGGATCGAAGTTGGCCAGCGCCTGATACGTCAGCACATTCACCGCGTCCGCCAGCGCCCGCCCCGTACCGGCCGCGGGGGCGTTCTCGAAGCGCTGCGTCCACTCGCGCACCCACTGCCCCTGGATCGCGGTGTTCGGCCCGAGGACGACCACGGGCCGGCCGAGCCGCCGCGCCGCCTCGAGTCCGGCGAGGGTCTTCCCGGTGCCGGGCGGCAGCACCACCCAGGCGCGCCGCCGGCCGCCCGCGAAGACCCGCTCCAATTCCGCCAGCGCCTCGGTCTGATGCACCCGCAGCCCGTCCGGCGCCCGGACCCCCGTCATGGGCTCGGCGGCCCTGCTCCCCGTCATCAGGCCAAGGCTAGACGTTTCCGCCGACACCCAGCAGTCAGCTGACACCCAGCAGCTGCTCCACGGGGTCGATCGCGAAGTACACGACGAAGAACGCCGACGCGCCCCACAGCAGCCAGTGCACGTCCCGCGCCTTGCCGAGGACGGTCTTGATCAGGCAGTACGCGATGAAGCCCGCCCCGATCCCGTTCGTGATCGAGTACGTGAACGGCATCACGGCGATGGTCAGGAAGGCCGGGATGGCGATGTCGTAGCGGGTCCAGTCGATGTGCCGTACCTGCGCGATGAGCAGGAAGCCGACCGCGATCAGCGCGGGCGCCGCCGCCTGCGCGGGCACGATGGCGGCGAGCGGGGCGAAGAAGAGGGCGAGCGCGAAGAGGCCGCCGGTGACGACGTTCGCCAGGCCCGTACGGGCGCCTTCGCCGACGCCCGCCGCCGACTCGATATAGGCCGTATTCGAGGACGCGGAGGCGGCGCCGCCGGCGACTGCCGCCGCGCCGTCGATGAGCAGCACCCGGCCGAGGTTCGGCACCCGGCCCTGCTCGTCGAGCAGGCCTGCCTCGCTGCTGACGCCGACGACGGTGCCCATGGTGTCGAAGAAGTCGGAGAGGATGAGCGTGAAGACGATGAGGACCACGGTGATGGCGCCGACCTCGTCGAAGGCCCCGAAGAGGCTGAAGTTCCCCAGCAGCCCGAAGTCCGGGGTGTCCACGATGTCGTCGGGCCAGGACGGCACGGTCAGCCCCCACGCCGCGTTCTTGATGTCCGCGATCTCATTGATCACGATCGCGACGACGGTCATCGCGACGATGCTGATGAGAATGGCGCCGCGCACACCGCGCGCCAGCAGCGCGATGGTCAGCAGCACGCCCAGGCAGAAGACCAGCACCGGCCACCCTTCGAGCCGCCCACTGCCGCCGAGCTGCACCGGCACGGACCCGGTCTCGCCGGGGATCCGGGTGGCGAACCCGGCGTCGATGAAGCCGATGAACGCGATGAACATCCCGATCCCGACGCTGATCGCCTGCTTCATCGCCTGCGGGATGGCGTGCATGACGGCTTCCCGCAGCCCGGTGACCACCAGCAGGCATATGACGAGACCGTCCAGGACGACCAGACCCATCGCGTCGGGCCAGCTCATCTGCGGCGCGATCTGATACGCCACCACGGCGTTGAGCCCGAGCCCGGCCGCGATGGCCACCGGCAGATTGCCGCCGACGCCCATGGCGACCGTCATCACGGCGGCCACGAGGGCGGTGACGGTGACGAGTTGGGCGACGGAGAGGTGGTTGCCGTACTTGTCCTCGGCGCCGGCCAGGATGATCGGGTTGAGGACGAGGATGTACGCCATCGTGAAGAAGGTGGCGAAGCCGCCGCGTATCTCCCGGCCGGGAGTGGACCCCCGGGCGGTTATCCGGAAGAAGCGGTCGAGGGGGTTACGGCCACCCGTGGCGGGTGGCGGGACCTGGTCGGTCACCGGTCCTGGCATGGTGGTGCTCCTCAGCGGACGGGAACGTGCTGCATTGGCAGGGGGATTGTGCCCGCTGAGGCGCCCCTTCAGGTTTTGTTTGTGTTACGTGATCACGCCACCGGCTGCGGCGCCCAGTCCGGGCGCCGCCCGCTGAGGCCCACCGCCTGCTCGAGCGCGGGCGCTCCGGCCCGTACCGCCACGACAGGACCGAACGGGCCGCGCTCCGCCTCGTCCTTCCCGGCCTCCAGCAGCCGGAGCGAGGCGTCGAGGGCGCCGGGGTCGGGCGCGTAGTCCTGCCCGGTGGCGCGGGCGAGGTCCCAGCCGTGGATCACGATCTCGTTGCAGGCGACGAGGCCCGCCTCCGCCGCCGGGAAGGTGAAGCCGCCGGCCTGCGTCATGCCCTCCCACGCGCCGGGCTGCCGCCAGGCCGCGGCGAGTTCGGCCAGCCGTACGGGAAGTGCCTCGCGCCAGTCGGCGGGCAGCTCGGGGATGGCGGCGTTCGGGTCGGTGTTCGTGGTCGGCCCGAGGTCCTTCCGCCCGGCGTCCCGGAAGGCGACGCTCAGGTGGACCAGGTGGGCGAGCAACTCCCGGACGCTGTACTCCGGACACGGCGTCGGCCCGTCGAGCTGCTCGTCGGCCACCCCGGCGGCCACCTTCGCCACCACCTCGGCCTGCGCCCTCAGATCAACCTGCACGCTCATGTCACTACCTCCCGGTCCACGGTGATCGCCTACACCAATGCAGACCCGGCGGTGGACGAAAACTCATCGCTCCCCGGCGGACTATGCGCGCAGCGCGCTGCGTACCGCCGCCAGATCGCGCTCGGAAGCCAGCCCCGCGTGGTACAGCCGCAGCTCCGTCGCGCCCAGCGACCGTGCGTGCGCGGCATCCGCCGCCAGCGTCCCCGGGCTGCCGCCCATGCCCGCCACCACAGTGAAGTTCGCGGCGATCACGCTCGCCTCGCGGGCAGCCGCCGCGCACGGGCGGAGCACGCTCTCGCGGGCCTCCGCCCCGCCTCCGCACGGCAGCACCAGGCCGTCCGCCTCCCCGAGGATGTGGCCGGCGTCGACACCGGCGTTGGCCCCGCACCGGTGCGGCGCCGGATCCCCGTGCAGCAGCACCTGGAAGCCGGGCTCGGCGTGCACCCGGACGGCGTCTATCGCCGCTTCCTGCGTCTCCCGCGCGACCCGGAGCCGCCACGCGAGCGTCGCCCCGGCGAGGTCCGCGCCGAGCAGCTTCTCCACCTCGCCCCACTCGCCCGCCCGGTCCGCCTGCCCGGCCCCGGCCTCGCCGGCCCACACCGGCGCCAGCGCCCGCCGCACGGCGCCGCGCAGCTCCTCGGCGCCCACGCCGAGCGCCAGATAGCCCTCCGCGCACACCGGGCAGAAGCACAGCGACATCAGGTACTGCGCCGCCCCACCGAGCTCCACGCCGCCGATCTTGTCGTGCGCGTGCAGATGCGCCACCCCGTACCAGCCGAGGGACTCCAGCTCGCAACCGCCCGCCCCGGGCCGCACCGCCGCCTCGGCCGCCAGCTCCACGAGGTAGTCGCGGACCTCGGGCCTGGCTATGCAGGGGGCCCACGGATAGCGGTCGCCGTAGGCGTTGACCACGGAGGTGTCCGGATGCTCGGCACCCATCCGGGAGTTGTGCGCCAGCACCACCCACGTATGGACGTCCAGGCCCGCCGCCCGCAACGCCTCGGCCGCCGCGCCGAAGGGATCCTCGCCGTCGACCCAGTCCTGCCCGTACGGCCGCAGCCGCCGCCCCAGCCAGCGCGCCTCGTCCACGGGGTAGAGGACGGCGGCGTGCCGGGCGGTGACGATGCGGTGCCGCGGATGGCGCGGGGTGAGCGCGCGGGTGGAGTGGTACGCGGAGGCCAGCGTCACCTGGTCGACGCCCAGTTCGGCGATGCGCTCGGCGGCGGCCGGGTCACCGACGACGTCCCAGGGGTAGAGGAAGGCGGAGGTCTTCACGGGATCGGGGTCTCCTCAGTCAGCCGTGTCTCATCCGGCGCTCATCCGTCGACGAGCGCCATCCCGCGCTCGATCAGCGCGGCCAGCTCCTTCACATGCTCCGGCGCCGGCTCGGTGAGGGGTGGCCGCACCTCGCCGACGTCGAGTCCGCGCATGCGTACCCCGGCTTTCACGAGCGAAACCGCATAGCCCCGACCGCGGTTGCGCAGCTCGACGAATGGCCGATAGAAGCCGTCGAGGAGCCGCTCGCAGACCGCGTCGTCGCCCGCGACCAGGGAGCGGTGGAAGGCGAGCGCGATCTCGGGGGCGAAGGCGAAGACGGCGGAGGAGTAGAGGGTGATGCCGATGCCGCGGTACGCGAGGCCGGTGAGCTCCGCGGTCGGGAGGCCGTTGAAGTAGAGGAAGTCCCGGTCCTGGCCCGCCGTGCGCACCGCGCTGACGATCCGCTGCATCAGGTCGAGGTCGCCGAGGCCGTCCTTCAGGCCGATCACCTGTGGGTTGCGGGCGAGTTCGACGACGGAGGCGGGGGTGAAGACCACGTTGTCACGCTGGTAGACGATGACCGGCAGATCGGTCGCGGCGGTCACCGTCTCGTAGTGCCGGATCAGGCCCGCCTGCTCGGCCTGTACGAGATACGGCGGCATGGCCAGCAGCCCGTCCACGCCCGCCGCCGCGGCCAGTTGGGCGTAGCGTACGGCGAGCGCGGTGCCGTATCCGGCGCCCGCGAGCACCGGCAGGCCGCCGCGGGCGCCCTCCTCGACGGCGACCGTGAGGCAGTCGCTGAACTCCTCGGGGGTCAGCGCGTGATACTCCCCGGTCCCGCAGCAGGCGAAGACGGCCCCGGCGCCCGCCTCGACACCCGCCCGCACGTGGGCGCGGTACGCGTCTAGGTCCACCGCACCGCCGTCCGCGCCGAAGGCCGTGACCGGGAAGAAGAGGAGACCGTCGAGCCGGTCGGCGAGCGCGGGCGGGACTTGAGTCATCGGGGCTCCCTGCGATATCCCTAAGTACACGTTTCTGACTGTCGTCTATATTCGTGAACGCCCTCACGCTAGGCTAGCCCGCACACCCGGTCAAGCATCCGATCACCGTCGCCGAGGAGGCCCCAATGCCCGCTCCCCGCACCGCCCTTGTCACCGGAGCGGCAGGCGGCGTCGGCACGCTGATGCGCGACCGGCTGCCCGGTTACGGGTACGAGCTGCGGCTGTGCGACGTTAAGCCGGTGCCGGACGCGCCGGACGCGGTCACCGCGGATCTGGCGGACCCGGCGGCGGTACGGGAGGCGGTGCGCGGGGTCGACGCGATCCTGCACCTCGGCGGGATCTCGCTGGAGTCCGACTTCGACAGCGTGCTGCGGAGCAACTTCCAGGGCACGTACAACATTTACGAGGCGGCCCGCCGGGAAGGCGTCCGCCGTATCGTCTTCGCCTCCAGCAATCACGCGATCGGCTTCACCCCGACCCCGGCGTCCGGCTCGGCGGCGCTGCCCGCGGACACCCGACACCGCCCGGACACGTTCTACGGCCTCTCCAAGTGCTTCGGCGAGGACCTGGCGCAGCTCTACTGGGACAAGCACGGCATCGAAACCGTCTCGGTCCGCATCGGCTCCTGCTTCCCGGAGCCCTCCACGGTCCGCATGCTCTCCCTCTGGCTCAGCCCCGACGACGGCGCCCGCCTCTTCCACGCCGCCCTGACCGCGCCGGACGTGGGCCACACGGTGGTGTACGGCTCCTCCGCCAACACCCGGCTGTGGTGGGACCTGACGACGGCCCGCTCCCTCGGATACGAGCCGCGGGACGACTCGGAGCCGTGGGCGGCCAAGCTCGTAGCGGAGGAGGGCGAGCTGGACCCGGCGAATCCGGACCACGCCCACATGGGCGGGCCGTGGGTGAGCAACCCGCCGCGGTGGCCGACTGCGTCTTGAGCGTGCGAGCTACGCAGTGAGGGTGCGAGTTAGGTCGTGAGCGCGCGCGCCGCTGCCCCGCGGGCGACGGCGACCGCGTCGTCCACCACCGCGAGGCCGTTGAGCACGGTCGCGCCTTCGTGCAGGAGCAGCAGCTCGTCGGCGACCCCGCCGGGGTCCGCCACCCCGGCCTCCTCGCACAGGTCGCGCAGATAGCCGCGCAACCACCGCTTCTGGCCGTCGATCACCGCACGGCCCGGATGCGACGCGTCCGGCAGCTCCGCCGCGGCGTTCACGAAGCCGCAGCCGCGCGGGTTCTCCCGCCGCATCCACTCCCCCAGCGCGTCGAAGGTGGCGAGGACGCGCTCGGCCGGCGTGCCGCCGATGCGCTCGACCTCCGCGGGCAGCCAGGCGCGATAGCGCTGATCGCGCTCCGCCAGATACGCCGCGACCAGCGCCTCCTTCGATCCGAACCGGTCGTAGAGCGTCTTCTTCGTCACCCCGGCGTGCTTGGCGATGAGGTCGACGCCGACGGCGTTGATGCCCTGTCCGTAGAAGAGCTCCGCGGCGGCGTCGAGGATCTTCCGGGCCCCGGGGGTCACCGTGCTCTTCGCGGCCTGCATCCACTCCACCCACTTGCACTAAACAGATCGGTATACCTACCGTAGCAGTAAACCGATCTGTATACCTCTGTGGAGGGAGACCCCATGCCCGGCGCCACCGCCGGTTACGGCATCGCCGCCGGCCTCGTCGTCTTCTGGAGCTCCGGCTTCATCGGCGCCGAGCTCGGCACCCGCGAGGCCCCCGCCGACACCCTCCTGATGTGGCGCTTCATCGCCGCCACGGCCCTGCTCGGCGGCGTATGGCTGCTGATCCGCGTCCTGCGCGGCGGCCACGCGCGGCCCCGCATCACCCGCCGCGCCTTCACCGAACAGGCGGCCATCGGCACCCTCTCCCAGGGCGGCTACCTGGGCGCGATCGTCTGGTCGGTCGGCCTCGGCGTCCCGACCGGCACCGCCGCGCTGATCGCGGCACTGCAGCCGCTGGCCGCCGGAGCCCTGGCCGGCCGGCTGCTCGGCGAGACCGTGACCCGCCGCCAGTGGACGGGTTTGATCATCGGCCTCGTGGGCGTGGCCATGGTCGTACGGGATGACATGTCGGCCGCCGGCACCACCCCGGTCTGGGCGTACACGCTGCCCTTCGCCGGCATGGCGGCGCTGCTCGGCGCGAGCTTCCTCGAGCGCCGCGCCAAGGCCCCGCTGCCGGCCTTCGACGCCCTCCCGATCCACTGCCTGACCAGCGCCGCACTCTTCTCCGCGGTGGCCCTGACCGGCGGCCGCGGCGCACCCCCGTCCGGCGGCGCCTTCTGGGCGGCGGTGGCGTGGGTCGTGCTGCTCTCGACCGTCGGCGGCTACGGCTTCTACTGGCTGAGCCTGTCGCGCCGCGGCGTCACCCGCACCAGCGCGCTGATGTATCTGACGCCGCCGACGACGGCGGTGTGGGCGTACGCGATGTTCGGCGACACCCCGGGCCCGCTCGCCGTGGCCGGGATGGCGGTGTCGCTGGCCGGGGTGATCGCGGCGACGGCGGCCGGCGGCCGACGCCCACGGTCCGTACCGGTGCAACAGCATCCTCGGCAGCCGCAACCGGCCGAAACCGGACCGATCGGCTCCGCACCCGATCCGGCGGACCTGACCTCGGCAAAGGAACCGCAAAGCGGGACCGTTCGTTAGCCCGGACATGACTGCGATGACCCCTGGCTCGAACCTCCCGCTCAGCGCCGCGCGGGTGGCGGTCGACGTGACCGCCCCCGTCCGCCTGGACGTGTCCGGCCTCCTCGTCAGCGAGGCCGGCAAGGTCCGCTCGGACGACGACTTCATCTTCTTCAATCAGCCGTCGGGGCCGGGCGTGACCCATCAGTCGACCGGCGGGGCCGACACGATCACGGTGGACACCGCGGCCGTGCCCGCCGACATCGACAAGGTGGTGGTGACGGCGAGCCTGGACCAGCCGGGCGCCACGTTCGCGGGCACCGAGCCGAGCGCCACGATCCGCGACGCCGTCGCGGGCACCGTGATCGGCACCTTCACCCCGCCGCAGCTCGGCCCGGAGACGGCGCTGCTGGTCGTGGAGATCTATCGCCGCGGCGGCGCCTGGAAGGTGCGGGCGGTGGGCCAGGGGTACGCCAACGGCCTGGCCGGCATCGCCACGGACTTCGGCGTCAGCGTCGACGACCCGGGCCCGGCCCCGGCGCCGCAGCAGCAGCCCGCGCCGGCGGCTCCCCCCGCG
>NZ_JAAKZV010000277.1 GCF_011044975.1 Streptomyces coryli | reverse complement strand
GACTCGCCGCGCTCGACGCGGCAGGGCAGCAGCCGGTGCATCTCCGCCGGGCGGGTGTCGCTGCCGATGAGCTCGACCAGCAGGTTCAGGGCCTCCTCGCCCATCCGCTCCCGGGGGATGCGGAAGCCGGTCCAGGCCAGGGGGTCGTCGGCGACGGGCACTTCGGGCTGGCCGAGCACCGCGATGGACAGGTCACCGGGCACGTCGAGGCCGCGGGCGGCGGCGGCGTCCCGTACCGCACCCGCCAGCTGGCTCTCGGCGAGGACCAGACCCGTGAGGTGGTTGTCGGCGGCAAGGTCGACGATCTCGTCCGCGGTCAGCTCGGCCGAGTCGAAGGAGGTGGGCCGCAGCCCGGCCGCGCGCATCGCGGCGCGGTAGCCGGCGAGGCGGTCGAGCAGCGACTCGCGGCCGCTCGTCTCGCCGACAAAGCCGATCCGCTCGTGGCCGAGCCCGAGCAGCAGCTCGACGACCTCGCGGGTGGCACCCACGTAATCCGCGCCGACATACGGCAGCTCGGCGTTGCCCGGCAGCTCGCGACGGCCCACGAAGACGAACGGGAAGCCGTCGTTGATCAGCTCGACCAGCTCCGCCTTGTCCTCCGCCCGCCCCAGCAGCACGCACCCGTCGGTGACCCGCAGATGCGACCTGACCTGCCCGGACAGCCGCCGCCTGCCCCCCTCCACCGGCGCGCTGGTGAACAGCAGCAGGTCGCTGCCGCAGCGCTCGGCCGCGGTCTCGATACCGACGAGGAAGGGGTGGTAGAAGTCGCCGCCGCCGCGCGGGAAGACGGGTTCGTACGCGAAGACCCCGACGATCCCGTTACGGCCCCGGGCGAGCCGCTGGGCGACCGGGTTCGCGGAGTAGCCGGTCCTGCTGATGGCGTCCAGGACGCGCTGCCGGGTGCCCGCGCCGACCCGCTCGGCCTCGCCGTTGAGGACGAGCGAGACGGTGGCCTGGCTGACGCCGGCGAGGCGGGCGACGTCGGCTTGGGTGACGCGGCTCGGTGGCATGACGGCTCCGTAGTTATGCGCATAACTTGATGACCCGGCTTCGGCCGAATCGGCAGAGTGCGGTGGGTACGGATGCTTGTCAGCCGGGAGCCCGGCGTCAAGGGGTGTGCACGAGAGACATTTTCGTTATGCGTATAAGCAGGTACGGTGAATCCCACCCGGGGCGGCCGGAGCCCCTGACAACTCCGGCCGCCCTGCGCACACTTGATCGGATACGGCATGATGTCCGCGTGACCGACAACGAGAGCGTGGACCCCAACGTCCCCCACAACGCCCGCGTCTGGAACTACCTCCTCGGCGGCAAGGACAACTACGAGGCGGACCGCAGGCTCGGCGACCAGGTCGCCGATATGCTGCCGGCGGTCAAGCTGATCGCGCGCGGCACCCGCGAGTTCCTGAAGCACACCGTGGAGCACCTCGCCGGTCCGCTGGGCATCCGCCAGTTCCTGGACATCGGCACCGGGCTGCCCACCGCCGACAACACCCACGAGGTCGCCCAGCGCACGGCGCCGTCCTCGCGCGTGGTCTACGTGGACAACGACCCACTCGTGCTCGCCCACGCCCGGGCGCTGCTCACCTCCACCCCCGAAGGCGCCACGCAGTACGTGCACGCGGACGCCGGCGATCCGGAGAAGGTGCTGCAGGAGGCCGCGCAGACGCTCGACTTCGACCAGCCCGTCGCTCTCATGCTGCTGAGCATCGTGCACTTCTTCGACGACGAGGATGCGGCCAGGGTGGTCCGCACGCTCCTCGACGCCGTCCCCTCGGGCAGCTATCTGGCGCTGGCGCACGGCACCTTCGACCTCGACGGCGAGCGCGACCAGGACGTCGTGGACACGTGGAACGCCAGCACCACGACGCCGCTGCACGGCCGGTCGAAGGAGGAGCTGGCCGCGTGGGTGTCCGACCTGGAGGTGCTCGACCCCGGCATCGTCTCGGTCACCAACTGGCGGCCCGAGGGCCTGTGGACCCAGGCCCCGGCCGTGCCGCAGTACGGGCTGCTGGCCCGGAAGCCGTAGCTCAGACGTAGCCGGCCGCGACCACGCCCCGCACCACTCCGCCGCTCAACTCGATCCGCTCCCCCGCGAACCGCTCCCGGAACCCGCGGTCGTGCGAGACCGCGACGACCGCGCCCCGGTAGCCGGCAAGGGCCTCTTCCAGCTGCTCGACCAGGTCGAGCGCGATGTGGTTCGTCGGCTCGTCCAGGATCAGCAGATCGGCGGGACGGGTGACGAGCCGGGCCAGCTCCAGCCGCCGCCGCTGACCGATGGACAGTCCCGCCACCGGCACATGGAGATCCTCCTCGCGGAAGAGTCCCAGCGCGAGCAGCTCCTCCGCGTGCTCCTCCGGCTGCCCGGGCCGCCCGGCCGCGTACGCCGCGAGCAGCGGCCGCCGCGTGGGCACGGGCCGCAGCTCCTGCGCGAGATACCCGATCCGGGGCGTTCTGCGTACGGTGCCCGCGTCCGGCTCCAGGTCACCGGCCAGCAGCCGCAGCAGGGTCGTCTTCCCCGCCCCGTTGGGCCCATTGACCAGCAGCCGCTGTCCGGGGGCGAGCACCAGCCCGTCGATCCGCAGCCGGTCCCCCACCACGACGTCCGCGAGTTCGGCCACCGGGCTGTCGCCGCCGCCTGCTGTGGCCAGCCCGGCCGTGAAGCGCAGCGGCTCCGGCGGGGCGGCGACGGGATTGCGGCGCAGCTCCTCCAGCCGCTCGCGGGCCGCGCGCACTTGACCGCCGAGCTTGTTCTCGTGCGAGCGGCGGTGTTTGCCGAAGCCCTGTCGCGGGTCCTTGCCGGTGCCGGCGAGGCGCTGCCCGGCGGCCTCGACCAGCGCCTCCGTACGGGCCAGTTCGTCCACCCACTCCTGGTGGTCCTGCTCGCGGCGGCGCCGCTCCGCGGCCTTCGCGGTGCGGTAGCCGGTCCAGCCGTCGCCGTACCGGGCGACCGACCGGGTGTCGCGGTCGACCTCGAGGATCGTCGTGGCGATGCCCTCCAGGAAGCCGCGGTCGTGGGTGACGGCGACGACGGTGCCGTGGTGGCCGCGCAGGTGGTCCTCGAGCCAGCGCACCGCCGCCGCGTCGAGGTGGTTCGTCGGCTCATCGAGCAGCAGCAGCTCGGGCGCCGCCGCCAGCACGCACGCGAGCGCGAGCCGCGACTCCTCGCCGCCGGAGAGGGTGCCGAGGGTGCGGTCGCGGGTGATGTGGGCGAGGCCGAGCCCGTGCATGGCGGCATCCACGCGGGCGTCGGCGGTGTAGCCGCCGCGGGCCTCGTAAGCGCTGAGCAGGTCGCCATAAGCGGCCAGCTCGGCATCGCCGGCCTCACCCAGTCGCTCCTCGGCCGCGCGCAGCTCGCGCTCCATCGCGCGCAGGTCGGCGAGCGCGAGGTCGATGGCGTCCTGGACGGTGCGGGCGGGGTCGAGGCCGAGGGTCTGGGCGAGATGGCCGACGCCGCCGGGGAAGGCGACGGTGACCTCGCCGGAGTCCGGCTGCTCGACGCCGGCGAGCAGCTTGAGCAGCGTGGACTTGCCGGAGCCGTTCTCGCCGATCACGGCGGCCCGCTCGCCGGGGCGGACGGTGAAGCTGACCTGGTCGAGGACGGAGCGGGTGCCGTAGGCCTTGGCAGCGTCCTTGACGGACAGCTGGGCGACGGCGGGCATGGCGGTATGGGCGCGTTCGCGCATAGTTCTTTCCCTGAGGCTCAGAAAGGAGTCAAGACGGGCGTGCGTGACCGCGGCGACTGCGGCGGTCGGGCCCGTTCTCAGAGAAAGAAGTAGTGACGCATGCCTTCACGATACAAGACGTTACGTCTCGTCTCCAACCGGGTTTCCCGGATCACCCTCGTGCAGTCCGTCACGCTCCGCGCCCCGGCTCAGCACCCCGGCCCTGATCCGGTCCCGCGGCTCGGGATACGTATCCGGCGTCGCGAAGCCCACCCGGAAGGGCGGACCGGCGTCGGCGTGCTGCGGCAGATACTCCGCCTTCGTCACCCGCCACCCCCGCCCGCGCGGGGTGAAGGTGAAGCGGGCCGCGGAGCTGTCATTGCCCAGCGCCTTCTCCGGGCCGAAGCTGGCGACCTGGTCGCCGAGCCCGTAGACGACCCAGGTGCCGTTGACCTTCTCGTACGGCTGCGGGGTGTGGTTGTGCGTCCCGATGACCAGGTCGATGGCCTTGCGGCCGCCCTTTTCCGTACGGGCCTTGGTGAGCCGGTCCGCCACCACCAGCTGGGTACGGTCCGGGGCCTGCTGCCATTCGGTGCCCCAGTGCACGCTGACCACGACCAGGTCGGCGCCCGCCTTCCGGGCGGCGCGGGCGTCGGCGACGATCCGGTCCGTGTCGAGGAGGTTGACCGACCAGGGGCGGCTGGGCGGGGCGGTCTTGTCGTTGGTGTGCAGGGTGTACGACAGCTGCGCCACCCGCGCGCCGCCGGCCCGCAGCAGCGCGGGCTGGGCGGCCTCGTCCTTGCTGCGGCCGGTGCCGGCGTGCTTGACGCCCGCGTCGTCGAGGGCGATGAGGGTGCGGTCGATGCCCGCGGTGCCCTGGTCGAGCGCGTGGTTGGAGGCGGTCGAGCAGCCGTCGTAGCCGGTGTCGCGCAGGGCGGCGGCGAGCTGCGGCGGGGAGGCGAAGTCCGGGTAGCCGGTGAAGGGCCCGGCCGCCGGGGCGAAGGTCGTCTCGAGATGGCACAGCGCGATGTCCGCGCTCTGCACCACCGGACGCACCCCCTCGAAGATCGGCCGGAAGTCGTAATCGGCGCCACCGGCGTCGGCCTTCGCCTGCGCCATGATCGACGGATACGGGATGACGTCGCCGGTCGCGAGCAGCGTGAACGGATGGTGATCCGTCGGCACCGCCACGGGCCGCGAGGTCCCGTCCCGCTCGTGGGGCGCGCCGGCCGCGGAGCCGATAAGCGCGATGCCCGCGGCGATCGCCGTGATGCTCGCGGCGGCCGTCGCCGCCATCCGTCCGCCGTCCCTCATGGCACCCAAGACTGCCGCTCCGCACCGTTAATACGACTTTCCGACGCGGCTCATTCGCCCTGATGGACCAGCCCATTCGGCGCAGGTTAAACCTGCCGTTCCCCCTGTGATCCAGAGCGTCGCTGCCGCACACTGGCCAGCAGCACGAAGGGGGTGGGACATGACCCGGCAGCACCTGAAATGGCGGCTCGCCGCCCTCGCCGCGGGCGCGCTGCCCGCCCTCGCCTTTCCGGCGCCCGGGCTGTGGTGGCTGGCCTATGGCGCGGTGGTTCCGCTGCTGCTGCTCGTACGGGCGGCCGGGACGCCGCGGCAGGCGGCGCTGCTCGCGTGGTGCGGCGGGACCGGCTTCATGCTGGCGGTGCATCACTGGCTGCTGCCGAGCCTGCATGTGTTCATCCTGCTCATCGGCGCGCTGCTGGGTGCGCTGTGGGCGCCGTGGGGGTGGCTGGCGCACCGGCTGCTGCGCGGCGAGCCGGGTCTGGCGCGGGCGGCCGCGGCCGTCGTGCTGGTGCCGTCCGGGTGGCTGCTGGTCGAGCTCGCCCGCTCGTGGGAGTACCTCGGCGGGCCGTGGGGGCTGATGGGCGCGAGCCAGTGGCAGGTGCCCGCCGCGCTGAAGCTGGCGTCGCTGGGCGGCGTGTGGCTGGTGGGGTTCCTGGTGCTGGCCGTCAACACCCTGCTGGTGCTGGCCGCTTCGGGCCGCCGGGCCCGTACCGTCTCCGCCGTCGCGCTCGCCGCCGGGGCCGTCACCGTCTCGTCGGCGTGGCTGTGGGCGCCGCGGCCCGGCGACGCGGGCACGTCCCGTATCGCCGTCGTCCAGCCCGGCGTCGTGCGCGGCTACGAGGCCCGCTTCGACCGCAGCGAGGAGCTGACCCGCGAACTGGCGGGCCGCGACCTCGACTTGATCGTGTGGGGCGAGTCCAGCGTCGGCGCCGACCTCACCGATCACCCGGACTTCCGCCGCCGCCTCGGCGCGCTGGCACAGCAGACGGACGCGGAGATCCTCGTCAATGTCGACGCCCGCCGCTCCGACCAGCCCGGCATCTACAAGAGCTCGGTGCTGATCGGCCCGGACGGGGACGTCCGCGGGCGCTACGACAAGCAACGCCTCGTCCCGTTCGGCGAGTACGTGCCCGCCCGCGATCTCCTCGGCTGGGCCACCTCCGTCGGCAAGGCGGCGGGAGAGGACCGCAGGCGCGGCGAGGAGCCCGTGGTGATGCCGCTCGCGGACGGGCTGAAGACCGGGCCGCTGGTGTGCTTCGAGTCCGCCTTCCCCGACATGAGCCGGCATCTGGCCGCGAACGGCACCGACCTGCTCATCGCCCAGTCCGCGACCTCCACCTTCCAGGACAGCTGGGCCCCGCAGCAGCACGCCTCGCTCGCCGCCCTGCGCGCCGCCGAGACCTGGCGGCCGATGGTGCACGCCACGCTCACCGGGGTCAGCGCCGCGTACGGCCCGGACGGCTCCAAGGCGGGCGCCTGGCTCGGCACGGACGCGAGCGCCGCGACGGTGTACGACGTGCCGCGCGGCTCCGGCACCAGCCCGTATGTCCGCTACGGCGACTGGCCGCTGGGCGTGGCGCTCGGCTCGATCGCGCTCTACTGCGCGGCGGAGGGGCTGCGGGCCTTCAGGCGGCGGACTGTTCCTGGACCGACCGTACGACCCGCTCGCACAGCTCATGAGTGAGCAGCGCGTCCGCGGCGCTCAGCACCTTCCCGGCGCGTACGGCGTCGAGGAAGGCGAGCACCGCCTGCTCCAGGCCGCGCTGGCGGGCCACCGGCACCCAGTCGCCGCGGCGGCGCACGCTGGGCTGGCCCTTGTGGTCGATGACGTCGGCGAGGTTGCGGACCTCGCGCTTGGTGTCGGCGCCGGAGACCTCGAGGATCTCCTCGGTGGAGCCTGACATGCGGTTCATCGAGCCGATGGCGGTGAAGCCGGCGCCGGAGAGGGTCAGCACGACGTGGTGCAGCAGTCCGTCGCGTACCCGGGAGCGGACGTCGATCTGCTCGATGGTGCCGGGGGCGAGGAAGCGGAGGGTGTCGACGACGTGGATGAAGTCGTCGACGATGAAGGTCCGCGGGTCCTCGGGCAGGCCGACCCGGTTCTTCTGCAGGATGATCAGGTCCCGGGCGTGCTCGAGGCACTGCGCGTAGCCGGGGGCGTAGCGGCGGTTGAAGCCGACCGTGAGGGAGACGCCGCGGTCCTCGGCGAGGCGGACCAGGCGCTCGGAGTCGGCGAGTTCGTACGCGATGGGCTTGTCCACGTACGTCGGGACGCCGGCCTCCAGCAGGGCCGTGACCAGCTCGGGATGGGCCGCGGTCGCGGCGTGCACGAAGGCGGCGTCGAGGCCGGCGGCGAGCAGGGAGCCGATGTCGGTGTGGCGGTGCGCGGCCGGGATGCGGTGCGCGTCGCCGGTCTCGTCGAGGGTGGCGCGGGTGCGGGTCATCAGGTGCGGCTCCAGGCCCGGCTGGGCGGTGAGCACCGGCAGATAGGCCTTCCGCGCGATGTCGCCGAGACCGATGATCCCCACCCGCAGCGTTGCGCCGCCCGCCATGTTCAGCCTCCTGTGCCGTCACTTCGTGAGCTGGCAGCATACGGGCCGCCTCCGGCACCCGGCCCCGGCGGTCGCCAGTCGGCGATGCCGTCCATGCTGCGCAGCATCAGGCCGGGGCCGAGGCGGGCGACGGCGGCGATGAGGGCATTACGGACGGTGACGGCGGGGGCGGCTCGCAGGGTGGTGGCGCGGCCGGCCTGCGCGGAGCGGCGCGCGATCTGCTGGGTGCGCGGGAGCCGGTCGCGGGTGTAGGCGGCGAGGGCGTCCGGGACCGGGGTCGCGCCGGTCGCGATGTGGTGGGCGAGGACGACGGCGTCCTCGAGGGCCTGGTTGCCGCCCTGGCCGAGGCTCGGGGGCATGGCGTGCGCGGCGTCGCCGATCAGCGCGGTGCGGCCCCGGTGGTACGCGGCCAGCGGCGTGCGGAGGTGGCGGACGTCGTTGCGCAGCACCTCGTCCTCGCGCGCGGCGGCGATGAGTTGGGGAATGGGGGCGTGCCAGGAGCCGAAGCGGCGCAGCAGCTCCTGCTTCTCGCCGTCGGGTGAGCGGCCGCCCTCGGGGACGCCGGCGGTGCCGTATGCGTACACCCGGCCGTCCTTGAGCGGCTGGCTGCCCCACATCTCGCCCCTCCCCCAGGTCTCGTGCGGCACGAAGGGCATATCGGGGGCGGGCACGACGATGCGCCAGGCGGTGAAGCCGGCGTAGGCCGGGCCCGGGTGGTCGGGGAAGAGGCGGGCGCGGACGGCGGAGTTGACGCCGTCGGCGGCCACGACGAGGTCCGCCGCGACCCGCTCGCCGCCCAGCTCGACGGCCGCCTGACGGTCGCCCGCGCCCGGGTCGATCAGGTTGGCAGTGACGCCCAGCTGCACGGCTCCCTGCGGGATTTGAGCCGCGAGCAGGTCGATCAGGGTCGCGCGGTGCACCATCGCGATCGACCCGCCGAAACGTTCCGCGGCGGCTGACGTGTCGGTACGGGCCAGCCACCGGCCGCCCGGGGTGCGCAGGCCGCCGCTGCCCTGCCAGGCGGCCTGGTCGCGGACGGGGTCGCCGAGGCCGAGGGTGTCCAGGGCGCGCTGGCCGTTGGGGGCGACGGCGAGGCCCGCGCCGACCGGCTCCAGCGACGCGGCGCGCTCGGCGACGGTCACCCGCCAGCCCGCCCGGTGCAGCGCGGCGGCGGCGGTCAGGCCGCCGATGCCGGCTCCGATGACGACCGCGTGCGGTTCATTCATGATCCCCACATCCCTTCACTACATCTGTAGTGTCACCGTACTACGGGTGTAGTGAAATGCGCTAGGGTCGCCGTATGAACCCCCGTCAGGAAGCCGTCGCCGACGCCGCGCTCGCTCTCCTCGCCGAGCGCGGCCTGCGCGGCCTCACCCACCGCGCCGTCGACGAGCAGGCCGCCCTGCCCGCGGGCGCCACCTCGAACGTCGCCCGCAGCCGCGCCGCCCTCCTCGAACTGGCCGTACGCCGCCTGGCCGACCGCGAGAGCCAGGTGCTGGCGGTCGATGAATTCCCGGCCGAGGGCGGCGGCGTCACCGCGCTCGCCGACGCGCTGTCCCTCGCCCTCCACCGCTCCCTGACCGGCCACCGGGACCTGCTGGTGGCGCGGTACGAACTCGCCCTCGAGGCCACCCGCCGCCCGGAGCTGCGCGAGATCTACGACCGCTCGGGCCGGGTCTTCCGTGAGATGACGGAGGCCATGCTGCGCGCCGCCGGGGCCGGGGAGCCGGAGCGGCAGGCGCTGTCACTGGTGGCGTGGTGCGACGGCATCCTCTTCACCTGCGCGGCGGGCTCGTACCAAAGCCAGCGGGTGACGCGGCAGGAGCTGCGGGCGCGCGCGGAGGAGCTGCTCCGCGGCATGGCCGTGAAGTAAACCCGGCGCCCGCGGCGTCACCCCTGCAGGGAATTCCCAAGTCCCGCGCTGGACTGCAGTGTTACCGGGTGCCTTCAAAGCCCGCAGCCGCGCTCCTTTGCGCCGTGGCGGTCGTCTCGGTTGCCACCGGGTGCGTCGCCGCCGAGCCAGGACCCGCTCCCGCGCCGGAGACGTCGCGGCCCGAGCCCGCCGCCGGCGTGCTGCCCCATCCGCAGGTGCTGCCGGGCCCGGCACGCGAGACCGTGGCCACCGTCGGCCCGCCGGTACGCCGCTCCCCCGCCCCGCGCGCCGCGGCTCCGGAGCGTACGGCCGCCCCGGCTCCGGAACCGGCGCCGGG
>NZ_JAAKZV010000276.1 GCF_011044975.1 Streptomyces coryli | reverse complement strand
ACCTCGCCCCGCCCCCCACCCGGCGCCACGCCGACGAACTGGTCGGCCTCGGCGACGACGCGTGGGAGACACTGCGCCTGACGCCGGGCTGGACCGAGCAGGAGGTGAGCGCGTCATGAGCCAGACCGTCGACCGCGCCCTGTCCATCCTCCCCCTCCTCGCCGAGGGCCCCGCGGGCCTCGAGCAGGTCGCCACCCGCCTCGGCGTGCACAAGTCCACCGCCATGCGGCTGCTCCGTACGCTCCACGAACACGGCCTGGTCTACCGCCAGGAGGACCAGCGCTACCGCCTCGGCGCCCGCCTCTTCGCCCTCGCGCAGGAAGCCGTCGAGAACCTCGACATACGCGAGATCGCCCACCCGCACCTCGTCAAGCTCAACGAGGCCACGGGCCACACCGTCCACCTCGCCGTATACGAGGAGAAGGAGGTGCTCTACATCGACAAGGTGGAGAGCCGCTATCCGGTACGGATGTACTCCCGTATCGGCAAGCCCGTCGCGATCACCGTCGCGGCCGTGGCGAAGCTGCTCCTCGCCGACCTCCCCGAGCCGGAGCGGCGCGCCGTCGCCGAGCGGCTCGACTACCCCACCTACACGCCCCGTTCGACGCCGAACGCCGACGCCTTCCTGAAGGAGCTGGCCAAGGTGCGCGAGCAGGGCTGGGCCACCGACCTCGGCGGCCACGAGGAGTCCATCAACTGCATCGGCGCCCCCATCCGGGACGCATCCGGCCGTACGGTCGCCGCGGCGTCCCTGTCGGCGCCGAACGTGGTCGTCTCCGCGGACGAACTCCTCGCCCTCTTCCCGCAGCTGCGCCGCACCGCGGAGGCGATCAGCGACGACTACTCAGGGAGAACCCACCCCACATGAGCGACAAGACGGCCTACACCCCCGCCACCCACACCGCCCCGCCCGCGAAGTTCTCGCACGGCGTCCGCAAGGGCAACCTGCTCCAGGTCGCCGGCCAGGTCGGCTTCCTGCCCGCCGAGGAGGGCAAGGCCCCCACCCCCGCCGGGCCGACCCTGCGCGAGCAGACCCTGCAGACCTTCGCCAACGTCAAGGCGATCCTGGAGGAGGGCGGCTCCTCCTGGGAGGACGCGATCATGATCCGCGTCTATCTGACGGACGTGGCGCACTTCCCGGAGTTCAACGAGATCTGGAACGAGTACTTCGCCGACCTGAAGGCGCCCGCCGCGGCCCGTACCACCGTGTACGTCGGCCTGCCGCCGGGCCTGCTGGTCGAGGTCGACGCGCTGGCGGTCGTCGACTGATCTTGCCCTTGCGAGACCCCTTCTTCACGCATCACCCCGCCGGGACGGCGCACGCACCCACGCAGCACGCGCCGTCCCGCGGTCCCCCCTGCCCGAAAACCCCCTGAACGGAAGCTGCTCATGCTCATCGCAGCCGAACCACCCCCCACGCCACCGCACACGGGCGGTCTCCTCACCGTCATCGACGGCACCGCGGGCCTGCTCACGGTCGCCGTCCTCGGGATCGCCCTCCTGCTCTTCCTGATCATCAAGGTCCGGCTGCAGCCCTTCGTCGCCCTCCTCGCCGTCTCCATAGCCAGCGGCCTCGCGGCCGGCCTCTCCGTCACCGAACTCTTCGGCACGGTGCAGAAGTCGGACGCGATATCCCAGATCGAAGCCGGGATGGGCGGCATCCTCGGACACGTAGCGATCATCATCGGCCTGGGCACCATGCTCGGCGCGATCCTCGAAGTGTCCGGCGGAGCGGAGGCGTTGAGCTCCCGCCTGCTGAACCTCTTCGGCGAGAAGCGCGCGCCCCTCGCCATGGGCCTGACCGGCCTGATCTTCGGCATCCCGGTCTTCTTCGACGTCGGTATCTTCGTGCTCGCGCCGATCGTCTACGCGGCCGCCAAGCGCAGCGGCAAGTCGATCCTGCTCTACGCGATGCCGCTGCTCGCCGGCCTCTCCATGACGCACGCCTTCCTGCCGCCGCACCCGGGCCCGGTGGCCGCGGCCGGGCTGCTGCACGTGGACCTCGGCTGGATCATCCTGATGGGCGTCGTGGTCGGCATCCCGTCGGTCATCGCGGCCTGGGCGTACGCCGCGTGGATCGGAAAGCGGGTCTTCGTGCCCGTACCGCAGGACATGCTGGAGGCGGCCGAGGAGGCGAAGGCGGCGGTGGCGGCGGACCGCAAGGACGGTCCGCACGGTCCCACTGATGAGACGCCGGTGTCGCTCGGCACCGTCCTCACCATCATCGGCACCCCGCTGGTCCTCATCCTCGCGGCGACCTTCTCCTCCATCGCCTTCGACCCGTCGACCACCCGCTCGGTGATCGAGTTCCTCGGCCACCCCTTCGTGGCGCTCACCATCGCGCTGCTGATGGCGTACTACCTGCTGGGCATCCGCCGCGGCTGGTCCCGCAAGTCCCTGGAGACGGTCTCGACCGCCTCCCTGAAGCCCGTCGGCAACATCCTCCTCGTCGTCGGCGCCGGCGGTATCTACGGCAAGGTGCTGCAGGTCAGCGGCATCGCCGACGCCCTCTCCGACGCCTTCAACGACGCCGGCCTGCCGGTCATCCTGCTCGCCTGGCTGATCTCCGTCGTGCTCCGCGTCGCCCAGGGCTCCGCGACGGTCGCGATCGTCACGACCGCCGGCATCGTCGCCCCGCTGCTCCAGAACGGCGACTACTCGCAGGCCCATCTCGCCCTGGTCATCATGGCGATCTCGGCCGGCTCGATCTTCGCCTCGCACGTCAATGACGGCGGCTTCTGGATCGTCGCGAAGTACTTCGGCATCTCCGAGCGCGACACCCTGAAGTCCTGGACGGTCCTGGAATCGGTGCTGTCGGTCGCGGGCTTCGCGGTGGCGGCGCTGGTCAGCCTGGTCGTCTAGCTCTCGCCGAGGGATCTAGCCGAGGGACGGCACCACGGTCCTCGCCACCGCGACCGCTTTCTTGCAGGCGGTCGTGGTGTCGAGGCTGCTTTCGGTCTCATCGCTGTACGTCACGGAGACCAGCTCGCCGTAGCCCGTGGCCTGGTCCGGGGTCGGCGTCGCCACCCGGCGCCAGGAGACATCGCAGTTGGTCGTGATGTCCTTCTCCTTCGCCTGGATGGCCCGCACGCCACCGCCGAGGTCGACCGGCTGCCCGTCCGCCGCCTCGAGCGGCAGGCCCTTGAAGAACCGCACGGACACCTGCGGGTAGTCCGTATCGCCCGCCCACATGTCGCACGTGTGCAGGTCGTTGACCTCCACCCACGGCTTCTTGCCGAGCGCGGTCGCCACGGCCTGCTTGTCGGCGGCCGTGCACGGGTCGGTGGCCAGGACTGAGCGGGCCGGCTTGCGGTACTGCGGGGGCCCCGCGTGGATCGCGTCCACGACCTCGGCCAGCGCCTTCTTCCCGGCGGCGCAGGCGTCGCCGCCCGCGTACTCGACCTGGAAGGTGATGGCCAGCGACGTCTCGTACGACGTCAGGACGGACGTCCAGCACTGCTTGGGGGCGTCGTCGTCATCGATGACCAGGGGGAGGCCTTTGAGCTTCTCCGTCGGATCGTCCACGACGGTCAGCTGGTCGCCGACACGCAGCGTCAGCTCGACGGTCCCGCCGCTCGCGTCCTTCACGTCGGCGCTGCACACGCCCCACTCGGGGGACGACTGGCTGTCGGGTGCGACGGTGCCGAGCTTGCCGAGCGTCCTGGCGTTGAGCAGCCCGCACGGGTCCACGTTCCGCAGCGCGGCCGGTTCCACGGCGGGATCCTTGATCTCGGGGCTCGGCCGCGCGGAGGTCTCCGGCTGGTCCTCGGCGGCCGGCGACGCATCACCGCCGCTGCCGCAGCCGGCCGCGAGCAGGAGCAGCGCTGTGGCTGCTGTGACTATGGAGTGGCGCCGTAACTTCCTGTTGTCATTGAACATTTGGGGGAGCGTAGTGGTCCCTCAGGCACCGACCGCCTGCGGCCCCCGGAAAGTCCGCCGGTACGCGTTCTCAGGATGCGGCTGCGTTACGGAAGGTGCTCCTGTGAAACTATGGCACCTACGGGGGGCGTTACAACATGGGCTCCTCGTCCTGTGAGCAACAAGGCTCACCGAAGCTGAACTCTCGAAAGCCGGGGAAATGCGCAAGGGACGTTGGGTAGTTGCCGCTGTTGTCGCTGTTATGGGACTCACGCTCAGTGCGTGCGGAGGGGACGAGGAGCCGTCGTCCGCGTCGTCTCCGAGCGAGTCCGAAGCGAGCGCGCCGAAAGATGAGTCGAGCGCGCCGGAGGACAAGGCGAGCGAGGACGGCGCGGCTGAGGCCGGGAACGTCAAGACCACCGCTCCGGGCACGAAGCTGAAGGTGGGCGAGACGGCGACCGTTCCGTTCAAGGTCGGCGACAAGAAGGGAACCATCTCGATCACCGTGACGGCGATCGACAAGGGCACGAGCGCGGACCTCAAGGCAGGTGGCGCGAACAACGCCGACAAGATCGACGCGTACTACGTCAAGTCGAAGATCGAGAACGCCGGCGGCACCGACCTGTCCTTCAGCTCCGTCTCCGGACTGCGGGTGTTCGCGGCGAACGGCGGCCCCACCGGCGCGGTTCTCAGCGGTGAGATCCCGGGCAAGTGCGAGAGCGAGTCCGCGCCGGACGACTTCGCCAGTAAGGGCGCGTCGTACGAGAGCTGCGACCTGAGCGGGGCGGCGAAGGGCAACGCCATCGGCGGCGTGGAGTACGAGGGCAGCACCGGCCTCGAGCCCAACCCGTACGAGGACAAGGCGATCACCTGGGTCAAGTGACCCGGAGCGCGCAAGCGGCCCCTGGTGGGCGGGTGCACGTCCAAGACTGCCCGACTTGCCAGGGGCTTCGTGTGCCCTGCTGCTACGCGACCGCCTGCGGCCCCCGGAAAGTCCGCCGGTACGCGTTCGGCGTCGTCTCCAGCCGCCGCAGGAAGTGGTGCCGCAGCGTCGCGGCATTGCCAAAGCCCGCCCGCGCCGCGATCGCGTCGACGGTCAGATCAGTCTCCTCCAGCAGATGCTGGGCGTGCAGCACCCGCTGCCCCAGCATCCATTGATACGGGGTGCTCCCGGTCTCCTGCTGGAACCGCCGCGCGAACGTCCGCGGCGCCAGATGCACCAGCGCCGCCAGCTCCTCGACGGTGCTCTCCTGGTCCAGGTGGTCCTGCATCCACGCGAGCGCTTCCCCGATCGCGTCGTCCCCGCACCGCTCCGGCACCGGGCGCTGGATGTACTGCGCCTGCCCGCCGTCCCGGTGCGGCGGCACCACCATGCGCCGGGCGATGGTGTTCGCGACCTTGCTGCCCTGCTCCTGTCGTACGAGCGACAGGCAGGCGTCGATCCCGGACGCGGTCCCGGCCGAGGTGATCACCGGCCCGTCCTGTACGTACAGCACGCCCGGCTCCAGCTCCGCGCGCGGGTACTGGCGCGCGAGGTCGTCCGCATGCCGCCAGTGCGTGGTGCACTGCCGCCCGTCCAGCAGCCCGGCGCGCCCCAGCAGGAACGCCCCGGTGCACACGGACAGCACGTACGCCCCCCGGTCCACGGCGGCGCGCAGCGCCTCGAGGAGGTCCTCCGGGAACTCCCGCGAGATGAACTGCTGTCCGGCGGGCACGGCGACGAGATCCGCCTCGGCGATCCGGTCCAGGCCGCGGTGGCTCGGCGTCACGGCCATCCCCGGGTGCAGCCGGATCGGCGGCTCCTCGCCGGCGACGGTGGCGAAGTCGTAGACAGGGAGCCCCTGATCGCTGCGGTCGATCCCGAAGACCTCGCAAATGACGCCCATCTCGAAGGCGTTGACGTCGTGGGTGAGGACGCAGACCACGTTGTTCAGCATGTCTGCCAGCGTACCGCCGAAGTGGCAGTAATTCGATGCCTTACGGCAGTGCTGCCACTCGTTGCGTACGCAAGAAGAAGGAACCATAGAGGCATGAACACGAACTCGGCATTCGACATCGTCCTCTACGTCCTCTCCCTCCTCGCCTTCACGGCGGTGCTGCTGGCCCCGTCGATCGTCGGCCACGCCCGCGACCTGCGCATCGACCGGCAGCTGCGCCGGGCCGAGGGCCGTAACGAGCGGCGCGGCGGCGGGGTGCAGCACGACTTGGCGGCCTGACACCCACCCGGAGCGAAGCCCCGCGCACGCGCCCTTGTCGACATCCGCGTCTTCCGCGATCATGCGGCGACAAAGTCAATGGGGACGAGTGAGCGCGGGGAGGCCACATGGCCGAAAAGACCGACACCGGCGGCGCCGAGCTGTCGATGCGCAAGGCGAGCTGGCGCCATGTGGGCCCGGGCATCGTGGTGGCCGCGACCGGCGTCGGCGCCGGCGACCTGGTCGCCACGCTCATCGCGGGCAGCAAGTTCGGCTACACCCTGATGTGGGCGGCCGTCATCGGCTGTCTGGTCAAGATCTCCCTGGCCGAGGCCGTCGGCCGCTGGCACCTGGCCACCGGCCGCACCCTCTTCGAGGGCTGGCGCACGCTGGGCTCGTGGACCACGGTCTACTTCGTCATCTACGTGGTGATCTGGGGCTTCGTCTACGGCGCCACGGCGATGTCGTCCTCGGCGCTGCCGCTGCACGCGCTCTTCGGCGGGATGGAGCTCAAATACTGGGCGATCCTGTGCGGCCTGGTGGGCCTGGCCTTCGTCTGGTTCAACAAGTACGCGGTCTTCGAGAAGGTCATGACGATCCTGGTCGGCGTCATGTTCGTGATCGTCGTCTACGTGGCGATCCGCGTCTCGCCCGACATCGGCGCCTCCTTCGCCGGCCTGGCCCCGGTCCTCCCGGACGGCTCGATCCTCTACACCCTCGGCCTCATCGGCGGCGTCGGCGGCACGATCACGATGGCCAGCTACGGCTACTGGGTCAACGCCAAGGGCTGGACGGACTCCAGCTGGATGAAGGTGATGCGGCTCGACAACCGCGTCGCGTACGTCACGACAGGCATCTTCGTCGTGGCGATGCTGATCGTCGGCGCCGAGCTGCTGCACGCGTCCAACATCGCGCTGGCGGAGGGCGACAAGGGCCTCCTGAGCCTCTCCGACATCCTCGAGAGGCGCTTCGACGAGACGACGGCGAAGCTCTTCCTGATCGGCTTCTTCGCCACGTCCTTCACCTCGCTGATCGGCGTCTGGCACGGGGTGAGCCTGCTCTTCGCGGACTTCGTGGAGTACTACCGCAAGCAGCGGGCCGAGATCATGTTCGCCGACGCCGCGCCGCCCACCACCGACTCCGCGGTGGCGGAGGTGGCCGAGGGCCAGCGGGAAACGTCCGTCCCCTTCCGCGCGTACGTCCTGTGGCTGACCTTCCCGCCCATGGCCCTCCTCTGGTGGGACCAGCCCTTCCAACTGGTCATCATCTACGGCGTCCTGGGCGCCTTCTTCATGCCCTTCCTGGCCCTGACCCTGGTCTGGCTCCTGAACACAAGCCGCACCCCACATGAATGGCGCAACGGCTGGCTCAGCAACGGCATGCTGACAGCGGCGGGCTTGCTCTTCATCGTGCTGTGCGTGCAGCAGGTGCGGGAGCTGCCCTGGTAGTTCTCCCGCGAACTCCCGCTGCAGGTGGCGACGTTGGGTCCTGGGACCCATGCGACAGCTGTCCACCTGCCGTATGTTCGAAGCTCTTGAGTGAGCTCGGTGCGGGTGGGGGAGTGGGGCTGAGATGCGTCGGCGGGGCGGCAGAGCGCGCGGGTGGCGTCGGAAGCTGAGCTTGTCGCGGCAGTTCGGGTTGCGGCACTTCGACCGCGGCCAGGGGGCCACGGAGTACGTCGGCGTGATCGCGGTGGTCGTGGCCATCGTGGGTGCGCTGCTGATGACGACGGTGGGCGACACCATCGCGCAGGGCATCAGCACCCAGGTGTGCAAGGTCACCGGCGGCGACAACTGCGGTAAGAACGGCGACCCGCAGGCCGACGGCTCCAACGGCAGCGGCGACGACCAGGGCGGCGACGACGGAGGTGACGGTCCCGCCAACAACACCGGCGCGACGGACCCGCTGACCACTCCGGAGCAGCAGGCGTACGACAAGGCCAAGAGCGATCTGGACAAGGCGCTCACGGAGTACGGCGTCACCAAGGCGGATCTGAAGAAGGCCGCCATGGAATTGATCAAGATCGCCGGTGAGGAGAGCGGGCTCACCGACGCGCTGAAGTGCATAACCGAGGGTGATGGCAGCGCCTGCACCGAGACGGTCATCAACGCGTTGCTGATGGTCGTCGGCGGGATGCCGTTGAAGCTGGCGAAGAAGTATCTCTTCAACCCGAAGAAGGCCTGGAACGTCGGCAAGTCGATCGTCAAGAACGGCACGAAGATCGGCAAGGGCCTGAAGAAGCTCTACGACCAGAGCAAGAAGATCGAGAGGCTGAAGAAGAAGGCGGCCGAGCTCAAGGAGAAGGCCGATGCCGCCCGGAAGAAGCGCAAGAAGGAGCTGTGCCAGGTCGCGTATGTCCCGGCGAAGCCCCGCGGGCCCACGTACCAGCAGGCGGTGTACACCCACGACGCCCCGGCCCGCGCGCCCAACGGCGTCGCCTACGCAGCCCTGCCGGGCAAGAAAGACCGCCCGTACTCGTACTTCGACCGCGGCGGCTACCGGAACTACGTGCTGGTCGACAAGAACGGCAAGGTCTACTACTCCGGGATGTTCGGCGGGAAGGAGACGCCCAAGAGCGTCCAGTACCGCCACAGCAAGAACAACAACAGGTTCAACCCCGCGAAGGGCGACCGCATCCGAGTCCTCCCGGGCACCAGGACGTACGGCGAGTCCAGGCTCCTCGAGCAGCGCACGGCCGAGAAGTACAAGACGGTCATCGGCAAGAAGGGGAAGGACTACCGCGGCAACCGGCAGAACCCCCTGGGTGCGGACAAACGCGCGGAGTACGAGCGCTACGAGACGAAGAAGAAGCAGAAGATGGCGGAGTGGCGAAAGAAGAACTGCCAGTGAACGTCCCGCAGGTCTCGTCCGGCCTTCTCCGACCTCACCCTTGACCGGCGGTACGCTGGCGCGCAGCAACGAGGTAGGAGGGACGGGAGTCCGATGAAGAAGAAGTCCGGTCCCGCCGTCGGCGACATCCTGGCCGTGCCGGCGGCGAACGGCGAGTTCCACTTCGCCGTGGTGCTGGCGGCCGAGGACGCCTTCGGGCTCCCACTGGGGTTCTTGCGCGGCTCGTACGAGACCCAGGAGTGGCCGCCCGCTTCCGCCGCCGCCCCGGACGTCCGCCCCCATGCCGTCTACACCGACGACGACGCCGTGCGGTCCGGCGACTGGACCGTCGTCGCCCACGAGCCCGCCCTCGTGCCCCGCTTCCGGCCGCCGGAGATCTACCACGCGGCCGGCGCGGACGCCGACCTGATGGAGCTGATGGGCGAGTCCGGCAGCGTCGGCCAGTTCGGTATGGCCGAGACCGCGGACGGCAGCACCCGGCAGCTGGACGAGGCAGAGGCCCGCGCGATCGGGCTCCTGGACGGCTCGTACGACCAGGTGACCCTGAGCGGTTACCTGCCCGGCCATTTGAAGGCCCTGGGCCTGTAGCGCCCGCAGCCGAGCGGGCGGAACCGGACTGTCAAAGGAACCGCGATGAGCGACTCCCCGCTGCCCCCACTGCCCGCCGACGTACTGGAAGACGCAGCTGACGCGCTCGGCTGGCTGATCGAGGACATGGCCGAGGAGCTCGAGGAGGCACCCACGCTCGAGGAGGTCCTCGACGTACTCGGATGGGGGCTCCCGGAGGCCGTCGAGGATCTGGCCTCCCCATTCAAACCCCCGATCCACTTCACGGCACACCTCGACGGCGCCCGCGC
>NZ_JAAKZV010000275.1 GCF_011044975.1 Streptomyces coryli | reverse complement strand
CCCCCGCGCGCAGCACCACCCTGCCCACCCTCGTCGGCAACACCCCCGTCCTCCCCATCGGCGCCCCCCTCACTCCACCCGACCGCCGCTTCTGGGCGAAGCTCGAGGGCTTCAACCCCGGCGGCATCAAGGACCGCCCCGCCCTGCACATGCTCCGCCGCGCCCGCGCCCGCGGCGAACTAGCCCCCGGCGCCCCGGTCGTGGAGTCGACATCCGGCACCCTCGGCCTCGGCCTCGCGCTCGCGGGCCACGCCCTCGGCCACCCCGTCACCCTCGTCACCGACCCGGGCCTGGAGCCGGAACTACGGCGGCTGCTGGTCGCGTACGGCGCCCGCGTCGACGTCGTCGGCGCACCGCACCCGCGCGGCGGCTGGCAGCAGGCCCGCCGCGAACGGGTCGCCGAGCTGATGACCAAGGAGTCCGGCGCCTGGTGCCCGGACCAGTACCACAACCCCGACAACGTCGCCGCGTACACCCCCCTCGCCCTCGAACTCGCCGCCCAGCTCGGCCACATCGACGCCCTGGTCTGCAGCGTCGGCACCGGCGGCCACTCCGCCGGCATCCACCGCGCGCTCGCCCCGCTCTGCCCGGGGCTGCGCCTGATCGGCGTCGACAGCGTCGGCTCGACGGTCTTCGGCCAGCCGGCCCGTAACCGCCTCATGCGCGGCCTCGGCTCCAGCATCCATCCGCGCAATGTCGCGTACGACGCCTTCAGCGAGGTCCACTGGGTGGCCCCGGGCGAAGCTGTCTGGGCCTGCCGGCAGCTCGCCGCCTCGCACTACGCCACCGGCGGCTGGAGCGCCGGCGCGGTCGCCCTGGTCGCGGGCTGGATCACGGCCCAACTCCCTGCCGACGCCACGGTCGTCGCCGTCTTCCCGGACGGCCCGCACCGCTACCTCGGCACGGTCTACGACGACGACTTCTGCGCCCGCCACGACCTGCTGGACGCCCCGCCCCCACCGGAACCGGACGTCATCGGCAGCCAGGACGACAAGGAAGCCCTGCGCTGGACCCGCTGCACGACGGTGTCCGACCCGGCCGCGGAGGCCACACCGGCCGCGGAGGTGCACGCATGAGGAACATGCTCGCGCAGGCGCGCACCTACGACCGCAGCGTGCAGCTGCTGATGGCGAACCAGTTCACCATCAACCTCGGCTTCTACATGCTGATGCCCTACCTCGCCGCCCACCTCTCCGGCACCCTCGGTCTGGCCGGCTGGGCGGTCGGACTGATCCTCGGCGTACGGAACTTCAGCCAGCAGGGCATGTTCCTCGTCGGCGGCACCCTCGCCGACCGCTTCGGCTACAAGCCGCTCATCGTCGCCGGCTGCCTGCTGCGCACCGCGGGCTTCGCGGCGCTCGGCTTCACGACGTCGCTGCCCGCACTCATCGCCGCCTCCGCCGCTACGGGCTTGGCGGGCGCGCTCTTCAACCCGGCCGTACGCGCCTACCTCGCCGCGGACGCGGGCGACCGCCGGGTGGAGGCGTTCGCCCTCTTCAACGTCTGCTACCAGGCGGGCATCCTGCTCGGCCCGCTGCTCGGCATGGCGTTGACCGGTGTCGACTTCCGCCTGACCTGCCTGGTCTCGGCGGTCGTCTTCGCGCTGCTGAGCATCGTCCAGATCCGCGCGCTGCCGGCGCGCAGGGGAGCGGGCGACACGAAGGCCGCGACCGGCAGCGTATGGACGGTGTGGCGCGGCATCGCGGCCAACCGCCCCTTCCTGCTCTTCTCCTGCGCCATGATCGGCTCGTACGTGCTGTCCTTCCAGGTCTATCTCGCCCTGCCGCTGGAGGTGCGGCGGCTGGCGGGCGACGGCACGTCCGGGACGATCGCGGTGGCGCTGCTCTTCGCGGTGTCGGGCCTGAGCACGATCCTCTTCCAGACCCGTCTGACCGCCTGGTGCAAGGCCCGCCTCGGCCCAAGCGCCGCCCTGACCTGGGGACTTACGGCGATGGGCCTGGCCTTCACGCCACTGCTGGCGGCGACCGCGCTGCCCGTACCGGCCGGCGGACCGGGCCGCTGGCTGCTGGCGGCCGTCCCCGCGGCGACGGCGGCGCTGCTGCTCGCGGTCGGCACGATGCTCGCGTACCCCTTCGAGATGGACACCATCGTCCGCCTCTCCGGCGACCACCACGTCGCCACCCACTACGGCTTCTACAACACCCTCTCGGGCGTGGGCATCGCCACCGGCAACCTCGCCACGGGGGCGGCCCTGGACACCGCCCGCTCGGCAGGCCTCCCGGCGCTGCCGTGGCTGGTCCTCATCGCCCTCGGCCTGGCCTGCGCGACGGCGCTGCACGCCCTGCATCGCACGGGGCGCCTGGTGCCGGCGCCGGAGCAACCGCAGCCGGCGCCGGCGTGAGGCGGTGATCAGCGGCGAGCCCGCAGGACCGCCGTGATCAGCCACGCCATGCACAGCAGCCGCCCGACCGGGATCAGCGGCGAGGCCCCGTACACCGCGAGCGACAGCAGCGACATCACGGCGACGGCCCCGGCCACGTACCCGAAGCGCGTCACCCCGCGCCCGAACGGGCCGCCGCGGGCGGCGAAGAGGACGAACAGGCCGAGCGCGGCCACGTGCAGCGTCCCGCCGGTGGCGAAGTTGACGTCGCGGAGCAGCCCGACGGTGCCGTCCGCGAGGCCGGGGGTGAAGAGGGCGAGGGCGAAGCCGGTCAGGGCGGACAGGCAGAGGAGCGCCACCGCCGCCATTCCGGCGCCGCGGGCAGCCCTGCCGAGGGGCCGTACGAACCCGCCGCGCACGACGGCGAACAGCGCGGCCGCGCCGAGCAGCATGATCACACCGGTGAGGGAGGAGGCGAGCGCGTTGTCGGTGTAGTACGAGACGACATCGCGGGTGGGGGCGTCTGGTTTGGGGAGCTCGTCGCCGACGGCGGCGACCGCGGTCAGTCCGAAGAAGCCGGCCAGAAAGCCGCTCGCAGCGGCGAGGGGAAGCTTGCTGCGGGTGGCTCCGGTGACAGTGGTTGTGGTCATGGCAACAAGCTGTCAGCGCGGGCCCGTTGGATCGTCCCCCGCCGGAAGTCAGTGGATCTGCTCCCGGCGGAGTACGACCGCCCTCACCGCTGCCCGCCGCTCCGGCGCCGGACCTGCCACGCGGCGGCGCCGCCGAGCGCGACGACGAGGGCGGCGCCGGCCAGCAGGCCTACGGACGGTCCGCCGTCTTCACCGTTGCCGGCGTCGTCCGGGGCTTTGGTGCTGGCGCGCTCCCCGCCCACCACATCGGCGCAGCCGTTCCGCGGATATCCCGCGATGGCGCACAGCAGCCCGCCGTTGCCGTATCGCAGCGGCGGCACCGCCTCGGCCAGGCCCTCCGCGGTGGTGGCGTCCGGCGGCAGCCGCACGCACTCCTTGCGTACGGCGGCCGGGGGCCGCTCCCCGGGCGGGGCATCCTTCGCGGTGCCGAAGTCGAGGACCAGGGCGACGCGTTTGGTGCCCGCCTTCGCCGGTGTGGAGCCGCAGATCGCGTCAAAGTCGGGCTTGGCGCGCGGGTTCACGGAGTCCTTCGTCGCCTCCTGGAAGACGGCGAAGCGCCAGCCCTCCACGGCGCCGTCCTGCGGGCGATACGTGCCCGGGCCGACGGTGGTGGTCGTCCAGGCGCCGTCGTCGCCGTGCCGCAGCGACCAGTAGCGGTAGTCGGCGGCGTGCGCGGGGGCCGCGGCGGCGAGGGCGAGGGCCCCGGCGGCGGCCAGGACCGTGAGGGCGCGCTTCACCGGGCGGCCTCCGCTGCCCGCAGGAGATTCCGCGGGAGCTCGGGATGCCTGCCGAAGTGGAGATGGATATAGCTGGCCGTGACATTGCCGACGACGTAGCCCGCACGCCGTACGTCGCCGGTGCTCGTGGTCACGTCGTACAGATTCGGCTCCATACCGGGGGAGGCCGCGGCGATACGGGACTGATGGAACTCCTGCCCGCGCGCCCGCTGTCCGCCGTCACCGAGCGCGGAGGGCGCGAGCGTGTGCACGTCCACGTAAGCGATGGCGAGGTATTTGCGGTCCATCACCACATCGATGGGAAGGATGCCGGTCATGTCATGGCGCTCCCCGTCGAAGCCGGTCAGCGACCTGGCGAGATACATCATCCCGCCGCACTCGGCGTAGATCGGCAGCCCGCTCCCGGCGCGGGTGCGCAGCTCATCGGCGAGCGACCGATTGCCGCCCAGCTCGACGCCGAAGCTCTCCGGATAACCCCCGCCGAGATACACGGCATCGACACCGTCGGGGAGCCGGCTGTCGACCGTGGGCCGGAATTCCACCAGCTCGAATCCGGCCGCCTCGAGCGCGCGCAGATTCTCCTCGTAGTAGAAGCAGAAGGCCGCGTCCCGGGCGACGGCAAGCCGCGCACGGGGCGACCGGGCACCGGTGCCGGCGGGTTCGGCGGCCGGTGCTTCCACACGGGTCGCCGCCAGCAGCCGCTCCACGTCCAGATCCCGCCCGCCCGCGACCTGCGCCCGGGCCCGTTCCGCCACCCCGGCCGGATTCTCCTCGACGGTGGTCAGCCCGAGATGCCGCTCGTCGACCCGCAGTTGCTCACTGCGCTCGACCCACCCGACCACCCGCTCCCGCAGCCGCTCGGACAGCCCCTCGACGACCATGTCCGCATGCGGCCGGCTCCCGACCCGATTGAGTACGGCCCCGGCGATCCGCACCTCCGGATCGAAGTCGATCAGCCCGCCCAGCACGGCGCCGGCCGTCCGCGTCATCCCCCACACGTCGACGACCACGACCACCGGCAGCCCGAGCAGCTTGGCGATGTGTGCCGCGCTGCCCTTCTCGGTCCCGTTCTCGCCGTCGTACAGCCCGCCCATCGCCTCGACGACGCACACATCCGCGTCCGCGGACCACCGGACGTACGAGCGCCGCACGCCCTCCTCGCCCATCATCCACAGATCCAGATTGACGGATGGCCGTCCGGTGATCTCCCGGTGATACCCGGGATCGATGAAGTCGGGCCCGATCTTGAACGCCTGCACCTTCAGCCCGCGCTCCCGCAGCAGCCGCAGCAGGATGCCCGTCACGGTCGTCTTCCCGGCGCTGCTGTGCGTCGCGGCGACGACAAAAGCACGATCCACCCTGGCCAGCCCTTCTCTGTGCAGGATGACCATGCTGGCAGAGGGCCCGGCGGCCGGGCTCCGGGGTCAGCCCAGGAAGTCCGCCTCGCCGCGGAGCACGAGGGTGCGGGCGCGGATGAGGCTCGCGTCGTAGAACTGCCGCCCCTGCGCCTGGTAGAAGGCGTCCACCAGCGGGTCTGTCGGATTGCGGAAGGCGGGCGGGGTGCCGCCGGCGGCGCGGGTGCTGGAGGCGCTGTCGGCGGCCGGTTAGCGCGTCTTACAGCTCGTCGCTGTGCGGGGGGTTGGTCACGAGGCGGAGGCGGGGTGCGCCGTGGGCCTCGGGGATGTGGACGGTGTCCACGGTGAGGTGCAGCCGGGTGCCGTCGCCGGCGATTCCGGCGGGATAGCTGCGTTGCTCGTCGGCTGCGAAGCGGAGGCGGAGCACCTCCGCGATCTGGCGTGCCGTTTCCGGATCGGCCGCGATGATGCGGACCTCGGCGATGCCAGGCTCGGGCAGCTGTGGTGCCGCCGCGGCCTGCGCGAGTGCCTGCCGGCTGCCGGTGCCGATGTCCGGCTCCTGCCTCATGCGCGGCCTGACCTGTCAGGTCCGAGTCGCTGGGTGTGCTGATCGTGCTGATCGTTGTGCGGTTGAATCATGCGTGCTCCCCGGGTGGTTGTCGCGGTAGCCGCGACGATGAGGGCTTCCATGGGCGGCGTCTCGCTCTCCGGGCCAGCCGAATACTCCGGGCCTGCCGACCTCACGCCGCGCGCCCCACCGCCGCGGACGGGAGCCGGCCGACCTTGGCCAGGAGGTCGCTCGCGGTGAGCCGGTTGCCGGGCTCCGCGGCGTCGCGCAGCAGTCCGGCGGCGGTGCCGGGGGCGGTCTCCGGCGGTATCACCAGCAGGTCCCAGCAGCCGACGCTGTACGAGCGCAGCAGCAGCTTGTTGGGGTCCTGGTCGATGCACCAGCCGATGTGCAGCGCACGGCCGCCCGCCCTGACCCTGCGCGGGATCACCGGCCAGTGGGCGGGATTGACCATGACCCTGGTGATATGGCCCCACCGCAGGTCAAGTGCCTCTGCAAGGGCGGGGAGTTCGCGGTCGAGCTCGCGGGAACGCGGCCACCAGGCGCCGTCCAGCGGACCGGTTCCCCGGTCTGCCCGGGTCAGGGCCCAGCCGGGCGGCCGGCGGGAGGGAATCGGCGATGGCGGGGTCGCGGGTGATGGGCACGCTCATCTGCGGACCATTCTCCGGGCGCACGTCGTGTCTGCCCGGGCTGGTTGCTCGCCGGGAACGACGCCGGCCAGAAACCGGCATACGGGGTGCTCTCGGTAATTTCGAGTCTACGCCGCCCCGCAGCCATCAGCGGGCCGGAGTTCTTTGAGAGTTGCGACACGTCTCTCCCGGGCCGGTTTCGACGCGGTCCTTGCCCACGACCGGCTCGTGACCGGGGTGAGCGTCGAGCTGCCGCCCCTCCGGCACCCGCACGTAATGAAGCTGAGGAGCCCCATTCCCGATGCCTGCCGCGCCGTCGGCCGTACGCTGGAGGTACGGAGCCCGAGCCCCCGGCGTCGCGAAGCCACCCCCGATGCTGAGGAGCATTCGTGTCAGAGACTCTCTCCACGGAACCCCGAGCCCCTGTTACTCCCGCCGCCCCGGCCAAGCCGGAGTACGACGGGAAGTCCCCGTTCCCGACCCCTGATCCGGCGCCCCCGCGCGACGGGGGCCAGCGCACGTACGTCGCGGTGACCGCCGCCATCGTGGTGGCCCCGTTCCTGGCCCTGGGGCTGGCCGTATGCCTGCTGTGGGGCAATTTCCTGCACCCCGCGGACCTCGCGCTCGCCGCCGGCCTGTACGTCACCACAGGGCTGGGCGTCACGGTCGGCTTCCATCGCGGGCTGACCCACGGCAGCTTCCGGGCCAAGCGGCCGCTGCATCTGGCGCTGGCGGTGGCCGGCTCGATGAGCTTCCAGGGCGACGTGATCACCTGGGTGGCCACCCACCGCCGCCACCACGCCTTCACCGACCGCCCCGGCGACCCGCACTCGCCGTACCGCTACGGCACCCATCTGGCCGGGCAGCTGCGCGGCCTTGCGCACGCGCATGTGGGCTGGCTGTTCCGCAACGACATCACCCCCGCCGAGCGATACGCCCCCGACCTGCTCGCCGACCGCGGCCTCCGTGCCGTCGCCCGCGCCTTCCCCTGGCTGTGCCTCGTCACCCTGGCGCTGCCCTTCGGCGCCGGCTGGGCCATCGGCGGCAGCTGGCTGCACGGCCTGACCGCCCTGGTCTGGGCAGGACTTGTCCGCATTGCGCTGCTGCACCACGTCACCTGGAGCGTCAACTCCCTGTGCCACATGATCGGCGACCGGCCCTTCCGTACCCGCCGCCACGACCGCGCCACCAACCTGTGGCCGCTGGCCCTGCTCTCCTTCGGGGAGAGCTGGCACAACCTGCACCACGCCGACCCCACGAGCGCCCGGCACGGCGTCGAACGCGGTCAGGTCGACCCCTCCGCCGGCACCATCCGCCTCTTCGAACGCCTCGGTTGGGTGAGCGACGTGCGCTGGCCCTCCGCCGACCGCATTGACGCCCGACGCGCGTGAAAGGCGCGCGTGAATGCCGTGACTGAATGCCGTGACTGAATGCCGTGACTGAATGCCGTGACTGAATGCCGTGACTGAATGCCGTGACTGAATGCCGTGACTGAATGCCGTGACTGAATGCCGTGACTGAAAGCCGCGACTGAATGCCGCGACTGAATGCCGCGACTGAATGCCGCGACTGAACCCGTACCCGACCCCGTACCCGACCCCCGCCGGGCCTTCCCGCCCGCAGAACAGGACTCCATGACCCTGACCTCGCCCCTTCCGCTGCCCCGGCCGCCCCTGGTACGCCTGGGCATCGCCCCTCCGAGCCCGCTGCCACGCATGATCGACGGTGCGTGGTGGCCCCGCTCCCGCGACCTGATCACCGAACTGCCCACGCTGATCGCCGCACTGCCGCTCGCCTGGGGCCAGATCACCGTCGCCACCGTCAGCGGTGCGATGTGGTCCGCCCTCCCGAGCCGGATGTTCGTCGCCAATCACGTGGTGCGCCTGTCCCGTACCTCTTCGGCCCACGGGCCGCACACCATCTGCCTGCTCGCGCCGGGCAAGGGCCGCTGGGATCTGCTGGTCGTGCCGCCCGAGACCACCGCGCACGAGGCGGGGCGCCTGCTGGCGGCCGAGGGCCGGGCGGCGTGAGCCGTCCGCGGCCAGGAGTAAAAGAGGCCAGGAGCAGAGGCCAGGAGTAGAAGAGGCCAGGCGTAGAATGGAACTACCGAAGATATTTCGTGTGCAGGCTTCCGTGTTTGCGTCGTTTTCGGCGAGTTGAGACTTCCGGACCGGTGCAGACCGGTCCGGGGCGAGGTCGGCGTCATGACCGCCACCGCAATGCCCATGCCCATGCCCACGCCAACGGCCGAGCACCGGATCTCCCAGTCGTCACTCCGGTTGTCGCTGGCCCCTCCCGACAGTTCCCCCGCGCTGCTCGACGGCGCCTGGTGGCCCCGTTCCCGCGATCTGTCCGCCGAGCTTCCCGCTCTGACGGCGGCGCTGGACCCGCGGTGGGGACGGATCACCCGCGTAGCGCTGAACCCCACGCACTGGCCGGCCACCCCACGCAAGGTCCCCGTGGCCGGGCGGGTGCTGCACGTGGGCTGGTTCAAGGACGAGCAGGACCCGCACAAGCTGCTGCTGCTCTCCTATCGCATCGGCCGCTGGGACCTGCTGGTCATCCCGCCCGGGACACCGGAGGCGACCGCCGCCTGGCTGATGGCCGCGGCCGCCGACCCCCTGCGTACCGGCACCGCCAGTGAGTTGATGGCGGAGGCCGCCCGCCGGCAGCGGTCGGCAGCAGCCGATCGCGACCAGGAGGCGGTCTGGGACGCCGAAGGCGGCCACGGCCCGCCCGCGGCAATCCCGCGACCGGGCACCCCTCTCGTGCCGCTACGCCCGGAAGGCGGGTGAGAACGATGGAGCTCTTCTTTACGATCGGCATCTCGCTGCTGATGATCGTCCTCGGCGCGTTGATGGTCCGCCTCCTCAACGCACAGCAGGCCGACCGTATCGCCGGTCACCACTACACGTCGGCCCGTACGCGCGTACGCACCGCCCGGAACGGGACCGACCCAGACACCTCGCCGCCGGTGCGGATGCTGACGGACACCGGTGTCCAGTCGGCTCTGCCGGGCACCGCGGTGCTGCGCCTGGAGACGACATCGAACCGCACGGGCACGCTGGACGGCGCCTGGTGGCCGCGCTCACGCGGCATCGAGGGTGAACTGCCCACGCTGCTCACCGCGCTGACCGCCCGGCTGGGCCCGCTCGCCCGCGTCGGTCTCGACGCGAGCGCCTGGGACGACGCCCCGCGCCACGTGGACGTCGACGGGCACAGCGTCCGCATCGACTGGTCCGCGGTCGGCGACAACACCATGATCATCACCCGCGGCCGGCACGACCACTTCGCCCTCCTGGTGATCCCACCCCAGGCCGGCACGGAAGCCGCACGCGCCGCGATGTCGATGGCCGTACAGCCCGGCCAGCCCATGTCAGCGGAACACATCCTCACCGCCAGCGGCTTGTCATCCCGACCGAGCCCCACACCACCGCCCCCGCTCAGCGCCCCTGGCATGCCCGCATGACGCACCTCACACCCCCGCAC